>DUCD01000146.1:15522-30253 GCA_012959985.1 Verrucomicrobiales bacterium | reverse complement strand
CGACGGGCAGAAAATGGAAATTTTAAGTCGTTGATGACCAATCTGCCGGTCCAGAAACATCAGAAATTTCACGATTGTTTGAAACAGGTCGTTTTCTCTCGGACACTAAGTATGGCGATGAACTGCTTCATGGCAGGTGAAAGCACTTTATTCTTCTTATGGATCGCTGCCAACGGACGGCAGAACTCTTCATTTTCGATTTCCACTTTTTTCAAGGTTTGTTTGGCAACTTCCTGTTCAACGGTTCTCTGCGGTACGATTGATATTCCTGCATCAATTTCAACCGCTCTTTTCACCGTCTCGATATTGTCGAATTCCATGACGGTTTTAACTTCGATCCCATGATCTTTCAAAATTTTATCAATTGCTTTACGAGTTGGAATATCCGGTTCAAACCCTATGAAACGCTGCCCGGACAAGGCATCAAGACTGACAGTTTGTGCCGAAGCAAGCTCATGTTCGGGGTGACAAACCAATACCAGTTTATCTTTCCTTAGCGGAACAACTTCAATTTTACTGTCCCTGTTCGGATAAGCTACCAACCCAAGATCCACGACATTTCCAATCACATCCTCGTAAACCTGATTGGAACGTCGGTATTCCACATGCACATGAACGGTGGGATAGGTCTTCAGAAACTTTTTGATGTAAGGAGGCAGATCGTGAAGACCTACACTATAAATCGTTGCCACCCTAATTGTTCCGGATATGACATTCTTGATTTCCTGTAGTTTGCTCAGCAGAGAAACATAGATCTGAATCATCTGCTTGCTGTAATCATACAGCACCTGACCCTCCCGCGTGAGTCGAAACCGTTTTTTACTTCGCTCAATCAGAACCGACTTAAACTGCTTCTCCAGCGAAGTCATTTGCTGACTCACAGCTGACTGAGTTATGCTGTTTATTTGCGCTGCTTTGGTAAAACTCCCGGTTTCCGCCAAATCGCAGAAAACCTTGAGACTTTCGATCTGCATAAGGAAAGTTAAACCTAATTCAATGATTAAGTCAACTAATGTAATCCAAGCAGAGCTTCAGGAAAGAAGTCTTTTTACTTTTCGTAGGAGATCCTGACTGGTAAAGGGTTTTTTCAGAAAATAATCAGAATCCTCCTGATCTGAACTCGGTCGGACATAACCGCTGGAACAGATAATTGGCATATCCGGAGAAATCTGTTTGATACGTTCCATTAATTCTCTTCCACTCATATGGGGCATCACCATATCGGTAATGACTAAATCGATCTCTGAGTCCGGTTTGGAAAGAATCTCGACAGCTTCCTGTCCGGCCGTGGTGGTTACAACATCATAACCGAAGGAGGATAAAACGGTCTGGCCCATCGTCAAAAGTAATTCTTCATCGTCGACCATGAGAATTTTTTGATTTCCGGCATACATTTCATCTGAAGGCCCCCCCTTTTTGACCAGTGTCTTTTCAGCCGGAAGGTAGATTTTGACGGAGGTTCCCTGCCCGACTTCACTGGATATGGCAACGTTTCCACCATGATTGGTCACAATCCCATATACCCAGGCCAAACCAAGACCACGGTTCTTAGAAGCAGTTTTCGTCTTGAAAAAAGGTTCGAACACCCTTGGCAGGTCTTCCGGAGCAATTCCCTTTCCATTATCCTCAATGCAAATATAAACGTAGCGTCCGGAATTGATGACAACTTCGCCTTCGTTGAAGGCACTGTCAACCACCCTATTACCGCAAGTGATACTGACCCACCCCTCTGACCCCATTGCTTCAAGGCTGTTTTCAAAAACCCGCATCAAGGCCAACTGAATCTTTGCTTCATCAAATTTTGCCGCATATAACTCATCCTCCAAGTTCAAATTCCAATTGATTTTAGGCTGATTAGAGGATTCGAAAATCTCGATAGTCCGGTGGAGGAGATCGTGAATATTTCCTGAAACCCGGGTAGGACCGTCTTTTTCCTGACGACTGAAAGCCGCCAGATCATTGGTTATTTCTGCAGCCTTTTCTGCTGATTTCTCAATCTGAATCAGGGATTGCCGAGTTAAATCATCGTCAGTATTTCTTCCCAGGAGCAAGGACGTATGCCCGAGAATACTGGTCAGGGCATTGTTGAAATCAAGCGCCACCGTCCGTGTCAATTGCATCGCACAGTCCAACTTCTGCTTTACGGCACTGCCTACACCAATGCCTGCAACCGGTTTAACAACTGGAATTTCCTGGTTTTTAGAATCCGATTCCGAACCCATCGGAATGGCTTGCAGAAAAAGGCTCGAATCGCCTCCTTGTGTAAATGGTGAGATCCATAGTTGATAACGCTGATCTCCTTTCTTTGTTTCCGTCAGGGAAACATCAAAACACGACTGCCCGTTCGATTTGACCTTATTCAGCAAATCATTGGGGCGTAACTGGTTGCTTTTAGACCAAATCGTGGCTTCCAACGAGGGCCTATCCGCAATTCTCAAAGCGAACTTTTTAATGGCAAGCCGGTTAGCTTCTTTAATGAACCCGGACTCATCTGTAACCAGAACCGGCCAACTCAGATGATTTATGAACATTTCTTCGTCTATCTTCATTCCATCCTTTCCAGCTGAATTAATTTGAATAGAGCCGAACAAAAGAACTAAAAAAACGGCTAATCATTTCTGACGCGCCAGCAACCGTCTCCAACACATCCTCGTGATTAAGAGGACTCCTGCTCAAGCCGGAGCATCGATTTGCGATACATGATACCGCAGCTACGGGCAAGCTGCAATGATTGGCCACAATAACTTCCGGAACTGTGCTCATACCGACAGCGTCGGCTCCAGCTTGTCTGAAAACCCGAATTTCTGCGGGTGTTTCATAATGGGGTCCGGAAACCGCCAAGTAAATACCGGTCTGCATCTTTAGACCAACTAAGCGGCCCGCCTTGACAAGTAAATCGGTCATGCGTCGATCATAGGCATTGGAAAGATCCACAAAAGGAGATGCAAATCCTGAACCCGGCATTCCACGCAAAGGACTGTCTCCCATAAAATTGATATGGTCATTAACCACCATGAGGTCTCCTGGGGCAAGATCGGGATGAATCCCCCCGGCTGCATTGGTCAGTAGAAGGTGCCGGATACCTGCCTCGGCCAGGACTCGAACAGGAAAAGTCACCTTCTGCATCGAATGACCTTCGTAATAATGCAAACGACCTGATAAGAATAAAACCGGCGTATCTTCCACTTCTGCACAAACAAATTTCCCAGCATGCCCGGGCACAGTGGATTTCGGGAAATTTCCAATCACCGAATAAGGAATCTCCTTAATCACTTGAAGATTTTCCAAAATGGGATAGAATCCACTGCCGAGTACGACGGCGAGTTCGTACTTTCGAGGCAACAACGCCCTTAGTTCCTGGGCGGCATCAAAGGCTGATTGGCCATGGGACATCTTTTTCCTGATCCGGTTTTCACATTAACGGATCTGATAGCGTTATTATTATGTGTATCAAACTATGCAGTTGACTAATGATGAAATACGCCGCTACTCGCGGCACCTCATTCTGCCCGAAGTCGGGATGGCTGGTCAAAAGAAGATTTGCTCTTCGAGTGTTCTTTGTATCGGAGCCGGCGGTCTCGGCTCACCGGTGACCATGTACCTGGCCGCCGCCGGAATAGGCAAAATCGGGCTGGTGGATTTCGATGTGGTGGACGAATCCAATCTGCAACGACAGATTCTTCACGGTTTCGAAGATGTCGGACATCCCAAGATTGAGTCGGCAATCAAAACGCTGCATTCGATTAACCCCAACACAGAACTTGTGCCTCACCCGGTAAGAGTCTCCAGTGAGAACGCCATGGAGCTAGTCTCACAGTATGATGCGGTGATCGACGGCACTGATAATTTCCCAACTCGTTACTTGATGAATGACGCTGCGGTTTTGTCAAAAAAGCCGAATATTTACGGATCGATTTTCAGGTTTGAAGGACAGGCAACGGTGTTCGCACCAGAACTGGGAGGACCTTGTTACCGTTGCCTCTACCCTGAACCTCCGCCTCCCGGCATGGTTCCCAGTTGTGCGGAAGGCGGCGTCCTGGGAGTGCTGCCCGGAATTATCGGATGCATCCAGGCCACAGAGTTGATCAAGGTCATCCTAGGTCAAGGTAAGGGGTTGATCGGTCGATTGCTGCTTTTCAATGCCATGGACATGCAATTCCGTGAAGTGAAAGTGAGAAAGGACCCAGCCTGCCCCCTTTGCGGTGATAACCCAACCATTACTGAACTGATCGATTATGACCATTTCTGCGGCATACCGGATGAACCGGAAGTGCCGGCGGAAAATCCGGACGAAGTGACAGTATCAGAAATGCAGAAAGCACTCACCAACCCGGCACTGGACATCAAGGTAATCGATGTGCGGGAACCGGATGAATACGAAATTGCTTATATATCCGAGGTAGCACAATTACCTCTGAGTCAGTTGAACAACCGTTTTACTGAACTGGACCCCAATCAAACGATTTACATTCACTGCAAGAGTGGAGTGAGATCCATGAAGGCCTTGCATTTTCTCAGGGAACAGGGATTCAAGCACGTGAAAAGTGTTCGCGGCGGAATCACCGCATGGTCTCAGGAAATCGATTCCTCCATACCACAGTATTGATTGAGTCGTAGTGATTCGCAGAACCCCATGGGCATTCGAAAATCAGCAAGAGAACGCGTCGTTCAATTCCTCTTTCAAGCGGACTTGAATTCGGATCAGGATATTGATCAAGCCTTGATGCAATTCTGGAAAACACAGCAGCGAAGCTCTGTGGAATCCACACAAGTCAAAGCCACCTGGGGCGAAGAAATCGAAATCCCGCCCCTTTCCGCTGAGGAGTCGGCCATTCAGATTTTTGCCAAGCCATTGATCAAAGGAACTCTCGAAAACATTGAGAAGATTGATCATCTGATTCAACAGGCTATGGATAACTGGGATCTGAAACGATTGGCAGTGGTCGACCGGAATGCCATCCGCTTGGCTGTCTATGAATTCTTATATCGAGAAGATATTCCCTGGGTAGTCAGTATCAACGAAGCCGTGGATATCGTGAAGAAGTTTTCAACGGATGACAGTGGCCGCTTCGTCAATGGCATACTGGACAAAATCATGAACCAGGAGAAAGCCACCACTGCAAAGTCAGACGCTGGGAGTCAACCTGAGAAGAGACTCGAATCAATCTCTTCAAAACCTGCTGATTCACTCGGCGAAAACAGCTGAACAGCTCTTTTCCATTCTTTCATATGTCAGCCGATCTCCACATGCACAGTCGATATTCAGACGGGACCTTCACGCCTGCCGAATCCGCAGCACTGGCACATAAAGTAGGGCTCAGCGCCTTGTCACTGACTGACCACGATACCGTCGAAGGATGTGACGAAATGGAAAAGAAATGCCTCAAATACGGCATTGAATTCATTCCGGGCGTGGAATTGACGGCACAAATTGAAACAAACGAAGTCCACATTCTCGGGTATCTCATGAATATCCAATATGCCGAGTTTCTAGAACTGGTCTCTCAATGTCAGGAAGCGCGAAAAAAGCGAATCTACGAGATGGTGGAACGATTGAACGACTGCGGGGTGGACATCACTCCTGAGTTGGTATTCGAAAATGCATCCTGTAAATCTCCCGGACGACCTCATGTTGCCCGGACCTTGGTCCAGGCAGGTATTTGTAGAAATTTTGACGAAGCCTTTGAGAAATATCTCAAAAAGAACAGACCTGCATGGATGCCCAAAAAGAAGATTTCCGCACAAAGCGCCATTGACATGATTCATTCTGCCGGAGGGGTGGCCGTACTTGCCCACCCGGTTCTCTACAAAAAGGATAAATTGATCCCGAAACTGGCTGAGATGGGTCTCGACGGCCTGGAATGTCATCATTCAAAACAGAAGAATTCATTGGCTGAGAAATATCAGACCATAGCAAAAGAACTCAAATTACTGCCGACCGGCGGCTCCGATTGTCATGGAAACAGCAAAGGAAAACCCTTGATTGGCACGGTAAGGATTCCTATGCAGTTTGTCACCGACCTGAAGAAAAGGGCTCAAACCTATGCCGATCACCCCCCCTTTTTCTGAGTCCTTAAGTCCAGAAGTGATTTCCGCTGACAATTGATATTTTACCGATGAGTTTATTTAGTAAATTTAAAGAAGGACTGGCAAAAACCAGTTCAAAATTGACGTCTGAAATCAAACGGATCATCACGCGGTCACCCAAAATGACCACGGATGTGTTGGAAGAGTTAGAGTATGCTTTAATCTCTTCCGATCTGGGAATGACAATGACCCAGCAGATTATTGACGCAGTACGGGAATCCTTTGAATCTCAAGGCAAAGATGCCGTCGATGTGAATACGATTGCCAGGGAACAAATGCTCAAAAGTTTCCGGCAGAAACAGTACCCGTTAGAAAAGAATCCAAACGGTCTTACCGTAGTTTCGGTTATCGGAGTCAACGGCAGCGGTAAGACCACGACTTGCGCAAAACTGGCACACCGAATTCAGATGGAAGGAGGAACGGCCATGCTTGCCGCTTGCGATACATTTCGCGCAGCAGCCATCGAACAGTTAACGCTTTGGGGAAACCGACTTAGCACACCGGTCATTGCCGGGGAATACGGAGCCGATCCAGCCGCGGTCGCACACGATGCTGTCCAGTCAGCACTCAGCAAATCGACGGATTTTCTATTCATTGATACGGCCGGCCGGCTTCACACTAAAAAGAATCTGATGCAGGAACTTCAGAAAATTCATCGGGTCATCAAAAAACAAATTCCCGAGGCACCTCACGAAGTGCTGTTGGTAGTCGACGGAAGTACGGGGATGAATGCCATGAATCAGGCCGTGGAATTCAATAAAATCGCTCCCATTACCGGTCTTGTTGTTACAAAATTGGACGGCACCAGCAAAGGAGGTATGCTACTCGCCATTCACAATGAACTGGATATTCCAGTTAAATTCGTTGGACTCGGTGAAAAACCGGACGACCTGCAACCATTCCATGCCGAGGAATTCGCTATGGCTCTTTTTCCACCTCAGGAAGCTGAACTGGATGTTAAATGACTCCTTCCGATGAAGATCGGAAATGGATGCTGCAAGCTCTGAAATTGGCAGAGAAAGGATATGGTCGCACTTCTCCAAATCCGATGGTCGGGGCGATCCTCATCAGGAACAATCGTATCATTGGCCAAGGCTGGCATCGCAAAGCTGGAAACCCTCACGCTGAAATTGAAGCGTTTCGCAATGCCGCACAGTTAAGGCATTCTTCAAGAAACACCACTCTTTATGTTACTCTGGAACCTTGCTGCACTGATGGCAGAACACCTCCGTGTACGAATGCCATTCTGAAATCCGGTGTGTCCAGAGTTGTTATCGGTTCGATCGATCCCAACCCAAACCATACAGGAAAATCCGTCAAATTACTCAGACGGCACGGAATCAGTGTCACAATCAATGTCGAATCAGAAAAGACAACTGAACTCAATGATCCCTTTAATCACTGGATCGTAAAACGACAACCTTGGGTGATTGCAAAGTCAGCCATGAGTTTGGACGGTAAAATAGCCACTCGGACCGGAGACTCCAAATGGATAACAGGAGATGAATCCCGACGACATGCCATGAAGATCCGCCAAGGATGCGATGCGATTCTGGTCGGCATCAACACCATCTTGAAAGACAATCCCAGCCTTTCCTACCGACCCGTTTTTTCCACTCTTCGCTGGAAAAAAGAAAAACCACTTTTGCGAATCATATTAGATTCCCGAGGAAGGATCCCCTCCTCGGCCAAAGTTTTAAATGATGCCTACTCTGAATCAACGATACTGGTTCTCTCTACTAAAACTTCCCCAGTTAAAATCCACCGATTGAGTAAAATGGCTAAAGTCTGGGTGGCCCCACTTCTAGATAATCACATCGATCTGGATTGGGTCCTTTCAAAATTGGGGGAAGAATCGGTGACCAGCTTACTCGTGGAGGGTGGAGGGAGAATCCATGGCTCCTTTTTCGGTGGAAATCTGGTAAACCAAGCCGCTTTTTATTATGCTCCAATGATCATAGGTGGAAAGAATGCGGTGAAGGCCATTGAAAATTTCAGTCCCTATGCAGCTGATTCCAGAAATATCCTTACCCATGTCCGATGGAAAAGATTGGGCAAGGATCTCCATTTATCTGCAAAAATCAAGGTTCCGTAAAACTCAAAAAAACAGATAGAAATGTTCACTGGCATCGTTGAAGAAACCGGCAAAGTCCTCTCTATTATAAAAAATGAGGATTCTATTCGATTAAAGTTCTCGGTGAAAAACTGCGGTAAAAAGCTAAAGAAAGGCGACAGTATTGCTGTCAATGGATGCTGCCTGACCGCCGTTAACATCAAGAAATCGGGTGCGTCCCTATCCGTCCGAGTCGATCTGCTTCACGAAACTTGGATTCGAACCAATCTGCAATATCTAGAAACCGGGGATTCGGTCAATCTTGAACGAGCTGTCAAAGCTTCTGACCGAATGGGAGGTCATTTCGTTACAGGCCACGTGGACGGAATTGGCAAAATTCTACAAATACGAAATAAAGGGTCCGACATCTATTTAAGTGTTACCGTCCCGAAATCACTCATTAAATATATTCTGCTCAAAGGCAGTATCTGCATCGACGGAATCAGCCTTACTGTCGCAGAAGTTCGAAAGCAAAGTATCGCCATTTGGATCATTCCCCACACAATCAAAGTAACCAATCTGAAAAACCGGAAAGTTGGTGACAATCTCAACTTGGAAACGGATCTACTTGGAAAATATGTCTACCGAATCCTTCAAGAGACCCAAAAATGAATTTCGTATTCTTTTCCTTCTAATTCATTGCAATCCTCAAAATTCGTGTTTAAAGTCCCACCGGCTCTTAACAGCCGGTTGAAAAACTACGTTAATCACATCTGAATCGCGTTTAGATTAAGATAGATAAAGGACGCCCTACGCCTTAATCGGAAAGGGGTCTGCGCAATGAGTTCGTGATGAATGAGTTACGTAAAACGGGAGAATTTCGTAGTTTTACAACCGCCTGTTGAGAGTTCACTCAATCAGTACAATTAATACCAGTAAAAGAAAGTAATCAGATGCCTCAAGGAACAGTAAAGTGGTTTAACGAAGAAAAAGGATTCGGATTCATTACACCCGAAGAAGGTCGAAAAGATTTATTTTTCCACCATTCGGAAATCCAGGGGAATATCCCCAATGATGGAGAGGGTGTAGAATTTGAAATTGGTGAAGGCCGAAAAGGTCCCTGCGCAACCAACGTGAGAGTTCTCTAGAGATCCCAGTTTCCGGGAACTTTAAATTTTTCACATAATCTCAATACCTAACCGGTCGGAATAACTTCCGACCGGTTTTTCTGTTGAAAGGGGTGCAAATAGATTAGCCCTCTGGCCGGGTTGCATTGTTTTTATAACTTGAATTCCACTTGGATTTTAATAGCTTGAATTCTTATGGATTCTGAAGGGGAGGCACCACGGAAAGTCGAGGAAATCATCGCTAACGCCCAGAAAGCGCGGGCCAGTGACATTCATTTTCAGACCCGTGATGGAACCGCGCAGATATCATTTCGCATTGACGGTGTAATGACCCCGATCGGGGAGCTGGAAGCAGATATTCAGGAACGTGTCTTTGGAAGAATCAAGTATTTAGCCAAGCTTAAAACCTACCAGGAATCTCTACCGCAGGATGGACGCATTCAAAAGTCTGATGTCGGTTCGAAGCACGACATTCGAGTGGCCACTTACCCAACCGTCACAGGCGAAAAAATAGTTCTCAGACTATTCTCAGAAGTAGCGGATAGGAATTTGGACGAATTGGAGTTTTCCGACGGAATTTTCCAGGAACTAAAGCAGTTTCTTCGGGGGAACTCTGGGCTGCTGCTCCTGACAGGTCCTGCGGGAAGTGGTAAAACGACGACTATTTATGCTTGTGTGCGTTATTTGGCTGCGATGGGAGGGCGGCATATCATCACGATTGAGGATCCGGCGGAACAGATAATCGAAGGGGTTATGCAAACTGAAGTAAACGAGGCACGTGGTCTGACTTTTGCAAAAGCGGCACGTCATCTTCTTCGGCAGGACCCGCAGATCCTGGTCATAGGAGAAATCAGGGATGATGAGACCGCCTGCATCGCGGTGAGAGCCGCCATGACCGGGCATATGGTGATCTCCACACTTCATGCCGGTTCATGCAAGGGCGTCTACGAGAGACTTTTGATGATGTGTGAGGATCGGTTCGCCGTCATTAGCTCGGTCGCTCTTATTCTGAATCAGATCTTGATACGAAGGCTTTGTGCCGCGTGCCAGGGTGATGGTTGTGACCTATGCTTTAAAACCGGTTATTGTGGCCGTGTGCCTATCGTGGAATGGTACAAATCCGACGATGCTAAGCGTCGGCACATTCGATCCCTTGGAGCTGAAGCTGTAAAGCCCGATCAAGCAATCAGCAAATCCGCGCGTGAGGTTCTTGAAATGGGGTTGTCAGACCTCCAAGAATACAAACGAGTATGCGGACTATGAATCTAGATGAATTTGCATTCTTCAATCGCCAGTTGAGCGCAATGCTGCGGGATGGGATTCCGTTGGAGGGGAGTTTGAAACAACTGTGCCAATCGATGAGATCCGGGCGGATCAAATCTGAAATCGAAAAATTGGAGAAGGATCTATCAAAAGGAGTTCCATTGACTAAGGCCGTGGAATCAAGAGATCTCCCCGAATTTTACATAAAAATGATGCAGGTGGGAAGCCGCTGCAACGATCTCCCGAAAGTACTTCAGTTAATAGCCGATTACTATGAAACCATGAATTCCAGCTGGATCCGCTTAAAGGGAGTCATGGTCTACCCAATGATTCTTTTCGGTGGAGCGATGATTCTTTCCGTTTTCCTTGCCATCATGATTCAACAGCTACTGACAGCTTTTCAGCCACTTTCGAGTGCAGCAATCGACACTTTTGCATCGCTCTGGATTGTTCCTATTGTATTCAGCGGACTGTTCTTCTGTCTTGTTATGTGTTTGATTTCCAGACGATTGAGGGGGAAATTAGAATGGATACTTCCCGGATTCTGCGAAGCAGGTTTGGCGCGGATTGCAGGGGCCATCGAGTGCCTGCTGGCAGGTGGGGCAAATCTGGGAGATGCGATTACACTCATGGCAGACCTCGAAAAAAAGACTCCCGCGGGTAGAGAGCTTAAGCGGTGGAATGCTCGGATAACAGAAGGACATGCGCACATTGACCAGATCGCATTACCGGGAGTGGTGTTCCCTCCTCTCTTTACCTGGCTCATCTCCAGCAGCAAAGATGATCCAGAATCAGGCTTCCGAAAAGCGGCGGCAATCTATAGAAATCGATCGACCTACCGCATCGACCTGATGCTGTACGCCGTACTTCCGGTGGGTGTCATCATCGTTGGAATGATAATTCTTCTTGAGTTGATTCCCCTATTCCATCAACTCGGCCAAGTCATGGATAGGATCTGATTGCTTATGAACGACTTTTTCTCAGGTCAGGAATGGCTCAGCACCATTTTTTCAATCACGGTTGGAATAGCCGTGGTCGCCGGCTTCAGCCTACTGATCTATTTCACCCTCAGCCTTCCTTTGCGCCGCCTCGAAAGGGCACGTTTCTTCGTCGATCTACTGGAAACAGGCTTAGATCAAGGCAGGAGCATCGAAGATACAATCGTCAGTATTGCGCGAACGAAGGACAAATCCGTCGGCAAACGTTTCTTTCAAATCGGCGATGATGTTGAGCGGGGCAATTCGGCCCCGGAGGCGATGGCAAAGGCAGGTGGATTGCTACCGAAACAACTGCGATCGATGCTTGCAGTTGGATGGAAAATCGGAGATTACCGGCGTGTGCTGCCGGTGTGTCGTCGTTATCTTGAGGACGGAAAATCCCGGGTTGAATCGACGATCAGTTATATGATGTTATTCTGTACCACATTTTCCCCGATTATCCTGATCACCACTTTATTGATGGCATTGGCTGTCTGGCCAAAAATCCGGGAAATCATGTTTGATTTCCATGTTGAGCCCGATCCCTTTATGAGTTGGGTGTTCGATTCGTCTCTGTTAATTGTCCTTCCCGTGTCAGCTGTTTCAGCCCTGCTATTCATCTTGATCGTTTTCTACATCGGAGTCCCCCAGTTGTCTTCAAAGACGCAGGGTTGGTGGCACGGCCTCATTTCATCTCTGGCGTATCTGATTCCCTGGCGTCGAAAACGATTGTACCGGGATTTTTCGAGTCTTCTCGCCATGCTTCTTGATGCCGGAGTCTCTGAAGAAGAAAGCATTCGATTGGCGGCTGAAGGAGTAGCCAATTCGAAGATTCAGTTTGTCGCTGAAAAAACTTCATCCGGGCTCAGTTCCGGAAAAAACCTGCCGGAAGCCTTAAGCTCTGCAATGCCGTGGGATGGGGGATTGACATGGCGTCTGCGGAACGCTGGTTATGCCGGAGCAAGTTTTTCTGACAGTTTGAGAAGTTGGTGGGAAATGTTGGATGCGGAGGCTTTCCGCCTGGAGCAGAGTTTTTCACATTATGTCACTACGATGCTTGTCATTTTCAACGGCGTGGTTGTGGCCATGATTGCAAGTGCGGTCTTTAAATTCCTCGTGAGAATTGTCGAAACGGAAATATGAGAATACTCAAATCAGATAGGACACAAACCGGGTTCATGGCTTTTGATTTGGCAGCTTCTCTAGCATTGCTTGTGCTGATCCTCGTACCGTTGGCATACTCGTTTCAGAAGGAACAGCAGCTTTGCCGAGCCTATTATTTTCGTGCGATTGCCATGGAAATTGTTGACGGCGAAACCGAGATTCTAGCCGCCGGTGTCTGGAGAGGCTACCAACCGGGTGTCTACGATTACGAGGTGACAGCGAAGGCGGCTCTCAACCTTCCTCCAGGCAATTTCCTCCTGACTCTCCAGCCTGATATCTGCCGATTAGAGTGGGTTCCTGAGAAGCACTGGAAAGGCGGCAGAGTTGTGCGCGAGTTCTCTACCGGGGAACGACAGGACGCAGTAAAATTGTCAAAGTTTCAACAGGGGGCTGCAGATGACAACTAGGGAGACAATACTGACAATGGACGTGCAGACTGTGCACTTGAAACAAACCGTTCCCGGTGAAGACAAACGACTTATTTGTGGAAATACAGGATTCCCGCAAAGCGGTTTCACCTTGTTGCATTGTCTCGTGTATATAGCATTGTTGGGGTTTTTGGGGAATCTTTCTTATCAGTGCTACTACCGCTGCCTGACCTCATCAAAGTATCTGGAACGAAACGCGCGAGATATATCACGAACGCTTCACGCCGGGGAAATCTGGCGGGAAGATATCAGAATGGCCGTTGCGTCGCCCCGCATTCATACCCTTGAAAATCAAACCGTTCTTGTTATCCCTCATAAGAGTATAACGCTTTGGTATTGGCTTGAAGGAACGGCAATATGGAAGAGCCGAAATGAGGGTGTCACTAAAGAACGATTCCTCGAATTAGTGCAGGAATCAGACATGCAGGCGGAAGATCGAAATGGACTGACCGCATGGAAGTGGGAGGTCGTACTGGCGCAGTCACAGAAGGTTGTCCGTCTACCCGGTATATTTACATTCTACGCTGTACCGGGACCGAAGCAACAACTGGCAGCGATGATAGAGAAAACAAATACCTTGAGATGAAATTCGCACTGCACAGACGGAAAGAGGACGGGCTTGCTGTATTGGTCATATTCATTCTAATGTCACTTATGACGGCCCTTGTGATCAGCAACAGCATTTGCCTTCATTATTTACGGCGCGATATCATGCTGATTCAAAAAAAGCACATGTCGAAACTCGAACATGTCACGAGCGTGTCAGTGTTGCCGTTTAAGAAAACAATAATGCCCCTATCTCAACCACGGACAAATCGAATCACAACCGAGTTGAGGATTTAACTAAAGCCGACATTACTGTTTTTCGTATTCGCCTTTACTGACTTTCTTCAACACGGTAAACCCGGCCTTTTTGGCATCGGTAATGGAAAGGGGTTTGAGAATGGAAGGGGTAAAGAAGTTGGAGATTTTTTTCCGGATAGCCCGCTTGCAAGCGGGACATTTTTCAAGAGGCTTCGCAGTGATTGGTCTTTTCAGGGTAAAGGCACCCCCACATACAACACAATCTCCTTCGCAAAGTTCGTATTCGTATAATGGCATCGCTTTTCTACAAAATCAGAAGGCGGAATTCTGACGATTTCTAAAACCTTAATAAATTTACGTCTAAGACAGCTTACCGCAACGGTGGAAATCAAGCTCCAGGAGAGGCAGCCTCTGCCTCTTTCTCCTCAATGTCATCAGAGTTTTCCTTTTTAGCTTCCCTTTCTGCAGTCGAATCCTTTTCACTAGGTATATCGACCTCTTCATCAGTTTCTTCCGATGTGTCGCTTTCAGGGACGGTCTCCTGTTTCTTTACTGGAACCTGTTCCGGAATACCTTCAATAACAGGGGCATTCGGTTTGTTATCATCCAGCATCTTTTCCAATAATCCTGGAACTGGGGGAGTCTGAGGGATAGTTACTTTAACAGGTTCGGAAACGACACTGGGGAATTGAGTTGGAATAACTGGCTTAGAAACAGAAATTCCTTCGCTTGAACCTGAAGTTTTCTCATCACTGTTTTCCTCGTCTTCTGCCGGCTCCTTCATGAATTCGGTTCGGGCTTTCAAAAGATTATCTATAGTGTATTTCG
>DUCD01000146.1:0-15512 GCA_012959985.1 Verrucomicrobiales bacterium | reverse complement strand
TTATATACCCATTTTTCATAGGCTTTTTCGGTAAGGAGTTTTTTCTTCCAGTCCTTGATTTCAGTCTCAAACTCCTCATCCTTTATCTTTTTAGTTTCCTCGTCCTCTTCCTCACCCTTATCGATTTTCTCTCTTTCATCGGGGAAGTCTGCATCCACTTTCAAAGAAAGATAGTAATCATCTTCCGAGTCTTTCGTGCCAATACTGAATTCATATTTAAAGTGCTCGAAGGTTTCGATTTCAGCCAGGATTGGTTTGTCGAGACCGGTCTCTTCAGGTTTTCCAGTCGGATCGACAATATCGCTGAAATTAGGAGAAGACATAAGGTACTTGAAACCGGAAGTCTTTGATGAATCGAATTCTTCATTCTCTGTTTTATCTGATAATTCAAAGTCCCCATTATCATCCTCTCGAACTAGAAACCAACCCAATTCATCTTCTTTGCTGGGAGTCACCTTGACCGATTTGATTTTCTCCACTTTGAAAAAATCCTTATTCAGCCATTGGTCGGCCTCAGGGGTAATACTGCTGAGGGAATCATCGATAACAAAAACTTTACCTTCTTCATTATCGATGGAAACATAGCGTCCTGAAGGCATTCCACCTGCAGGCATGCCCATGGACCCCGGGGCAGTGTTACTTTGGCTTTCGTGGTCTTTACCGAGGTTGAATGATTTAACAGTTTTGCCGTCTGTGTCGAGGAATTGAACTTGGGTCAGAGCAGCATCACCGGAATCTTCAGGATCCAATCCAAGCCTTCCATATTGCGACGCCCCCACACGGACTGTTTGAAGGATTTTCATGGAATACATTTTTCGGACGAATGAGCTGATGTTGCCGAAATTAGCACTGTATCCGTAACGTTCCTTGATGCTCCAGGTATCGTTCTCCCCTTTGACCAAATTCACTTGGTCATTACCCTTCTTGATCGAAATGGTAGCTACCGATGAAATAGTTTCCTGGTTCGGTTCCCCTAGAAGCAAACGCCCAATCTGAGAATCACCCCCCTTCCATGATGCACTTTTTTTCAAATACAGGCTGAGCCCCAACCCGCCGAAAACAATTCCCAATACTAAAATGAGTTTAAGCTGTTTAGAATTCATTTGGATAAAACTTTCTTACGTTTGACAATCGCGAGAGAAATACCGGAGACAACGACTAAAAACGGCATGCCGGCAATATTGATCCACTTTAAACGATTCTCCAGTGAGGAGATATCGCCCCGCAGGTCTTTTCTGACCTGCCTGAGGACTTTACGAGTATCCGATCGTTTCTTAGTAAAGTTCTCAATGGTTTTCCGTTGCTCCTCAGACAGAATCACTTTCTGACCTTCCTCCTGCTTCATGCTTTGCAGTTGGTTCAATTCGGTGTTGGCATCCTGAAGTTCCTGTTCCAGATCCTTAATCTTTGTTCGATAGGATTCTTCTGCAACCACCCGCTTCTGATTGATCACTTCGAAGGGACGACGCATGGTGGAACGCCCCCGGATTCCAATCAGATTTACATCTCCGGACATTTGTTCCGAAAAATTCTGTGCCAGATTTAAGTTATCGCTGATGGGTGAAATCAACTGCTGTCCGAAAATGGGTAAACGACGGATGCAGAATTGATCATGGAGCATATCCGAATCGGCAATCAACACCACGGCCCCTTCGGACTCCGCTTCGGTCAGGTGATTGGGTGCTGGTTTTGGTCCGGATTCTTCCTCACCGTCTGCGCTCTCATCCGCGGGATCTTCAGGAGAACCCTCCGGAAAAGCGGTTTTGAATTTACCTTGAAGGCGAATGGCCAGAGCTTGCTTTTTGTCAGAAGCATTGAAATCCTTGGTGACCTGCGAAGCCGAGATATCTGCTTTGACCATGAAGGCATCCACCAGTTGAGAATCTTCGGTGGATTCGAGCAGCACCGTTTTTTCCAAGCCCCCTGTAGGATCCCCACTAAACGTACCCGCAAAGGCCATGATCAGGTTGTCCAGATCCGAAGTCGATACATCGTCTCGGTTGATGCCCTTTTCATTGAGTGAGAGGATTGCCGGCGATTTCTGATTATTTCTTCCTATCGTTGTGGCGAAGGACAAGTCAGCCAATACTTTTTGGGTATCGAATTTGATTCCCCACGCTTCCAGAAGCTTCGGCAGATTGGAGTCCGTTTGCTGAGAAAAACGGTTCATTGGGTTTCCAGCCGAACTCTGCTGAGCATCCATGAAAGAATAGGGATCCAGAAAAGCAATCATCTTTCCGCCTTTCAAAATAAACTGGTCAATGGCGAACTGCGATTTGTCGGAAATAGCCTTTGGGTGAATGACGAACAATACATCGATGTCACTGGGAATTTCAGTGGCAGTCATTTCAACATCCTGCACATCGAAGTCCTTCTTCAATTCATCATAAAAGGCCCATGCCGGAACTTGAGGTGGCATCTGTCCCATTTGCATCATCATCGGATTTACCGGACCTGACCCTGAGACGGGGAGCGAACTCATGATACCGAGCTTGGGCCTCTTTGGCTGGAACACCCGGGAGACTGCCCGTGAAAGGTCGTATTCCAATAGATTTTCCTTCTGAGGGGAAAGAAAAGGAATGGAGACCTTGGCATCGAGACAACTGATCGAAATTCCGAGATAAAACATATCGCCTGTCCTTCCCTGGATCCCTTGAATTCCGTCAAGATTCGCCGCATCCTCTTCGTCGGTATCCGGCTTGGGATCCACCTTGACCAGTTCGATGTGGCCATTTGAGTATTCACGGTATTCTGTCAGCAAATCTTCAATCCTCCTGGCAAAATTCTTCAGTTGAGGATCAATATCATTACTGCTTCTGGAATAGTAGAATCTCATCGTCACCGGCGTATCCAGTTCCTTCAGAATTTCTTTGGTACCTTGGGTCAATGTGTAGAGGTTTTCCTCAGTGAGATCGATTCGAACTTTGAGGGCACTGCTGACGATATTGAAACCGAAAAGGATGACGAACATGACGATCACCCCGATGAAAGAAAAAGCAATGGTTTCTACTTGTTTCTTGTTCTCCATAATTTTGATTCTCAGATAATATTGAAAAGGTGAGATAAGTGGAAAGTAAGGCAATAGCTCAACCGCCCCGCTCGCTTCGAATAAGAACTCCCGTGGTGAAAAGACAGAAAACGATCACGGACAAAAAGTAAAAAACATCACTGGAGTCGAGTAGACCACGCTGGATGTCGTCGAAATGCGGCATCACGCTCAAGGAGGCCACTCCCTCCACCAACCATGAGGGAGCCCATTCCACCAACATATTTGTAACAGGGGGCCATCCCGCCAGAATTAGAAACAGGCAGGCAACCACCGAAACAATGAAGCTGATCACCTGGTTTCGGGTCATGGCCGAGGTCATGCTGCTGACGGCAAGGTAACTTCCTGCCAGCAGGAAACTACCGATGTATCCGCAGAAAATTACACCAAGGTCCGGATTTCCTAGGTAGGCTACCGTGAGAACAAGCGGAAAAGTAAGCATCAAAGCCAAAGTAAGGAAAGCCCAGGAGGCTACAAATTTCCCTACAATAGCTTGCCATGTCGTGATCGGCATCGTCAGTAACAATTCAATGGTACCTAAGCGTCTTTCTTCTGACCAAAGCCGCATCCCGACGGCAGGAACCAGAAACAGGTATAACCAAGGGTGCCAGATGAAAAACGGTGCCAGGGATGCTTCGCCCGTATCGAAGAAACGCCCTACCATGAATGTGAAAAACCCGGTTAACAGCAAAAAAATGATAATGACCACGTAGGCAACCGGCGAAGAAAAATAGCCAGTTAACTCACGTTTGGCCACCGTGGCTATATTTGCAAAACTTTCTTTGTTCATAAACTCCTTGAAATTAATTATGCTTTTGGTTCTGTCATTTCGACGGTGTCCGGCATAGTTATCTCTCGAAAGACCTCATCCAGCTTTCCTGCTTCTGTATTGATCTGCTCGATTTTCCAACCTGCCTGAGTCGCAATATTGTAAATGCTTTTAGCGAAATCGCCGTTCATTGTTTTTTGTTTCGGCACAACGAGGGCAGACGTTCGAGTCTCAGTCTCATCTTCGATCACAACCCGCTCAGCCGTACTGAGTTTGGCTAGCTCGGATTTGAGAGACTCGCCTGAAACCTTCTCAACTTTCAGGGAAACGGCTCCCGCCCTTTGAGATCGCATCTTCAGTTCTTCCGGTGTGCCGTTTGCAATGACACGTCCGCGGTCAATAATCATGGCCTTTGAGCAGACGGCCTCCACTTCTTCGAGAATGTGCGTCGAAAAAATAATGGCCTTTTTTTCACCCATGCGCCGGATAAGATTCCTCACCTCAAACTTCTGATTAGGATCCAGACCGTCTGTAGGTTCATCCAGAATCAATACATCGGGGTCATGAATGATGGATTGGGCAAAGCATGTGCGGTGTTTATATCCCTTGGACAATGTTTCAATGCTCTGATGACGCACCGGTTCCAGGAAACACATTTCCAAGACACGGTTCACTCGCTTCAATTTTTCAGATCCTCGATATCCGCGCAACTCGGCTGTGAAACCCAGAAATCCCTGCACTGTCATGTCGGTATAGGAGGGAGCATTTTCCGGCAGGTAGCCAACAAGCTTTTTCGAGGCAATGGGATTCTCCTGAACATCGAATCCTCCGATGGAAATCTTACCTGAACAAGGGGTGAGAAACCCGGTGATCATCCTCATGGTTGTGGATTTCCCGGCGCCATTGGGTCCGAGAAACCCCAACACCTCGCCTCGTTCCACTTCAAAGGAAATGCCATCGACGGCAACTTTGGGTCCGAACGTTCTTCTTAGGTTTTCAACTTTTATCATTCTGAAAATTTGCCAACATTGTTTTCCTGATCAGGATTCAGTGAAATCATGATCCGGCTTAATCATTGAAATTCGGATATCACTTCGAGTCGTGTTTTGTTGGTGTGAGGTTTCATGTGGTTCTCCTACATGCTCGACCGCTGTGAGGGTCGGCGGATTTGTTAGTCAATTGTTTGCCGAATAATCCGATATGTTTAATTTAATTTTTAGAATTTCTTTCAGATGGGTTTTCGTCCCGGAAATCCGGAATCGAGATCATGCCAGAATTCTATGCCCTGGTCATCTTTCTCCCAACAGAGAAACACCTCTTTGCCGCCAATCACGGCTGGAAAATCGATCAATCCACGTTCGATATCTTTTATCTGGATTTCCTTTTTTTGAAATTCAACCAGTAAGTCGTTTCTTTTCGCAAGGTTTTCGACCCAGCGGTTCACCATCGAACTTCCAAAGTCGAAGAACGATTCATTCAGTGAACGATGCCGTTGATCGAAGTCCTCGATTTCACATCTAACCTCCACCAATTGGTTCAGCCAATTCTTCAATTGAGGCAACAGTTTCCTCGCTTGTTCAACCGTGTAGTGCTTGGAAAACTGAAACGCCATGGATGTGTCTCTCTGCAACTTTCAATGGTTTTCGAGAGTTTTGAGTTTCTCTTTTATTTCCAAATTTTCTTCCAGATCCAAAGATTGTTCCCAAGCTTTGACGGCCTCTTGTTTGTGATCAAGCGCCCTATGGATGCTACCCAGATGATCAAGAATTACAGGATCGGGAGCCTCGCTGTTTTCAACGGCTTTCATAAGAAAAGGCAGAGCTTTGGCTGCTTGTTCCATCTGATAGAGCACCCATCCCATGCTGTCCAGATAGGCTGGATTCTCCGATTGGGAGCTCAAAGCTTTTTCAATAAGTTCAAACGCCTGTTCAAGATTCTCTTTATTTTCGGCCCACATGTATCCCAGATAATTCATGGCGTCAGAAAAATCCTCCTGAATCTCAAGACTCTTCATCAAGGCCTGTGCTGCTTTTTCAAATTTCCCGGATCGTTCATAGGAAGCTCCCAACTGATAATAAAACTGATGACTCAGTTTTACTTTATCATCTTTTGTCGATATTTCTTCAGCCTTGAGAAATGAGGCAATGGCCCGGTCATAATCTTTCGACATGTGGTGAGTAACTCCGGTATAGAATTCGGTGAAATAAGTGGGGCCAAACTTTTCCCTCACCGAGTCCAAAGTAATCAACACCTTTTCCGGCTGGTTAGTTTCAAAATAAATTCGGACAAGATCCAGATAGCCTTCACGGAAATCTGGTTTTAATGCTATGCAACGTTGGAAATACAATTCGGCGTTTTCAAAATCCGATTTCTGGCCATAGTTGCTGGCCAGTTGATAATAGAACCGAAAATCAAGCCGTTCCGGAGCTTTCATGGTGGCCAGGATTTCCGCCTCTGTGAAATGATTGCCGGCTTTGTCGTATTCACCCAATCTTGAATAGGCAATTCCCTGATAAAATTCTCCCTGAAAATCAAGAGTGAATAATTTTTTTACTTGAGCAATGGTAGCCAATACGGATCTGGGTTTATTCTGTAACAACTGTGTTTCGGCCAACAGGTAATAAACGGCAAGCACATCGGGATTCAGCCGAATTGCTTCCCTGAAGTTCTCTTCTGATTCAGGGAATTTTCGCTGGTCGAAAAACAACTGACCAAGCCTGAAGTAAGGCCATTCATCCTTAGAAAAATCTTTTTTGTAAGTCTCAAGAAGTTGAACGGCAACCTCGGGCTTGTTCATGTTGATATACAGATCCACAAGGATCCGCTGAATGAGGAACTTTCGACGGGAAGGAATCTTCAGCAACGATTTCTCATAGGCTTCTATTGATCCCGCAAAATCTCTTAAAAAGAGTCTGCAGCGACCCAATTTCTGAAGGATGATGGGTTGATCAATTTCATTGATATCAGCTCTGGCCAACAGTTTGGTGAGGCCTTTCCTCAAAGGATCATTGGGAAGAGCTCTGGCAAAATTCATGTAGATCTCACTGAGAAGTACATAGAATTCCGGACTCTTGATTTCCGCTTTCAGTGCATCATCCAAATATTCGAGAAACTCCTCGGCACGGTTGGTGCCGATCATCACCTGACCGAGACTTGGATAAGCAGGAAGATAGTCAGGCGCTCTTTTTAACGCCTCTCGGTTTGCCTCCAGCGAGAGCCCGAAATCCCTCTGCACGGCATAGATCTGCCCGAGCAACCCCCAAAGCTGTCCGGAAGAATCCGGGGCCTCAACGGCATTTTCCACCAATTGCTGTGCTTTGGAAATGAACTCCGCTCGGGTTTTCCCGTTTTGCGCCTCCCTCGCCTGCCTCAGCAAACCCTGCACGACCTGAATGACTGCATCCGAATCTTCCGGATTCAGATCGACATAAGTCAGGTAGTTTTCGAATGCTGCCGGGAAATTTCCTTGCCTCTGGTTGATGTAAACGTTCGCCAACAGGCGCTGCATTTCAGCGCGTCTGGCACCCTCTTCACTCAACCACTTTTTATTCGCAGATGCAGGTGACTCCTTAGTCTCCTCCCCAAATGAGGAGGACAACATAACCGCTAATACCACGGAAATGGTAGTTCCCCTCAAACTACAGATGAACCCATAATGTGTCATATTCAAGTCTGAGAACAACCTTTCACCAACGGTTGTCAGATTTCGGGCATTAGAAAAGCATCGAGGTATGCGACGACATACCCGCACACCTGCAAAACCTGAATTCAAAGGGGCTAATTACTTCTGCCAAGTACGCTTTTTGTGACGATTGGCTCGCAATTGCTTTTTCCGTTTGTGCTTATTTATCTTCGCTTTTCGACGTTTCTTTAATGATCCCATAGATTTGATGCTTTTTCAGCTCAGCTAATTTAATATATTTCAATTTCGGTCAATAAATGACCTTATTCAATGGATACTCTATAATTCCCTCTGCTCCCATAGACCTCAATTGAGGAATAATTTCCCGAACTACCGCCTCCTCAATGACCGTTTCTACGGCCACCCAATCCGGTTGGCTTAAATTCGAAACGGTTGGGTTACGCAATGCGGGCAAACTTTGCAACAACTTTTCGAGATTTTTTGAAGGTATATTCATCTTCAAGCCGACTTTTGTTTCCGCTTCCAACGCCCCACGCAGCAATAATGCAAGGTTTTCGACTTTTTTCTGTTTATCAGGATTCTGCCAGGATTTTCGATTAACAATCAATCGCGGAGTGGAAACCACCAAAGTGTCAATAATCCTTAAATTGTTTGCTTTCAATGAATTACCCGTTTCTGTCAACTCGACTATTGCCTCGACCAACTCCTTGGCCTTGACTTCGGTCGCTCCCCAGGAAAATTCAACTTCGGCTGTAACTCCATGTTCGGCAAGATAATTTCGAGTCGTCTGGACCAATTCAGTGGCAATGCGTTTCCCTTCCAAGTCGGTAACACAGCGAATCTCAGAATCATCAGGAACTGCCAACACCCATCGAGCAGGTTGCCGTGTTGCTTTACTGAAGAGGAATTCTCCAACTTCATGCACATCCGATTCATTTTCCCGAATCCAATCATAGCCAGTGATTCCGCAATCCAAGTAACCATGCTCTACATACCTGCTGATTTCCTGAGCCCTAAGTAATCGCACCGAGATTTCATCATCGTCGATATAGGGAATATAGGAACGACTGCTGATCTGGATATTAAATCCAGCTTTTGCCATTTTTTCTATGGCTGCGTTTTGCAGGCTGCCCTTTGGCAAACCTAGTACGATCAGAGGTTTTCTTTTCATGAATAACTGTCGAAACCCGTATTTGAACTCCCGGTAATATTTACAACCGGTAGACAGAAGCTAGGTTGATTGCCGTAAATGACCAAAGAAAGCGATTTCTTTTTTTGAAAATCTTTAAAAACTAATGAGATCTTAAAACTTCCCAGTCCTGAGATAATCAAGAATAGTGATTGGATAGAGCTGTCTCTCAGCCGCCTGGATTCGTGAATGAAGGTGACGTTCGTTATCATTTTTAAGAACCGGCACGCTGCATTGTGCCAATATTGGACCAGTATCCGTCCCCTCATCCGTCAAGTGCACTGTGCAACCCGTCGTTTTCACACCAGCATCCAGAGCTTGCTTCCAAGCTTTTAAGCCTGGAAAATCCGGGAGAAGTGACGGGTGGATATTCAGGATTTTTTTAGGAAAAGCGGAAAGGAAAGGTTTTTTAAGAATTCTCATGAAACCAGCAAGCACCACCAAATCGACCTTATAGTTTTTCAGGATATCCACAGCTTTCAATTCAGTCTCACGGCCCAGACTATATTTCAAGTTGCCAGGATCCAGAGTGAAGCAGGGAATCCTGAGAGCCTCGGATTTACACATTATACCAGAGGAAGGCAGATCGCTAAGCACCACTTTTATTTCCAGGGAGTTGGATTCATCTCTGCAGAATTCCGCTATCGCCTGAAAGGTAGACCCAAGTCCTGATCCCAGAACACCCAGACGATAAATACGTTCAGCTTTCATTCAACAAAGCTCGGAGCAATCCAAAACACCCGATTCTGCTCAACGAACGACTCGGGCCCCGCCGCCAGACATGATTTTTTCGACCTCATTGAGAGTAGCCATGGAAGTATCACCAGGAGTGGTCATAGCAAGCGCTCCATGTGCGGCACCGTAATTGACAGCTTTTTCGGGATCATTTGTCGTCAGAAATCCGTAAATGAGTCCTGAGGCAAAACTGTCACCTCCTCCGACGCGATCAAGGATTTCCATTCCCGGCCTATGTGCAGCTTGGTAAAAAACCCCATCGGCCCAGCAGATGGCTCCCCAGTCGTTGACGGTAGCGGATTTGACAGATCGGAGGGTGGTGGCAGTGACCTTGAAATTTGGAAAAGCCTCAACAGCTTTCCGAATCATTCCCTCAAAACTTGCCACATCTATATCAGAAATATTTTCATCCATTCCTTCCACTTCAAATCCCAGGCAGGCGGTAAAATCCTCTTCATTCCCGATCATGACATCAACATTGGCAGCTATGCGTCGATTGACTTCCTGAGCCTTAGCGTGTCCACCGATTGATTTCCAGAGAGAGGGACGATAATTCAGATCATAAGAGACAACGGTACCGTGCCGATGAGCCGCTTCCACCGCTTCCACCACCACTTCCGCCGTCGACTCTGACAAGGCAGCAAAAATCCCTCCAGTATGAAACCAACGGACACCCTGTCTGCCGAACAACTCATCCCAGTCAACATCTCCCGGTTTCATCTGGGAGGCAGCTGTCATTCCCCGATCAGGAACCCCGACAGCTCCCCTTATCCCAAAACCCCGTTCTGTGAAATTCAGACCGTTACGGACAGTGCGTCCTATACCATCATACGGAGCCCACTGAATCCAGGAAGTATCAACTCCACCCTGCAAGATGAAATCCTCAATAAGCCGTCCTACTTCATTGTCGGCAAATGCGGTCACCACTCCGGTTCGGAGACCGAAACAACGCCGCAAACCGCGAGTCACATTGTACTCGCCCCCCCCTTCCCATGCGGTGAAAGCCCGGGCGGTTCGCACCCGACCTTCACCGGGGTCGAGTCTGAGCATTATTTCACCCAGGGAAACCGCATCATAGCGGCATGATTCTGCTGATTTGATATTTAATGCAGGCATTAATTGTATAATTTTTTGATTATTTAAAAAACCATTGCGAAGAGTTTCACCTCGATCAGGCCCATAACGGAGATCGCGATCAGCATGAGGGTCCAAGTCTTCAATGTCTCTTTATTTGTGAATCCACTCATTCTTCCTACAACCCAGAATCCACTGTCATTCATCCAGGAAACAGTCATAGAGCCAAAACCAATGGCTAGGAAAATCAAGAACTTGGGATATTCCAAAGGAGAGGCTTCACCGATAATGGATGCCATGATTCCGGAGGTAATAATGATAGAAACCGTCCCGGATCCCTGTGCCGTTTTCATAATGGCGGCCGTAAGCCAAGCAAGCAGGATATAATCAATCCGGTAACGTTCTGCCAGATAAGCAACAACTTCTCCAACACCCGCATGTCTCAACATCATACCGAAAGCTCCTCCCGCACAAGTGATCAATATGATTACACCGGCACTTTCGAGCGCTTTACCTATGTAGTCTGATAGACCGTTTGAGTCCAATTGTCGCTGTTTACGAAGCAACTGAATGGCAAACCAGGTTCCAATCATTAATGCCAGATTCTTGTTGCCCAAAAACTGAATAACCGATTCAAGCCTGGCGTTCCACGTTGAGGATAGAAATGGCACCGTCACATCCAGAAGTGACCATAAAGAAGCGAGTCCAATCAACAATACGGGCAGAACAACGGGCAGGACAGAGGCTTTCAAACGAGGCAATTTAGCTTCAGGTGTTTTAACAATTTTCTCAAGGCTAGCCAGAGAGTCATTTACCCCGTCCCTCAACGGAATATTCAATTTCGCGTCCATTCTCACAGCCAGATAATAGGATCCGATCGCCGGCAGAATACCGGCAACCATGCCGGCAATGATGGTAATACCCAGGTCCAACCCCAAGTTTTCTGCCATGGCAATGGGTCCCGGAGTGGGGGCGACGATTGAATGGGTAATTACCGCACCAGAAGCAATCAACATGACGTAAAACACATATTGTCTACCCGAACGGAGATACATTGCTTTGGCCAGTGGTATCAACAAATAGAAAACCGTATCGAAAAACACCGGAATCGAGAGAAAATATCCACTGGACAGCAGCGCAATTCCTGCTCTTTTTTCACCCATCCATGCAAGGAGGCGTCGGACAATCTTATCGGCAGCTCCACTTTCCATCAGGCAGATTCCAATGATGGCTGCCAATGAAATCACGACGGCAATATTCCCGGCTGCATTGCCGAATTCTTTCATTGTCACTTCTAAAGCTTGAATCCAATGGCTGCTACCCGGCTTCCCGGGCAATGTACCGATGGGTGAAAGAATGCCGACTACGATGGCCGAAGCAATCAGAGCCAGGAACGCATGAATTCGAAAAACTCCGATTAAGAGAATGATTAAAGCAACCGAAATAGCCAGAATACCCAAGGGCCAGAGGGAAACAGGTGCCGTTGCTGCAAAGAGAATTTCCATAAAGAAAGGTAAACCAAAAACAGATACTTTCGTTCAGGCCGTTTTTCTTAAATCCAAGTAATAATTAAGGGAAAGTCTAGTAAGATGAAACTGCCTGGGTCAAGTAATGACGTCCATCTCTGAAAATTCGCTGAAATAGACCCATTCCTACGGGAATTGATATCACCCCGTTTAACAACAATTCCTGAGCAATATTTGCAACAGGGATGATTATTCCACAGAAAGTTTGGTTTTCCCGAACTTCTGCTGCATTCTTTTCCTCATACCGCCGAATGGGGGTATATCAGGGAAGTAAAAACAGAAATCAACAGGCTGGTTTATGGGGTGATTTTCCCATTGTGAATATGCGGAGTTTCTTTTCAAACGTTGTCAGTGTCTTTTCATTCATCGGATTCGTCACCTATTTAGGAATCGGACTGAAAGCTATATACTGGTATACCGCATGGTGGGATCGAATCATTCAACCGCCATGGGGTAGTTTTTTCGCATTAATCACTTACCCACTTTTCCCTGCGGCCGTTTTGATAGAAGGTCTTACCAACAGGTGGCCCGTCTCCGTATCCAACTATTTCTGGATTTCAGTAGTTTCCCTGCTGACGATTTTGAGCACGTCGGTTCTCAGTAAAAAGACCTGAAACTCTCAATTTCCCTAAAAAAACACTCCGAAGGACATCGCAACCCCATCGGAGTGTTCACTGAAAACTTCTATTGTATTAACGCAGAAAAAGCCGGGTATTTACCTGCACGGTATTGCCAAGTGATTTGTGGTTACATTCTTTCAGAAGATCGTAGACACGATTTCCGAAACTGAAATCCGATATCCTCAAATCGATGGGTGTTTTCGTTTCCACTACCCAGGTTTTCTTTTGCTTTTTAATGGTCAACACTGTCTTGAGTTTCTGCTCAACGCCATTTAACGTAATATTGCCGAATGCGGTCACGTCAATGGCAGGGTGGTCTTTCCATTCCATGATGTTTTTCGGCCAATCACCTTTGAATTGGAATCGATCGAAAACAACATGAGAGTGGCCCTTATCAGGCATAACGCTATCAAAGAAAATTTTCATAATCCGATAATTCCGTCCCGGAACAGCGGTATCTAGTGAATTAATATCCACCAGTAATTCGAGTCTCTTGGGACCTTTCTGCGTCATTTCGGCCAAACCCACATATTCCTTAAAATATCCCAACACCGAAGCCGTTTCGTTCTTTACGGTGTTAAACGAGATTTCCCCTACGCCCAAAGTAACCGCTTCTTTCGCATCCGCCGCAGTGTCCGCATTGATCAACTCAGATTTCTTGGACTGGTAAACGACTTTGGCTGTAAAACTGTCGGGAACCGGATAATCCCCGGGAGTGTAGTTCGGATCCGGATTGATGTTCTCCGGTTTGTTGAAGAAATGTTTCGGAACTTCCTGGCCAGATACGGACAACACCAGAATAGAAACTCCCAGAATAGGAAGCAGACAGCGGGCTTTTTTCATTTTCATCATTACGTTTAGTTCGAGCTTGTGGAGTTTATAGAATCGTCAATTAACTGATCGTAGGCCAAAATATGTTGGATGTAGATCAATATTGCTGGAATCTCCTACGGATTCAATACTGGACTTATTCACTTGTTTTTCAATGGATTTGCTCCGGAAAGTTCCACGAATCCAATTGACCCTACCAGTAATTTCAGATCATATGTGCGAATCACTTTGAACCGGAACATCCAATTCTTAGACAAACCGTTATGAACCATCCATTATCCAGGCGTTCGGCCATCGCCCGCATAGGGGGCGGTAGCGCCACTCTCGGCGTCGCCATGCAGTTGGCCCCAGCTTCTGCCCTTTCCAAGCCTCTGCCCAGCGAATCTTCAAGTTTGAAGGGAAACATCAATCATTCAGTCTGCAAATGGTGTTACTCAAAAACCAGTTTGAAAGACCTCTGTGCCTCTGCGGCAAAGTTTGGAATGGCCTCGGTAGAGCTACTTTCTCCGAAAGACTGGAAAACTCTCAACAAGCATAACTTGATCTGCGCCATGTCGAATGGTCCCGGAGGAATCACGAAAGGATTCAACCGGTTGGAGAACCATGGTTGGCTCAAAGAAGGCTTCGATAGAATGATCCCGCAGGTAGCCAATGCGGGCTACCCCAATATTATCTGTTTCTCCGGAAATCGAAACGGACTGGACGACGAGCAGGGAATCGAAAACTGTGCGACAGGCCTCAAGAAAATCATCGCCTTGGCAGAAAAGAAAAAAGTAACGGTCTGCATGGAATTATTAAACAGCAGGGTCAACCACAAAGACTATCAATGCGACCATACCGAATGGGGTGTTGAATTGGTCAAGCGCGTCGGTTCAGAACGCTTTCGATTGCTCTATGACATTTACCACATGCAGATCATGGAAGGAGATGTCATCCGGACCATAAGAACCTATTCAGAGTATATCGCGCATTATCATACTGGAGGCAACCCTGGTCGAAATGAAATCGATGAAACTCAGGAGTTGAATTACCCAGCCATCATGAAAGCAATCCGGCAGACAGGTTTCAAAGGGTATGTTGCCCAGGAATTCATTCCAACTCGAGAGCCAATGATTTCACTTCAAGAGGCAGTAAAGCTCTGTGACGTTTAATGAAAGACACACCGCTCCCCTACCCAGCTCTCGATCTTCAGCAACTGAAGGTATTCCCTCTGGAAGAGAGGAACAGTCGCACCAGAATTGACGAAATCCTGATCAACCCTTCTTCTCCGTTACCGGAATGCTCGGATGAGCTTGACCAAATAGTGTCACGGTGTGCGGATTCCATCCAAAGAGCGAGAGAAAAGAATGCTTCTGTAATGCTGATTTACGGGGCCCACCTCCTCCGCAATGGCGCAGGCGCTATCCTTGAACGGCTGATGGCGGAAAACTGGATCACTCACGTGGCAACCAACGGAGCGGGCACCATTCACGACTGGGAGTTTTCTTTTCTGGGAAAGTCCAGCGAGTGCGTCCGGAGTAATGTTGCCACTGGGTCTTTTGGAACATGGGATGAAACCGGAAAAAATATCCATTTGGCACTCTTATCAGGAGGTCTCAGTGGCTTGGGTTACGGACAGGCCCTCGGCCGATTCATCATGGAAGACGGTTGCTCTTTTCCATCGGTCGATTCGGTTTTAGAAAGCTTAAAGTCCGATCTTGATTCACCCCGAACCTCCGCCTTGGCAGACCTGTTAAAAGCCTACCGGCGTGGATCAATACCTACGCAGGAACTGAATGTTTCTCACCCTTGGAAACAGGCATCGATCATTGGGCAGGCCTATCGACACGGAGTCCCGTTGACGGTGCATCCCGGTATTGGATACGACATTATCGCCAATCATCCAATGTTTGATGGAGCCGTCATCGGTCGCGCGGCAGAAATTGATTTCCGGGTATTCGGACAAGCGGTCGCCAATCTGGAGGAAGGAGTTGTTCTATCGATTGGATCGGCCATTATGGGCCCCCAAGTCTTCGAGAAATCACTGAGTTGCGTCAACAACCTGAGACTGCAGACCCAGAAACCGATTATCACGAACCA
>DUCD01000145.1:25189-30258 GCA_012959985.1 Verrucomicrobiales bacterium | reverse complement strand
GTGGTTTGGCTTCAGCCAGATTATTTTCCTCAAAAGGGTCGGCGAGCAGGTCGTAAAGTTCCCACGCGTTCGAGGTCTTTTTTCTAGTTTTAATGGTGCGGACGATCTTGTATCGGGTTTCGGTCCAGGCCTCCATGCCGTTGCAATGAAAGCCGATGGCGCCGGGGCGCTCGGTCATGGTTCCCTCGATGAGCGGGAGCAGGTTGATGCCGTCGTATTCACGGTCGGTTGGCAGCGGAATGCCGGCGGCGGCAAGCGCGGTGGGAAAATAATCGCTGGTGACGGCGGGGATGTCGGTGACGGTGGGCTGCTTGATCTTCGCGGGCCATTCGAGGATGCCGGGCATGCGCAGACCGCCTTCGTAGCAGTCACGCTTCCAACCGCGGAACGCACCGGACGAACCAATGGGGGTGTAGTTGAATTTACCCCCTTGGGCCGGGCCATACATGACAGTCTTCTTGGCCTTTAGGTTCGGGCCGTTATCACTCGTGAACCAGAGCATGGTGTTGTCGACCACGCCGAGCTTGCGCAGTTCCTTGCGCAGGACACCCATCTGGGTGTCCACGGCGGTGATGTTGCTGTAGTAGACCTGTTCCTGCGGTGAACAGTCGGCGTATTGCCTCATCAGTTCCTTGTTCTTGCCGAGCGGGGTGTGGACATTGTGAAACCAGACGACGGCGAGAAAGGGCTTGTCCGCCTTGGCCTGTTGGCGAATGAACCCAATGGCCTTGCCCATGACGATGGCGGCGTCGTCTCCCCGGAGAGCGGGATCGTTTTGTCCCTCGGCAAAGGGGATGTGGCGGCCGTTGTGCCAATAGAGGGCCTTCGCGCCGTGTTTACCGAGCTTGGCGTAGGGATCATGAGTGACAATGACATTGTGCGTTGAGAAGCATTCGTCGAAGCCGGCTTGCCACGGTGGCATGACATGCTCGCCGGCGGTGGCGGGATCAAATCCGCCGACATGCCATTTGCCGAAATGGCCGGTGGCATAACCCTTGGTCTTGAGCGCTTCGGCAATAGTGATTTCCTCTTGCGGCAGATGGCCCTGGTCCTCGCGCATGGGGTTGGTGATGTTCATTCGCCAGTTGTTACGGCCGGTCAGGCAGGAGGCTCGCGTCGGACTGCAAACGGAGGCACTGGCGTAGAAGCGATCAAAGCGGAGTCCCGCTTGCGACATGGCGTCGAGGTGGGGGGTCTTGATTTTCGGATGACCATTGTAGGCGACGTCGCCCCAGCCCTGATCGTCGGTCATGACGAAGATCATGTTGGGTGGTGCGGCGGCCTTTCCCGACAGGCTGCCCAGGGCGATACCCGCCAGGATGAGCGAATGGATGAACAATCGGTTCTTCATGTTTTGGTCAGTCGGTTTCGTCGTAAAGGGAGTAGTCGGGATGATTGTAGAGTTGTTTGCGGGCAAGCTCGGCAGGGTCGTTTTGTTTCAGCCACCGGATGCCGAATTTGGAGTTCCAGAATGGATGGTCGTCCTCCAGATGCGAAGGGAGTAAGCGGAGAATCTTCTCGAACTCCGCCCGCTGCTTCGCGTGTTCCGGATAGTGGTCGACCCGCTGATAGTCCTGCCCGAAGCGCCGTTCCGCGGTGTGATAGAAGCGACCCCGCGGTTTGCCATAGAACGGCGAGCGGGCCTCGAGCAGATAGTCCTTGGTGCGCAGGACCTGGACCGGACCGGTATAGGCGTAAATCCACTCGCGATGATGGTCGGTCTGGCCGCTCAGGAAGGGCAACTGACTCGAGCCGTCGAACTTCACGTCGGTCGGAAACGGCACCCCGGCAATGTCCAGCAGGGTGGGGGCGATGTCGGCGAAATCGGTCAACTCATCGGTGATGCCCAGGTGTTTGACGCCCGGTCCCTTCACCACGAAGGGCACGTGGACACCCCGTTCCACGCCTCGATCCTTGGCGGTCACGGCGGTGCCATTGTCGGAACAGAAAATGAACCAGGTATTTTCATAAATCCCGAGACTTTCGGTTTTGGCGATCAGCCGTCCGATCAACTTGTCCATATATTGGATCAGATTAACAAACCTTATGCGTTGCCGGCGGCTGTAATCCGCCAAGGCCTTTTTCTTTTCCTCCCGACTCATCCCTTTGGTGTCGGGTTTCTTGAGTTCGATATCCATCGGCGCACCAGCGTCGGGCGTGGTGGAGTAGGGGCCGTGTGGAATGACGGTTGGCCAGTACGCCATAAAGGGTTCGTTTACTTTCGCCTTGCGCTCCATGAAATCCATCAGGAATTCGCAGCGTTGGTCGGGCCCGAAGTCGTTCTCGGTGACCTCCACGTATTTCCCGTTCCGAATCATCGATGAATACCAGTAGCGAACGTCGGGCAGCTTGACGTCTTTGCGCAGGCTTTGGGCGATGACGTCGATGCCGAAGTGGCTCTTGATTTTGGCCGGCCCCTCATAGATGCAGTATTCGTCGAAGCCGACCTCGGTCTGCCAGGGTTCCTTCGCGCCGCAATGCCACTTGCCCGCGACGGCGGTTTGGTAACCGCCCGCGCTTAGCAGCTTCGCCCAGCTGTGTTGCCGGGTGAAAAGTGTGCCGCGCGAAGCGAAGGCCCACATGTCGTTGCGGAATGCTCCGGTGCGATTGGCATAAACACCGGTCATCAGCAAAGCGCGTGAGGGACCGCAGATGGCCGGCGCGAAGCAGGTGCGGAATTGAACGCCCTCCCGGGCGATGCGATCGATGTTGGGCGTTTTCGCCGAGCCCGGTTGCCTGTAGCAGGAGAACATGTCCGCACTCACGTCGTCGGCAAGAATCAGGACGATGTTCGGTTTGGTCGTGGCCGCCCCGACCTGGCTCATGCAGGAGAGTAGGACAACGGCAATGCGCGCCAGGCTGAGATAGGTTCGGGTCATGGTTTGTTCTTTTTCTTCGATTTCTTTTTCCCCGCGCCTCGGTAGCCTTCAAACGGCGGCGGGCCGTCATCGGGAATCGTTCCCAAGGCCTTGGCCAGTCGATCACGTGCCTCGACATGTTCCGGCTGTGAGCTGGAACGCAGATCGTTTTTCTCGAGTGAGTCCGCCTGCAGATCGAATAGTGCACCGTTGCTGTCGAGCTTATAGCGTTGATCCCTGATGATTCGTAATTTGCCCAGTTGCGAGTAAATCCATGCGCGACTGCCATCCGAGCTGCCGGACAAGATCGGCACGAGCGATCTGCCTTCGAGTTTAGCACCCGTGGGCAACTCGGCCCCAGCCGTGTCGGCGAAGGTCGGGAAAAGATCCGTGAAATCCGTCAAGGCCTCACTGACCGACGGCTTCCCGATCAGATACGGTGCCTTGAAGATCAGAGGAACATGAACGCTGATGTTGAAAGTGTGTCCTTTGCTCTTTTTTCCTGTGGTCAGCGACCGGCCGTTCAGCAGGCCCGGCCGCGCCGAACCATTGTCACCGGCGAACACGAACATGGTGTTGTCCGCAATGCCCAATAGATCGAGATGGTCCATCAGGTCCCCCACCTGATGGTCAACGTAGGTCATCATCCCGCTGAGCACCTGCTTGCCGCCCTTGCCCGTCCGCATGCCGGCCGCCCGCTGGGCCGGGGTGGCGTCGATAGGGGAATGGCAACAGACCATCGGGTAATACAGGAAGAACGGCTTGCTCTGGTTTCGGGCAACGAAATCCTTTGCGTAATCATGAACGACATCCGGACCGAATTTCCCGGTGTGGGTCCGGCGCTTCCCGTTCGTCTGCAACAGCGCGTCCCAATAACGGCTTTTGCTGGCCGGGTTTTCCGATTCACCGTCGGGCCAAAGGCAGTGTTCCTGGAAGCCGTGTTTCGCGAGGATGCCCGGATCCGTTCGCAGATCGTTGATCTGCCATTTACCGCACAGCGCGGTGGCATATCCGGAATCGCGCAGCACGCGGGCGATGGTGGTGACGCGATCCGGATCCAATCCCAGACCGCCCCGGTCCGGCACGTCATGATGCACCTTCCAACCGCTGCGAAAGGGATACTGACCGGTGAGAAATTCCACGCGCGTCGACGTGCACAACGGCGTCGCCCAAGCGGTTTCAAAGCGCACTCCCTCACGGGCAAGTCGGTCAATGTTAGGTGTCGGATTCTCCACCCCGTAGCAACTGAGCCAGTCCAGCCCAATGTCGTCCACCAGGATGAACAGGATGTTCGGCCGCTCAGCCGCACATGCGGACCGCGGTGAAATAAATATCATCGTTGCCGCGACCAGCAACAAAGTCACAAGTTTTCCGGGATTCATTGAAGTCATGCTTCGGGAGACCTTCCAGGTTCATTCGTCGCCAAACCATCGTGGTAGCGTTCGAAATCAGGACAATGTTTCTCGAAAAACTCCATGCTTAAATCAGGCGGGAAGCGGACTCGAAAGCTCTGAATCCTCGCGTTGAATACGTTTGCCCGAAAAGTAAGCAACCCAACGATGAGATTACAAAATGTGCACACCAATGAAGCGTGAGCCTCCCAGATTCGAGTCGGCTGTTGCTGATGGGTTACTTCGACTTCCATGTAAGTGTGCCAAGTTATCATGTGAGTCCGCATATCTTACGGGAAGACGGCCGATTTTCAATGAAACGACTCATTTTCGGGCTTGCCACTAGCGGCATATCCTTCCGACTGTCTAGACATGAAACCGGTTCGACTTCATTTCGCCTTCTACCGTGTTCTGTTCTTCGGTTTCTTCGTCCGCTCGCGGATCTTGGGGGTGGGAAGTCCGTCGTCGGGTTGATTCCAGAGGCGGTAGGGGTCATCGTGCCGCCGCATTTGGGCGAGGAGCAAGGCTTCCATTTCGGCGAGCTTTTTCGCGTGACGAGGATCGCCGGCGAGATTGGTCTGGCTCTTGATTGGTTTAATTCCGGTGAGCGCGCGCACTTCGGCTGCGTGATGTTGCCTTAGAAACTCGTGCGGGTTTTCGGCCAGGTTGAAGAGTTGGGTTTCGCGCGACTGTCCCTTGTCGGACTGATACTTGATCAGTTTCCAGTCGCCTTGTTTGACACAACGCATTCCCGGCCGGGCGCCGCCGCAATAGACGCCGTAGAGCGTATCGCGAACGGTCTGCTGTTCGCCTTGCAGCA
>DUCD01000145.1:24630-25061 GCA_012959985.1 Verrucomicrobiales bacterium | reverse complement strand
ATTATGTATTTCGATAATTCTTCCTCGGTCCGTGGACACCCCAACTCATCGTCCTCTTCTCCTCCTGCCCCACTATTCTGTTCTTCCTCGTTTTCAAGCTCGCCCATGGCCTTGAGCTTCTTTAAGACGCGGCCGATCTGGATGTCGATGTTTTCGCCGCAGGCGAATTCACGTCCCAGCTCGTTGCGGATGGTGCGCTCGTCGCGCTTGTCCCAGACGCCCTTGACCGCCACCTCATCGCGGACCCCCATATGGGTGTTGTCGAAGGGATGGGCGGGGAGGTAGTTGGCCGGCAGCGCGGGTTGCTTGGAGTTCGCGGGCGGAAGCTCGTTTCGATCGGTGTGGTTGACGGCCCCGTATTTTTCCAGCAAGCCGGACTTGCCGTCGCGCGTGTCGTGCGGATGGGAAAATCCGAAGTAGATGAGAAACGG
>DUCD01000145.1:11212-24597 GCA_012959985.1 Verrucomicrobiales bacterium | reverse complement strand
TGACTCACGCTCGTTGAGGTAAGTCAGCACCTGTTCGGCGTGCCAGGCGCTGCCGCTTTCATCGGTGCCGCCGCGTTTCGTCGAATCGTGACGGACGGTGAAAAGCTTGTTGGCAGCCTCGAAGCTGTTGCCCTTCTTGCAGGTGCGCATGGTGATGAAACCCGCGCGATTGAAGACGGCCGCCATGGTGTACCGGGCGAGATCCGGCGGAACCAGTTTAGGATTGATTGTATGCGGGTTCATGATGCGGCCGGGCTTGTCAGGAATGTGCCAGACGGTTCGTCCGGACATGATCATGTGCCGGGACGGCGTGCAAACCCCGCCCACCCAGGCGCCCATGTGATGAGCGCCGTCGAAGATCATCCCCTCGGCGGCGAGCCGATCGATGTTCGGTGTCTCCATGCTTGAATCCGGATTGTAGATCTTCAGGTCAAAGGGCGATTGGTCGTCAACGATGATGAAGAGGATATTGGGTCGCTTGGCGGCGGAGGCCTGAAGCGCCACGGCGCACACAATGGCGCACAGGGTCCTCAGCGTGTGAATGAGCGGGGATTTCATGATCTATTTATCCGATGGTTTCGAGTCTTTGTTCTCTTTTCGTTTTCTTCGCTTGCGGGCTTTCTTGTTCTCGGTTTTTCCGTCCCAGAGCACGAGATTGTATTCGTTCTTCCGCGGCGGTCCGGCCGTGCTGCGGCCGCGGTCGATGTAGCTTTGCATCAGTTCGGTCAGGCGTGTGGACGTCTCCTGGTTGGCGGTGAAGAGGTCCTTGGTTTCGCTGATGTCGTCGCTGAGGTTGAAGAGTTCGCGTTTTCCGTCGTGGTGAAAAATCATCTTCCAAGGCCCCTGCCGAATGGCGAGACCGTTGCCTGACTGATGAACGGTGGCCTCGCGAACGGGGTCGGAGGTTTTCCCGAGTAGGCAGGGAAGCAAACTCACACTGTCCTCGGCGGCACCGGAGGGCAGGGGGACGTCGAGCAGATCGGCGCAGGTGGCGAAGAAGTCGTTCAGGCAGACGGTGTGATCGTAGGTGGAACCCTCTTGGATTCGCCCGGGCCAGCGCGCCACGAAGGGTTCGCGATGGCCGCCCTCGTAGATGCTGCTTTTCGCTTCGCGCAGCGGGATATAGGAACGTTTGGCGGCCCCGTTGTCGGCGGCGGCGATCACCAAAGTGTTCGCGGCCAGTCCGTTCTTCTCCAAGCGTTCAAGGATCCGCCCGAGCATGTGATCGCCCTGATGAACCCAGTCGCTGTATTTACCATCTTTGCCGGTGATCCCTCCCTTGCCGACGAACTCGGGGACCGGCACGACCGGACTGTGCGGGGGGCACATGGGAAAGTACAGGAAGAAGGGCTGCCTGGACTTGGCCCGTTGATCGATATAGTCGAGTGCTTGGGCGATCATTCGCGGCTGGTTCTCAACCGCCTTGACCTTCGCCACGACGGTATCCTGCTCAATGATCGTTTCAATGTTGCGAGCGTGCGTGAATCCATAGAAGTAATCGAAACCAACAGCGTTGGGGCCATCATTCATGCGGGCACCGATGGGAAGGGCCTTCACTTTGTCTGATTTGCCCTCCTCCCAGTTCATGCCCAGGTGCCACTTGCCGATGCAGGCGGTGTGATAGCCATGTCCTTGGAGGAAGGAAGCCACGGTTGGCCGGTCCCGGGGAATGATCGGTGGCGAGAAGGTATTCAACACGCCGAACTGTCCAATGCGCGACGGATACCGGCCGGTCATCAGGCCGTAACGGGTCGGCGTGCAATTAGCGGCGGCCGAATGGGCGTCGGTGAAACGCATACCTTCCCGGGCGAGTCGGTCGATGTTCGGCGTCCGAAACTTGGAGTCCGCCCGATAGCTCGGTGGTTGTCCGTAGGCCATGTCATCAAAGAGGACAAAGATGATGTTCGGTCTCCCGCTCTTGAAGAGGGCGGCCGGCGCGGTCCATACGCAGCCGACTATGATCGTGAGGATTGATAGGAGTGATTTCATTTTTCGGGAGGCTACGGCTGTCGGAAAATCTCGCTGACCACACAGGCCCGGACAAGATCACGGAGCCCGTCGCCTTGGGCGGCCAGGTTAACGGAAATACGGGTGATTTCGGCCCGATCACGGAAGGTCAGTTCGCGCCCGGTGGCATAAGTGAGGAACTTCCGGATCAGATTGAGGGTGATTTGGTCGCGACGATCGAGAAGTTTTTTGCGCAGATCAATCTCGTCCCTGATGATCTCTCCGGAGGGCAACACACCGCTGCCGTCGATGGGAGTTGGCTTTGCCTTGCGAGCCTTTTTGCCCCGTTCCCCCATTTTCTGGTAATGCGTTCGCAGACCGCCGATGGGATCGTAGAATTCGAGGGCGAATCCCCAGGGATCGATTGTCGCGTGGCAATCGGCGCAGGCGGGGACGGTGCGGTGTTTGGCAAGTTGTTCGCGTAGGGTGGTGGCGCCACGCGTGTCCGGTTCGATGGGCGGAACATCCGGTGGCGGAGGCGATGGCGGCGTTCCCAGCAGGCTTTCCATCGTCCAAACTCCGCGAACGACCGGCGAGGTTTCCACGCCGTTCGCCGACGCGGTGAGAATGCTGGCGTGTCCGAGCAGTCCACGACGGCGGGCGCTGACCGGCAACGCGACTTTTCGGAAGGCCTTGCCGCTCACATTGCGAAGTCCGTAGTGCCGGGCAAGGTCGTCATTGATGAAGGTGTATTCAGCATCGATGAAATCCGTGATGGGGCGGTTTTCCGTGAGCACGTGCTGGAAGAACATCCGGGTTTCGGTCCGCATGGCCTCTTCCAGTCGATCCCGGTAATAGGCGGGAAACTGTTTGGCTCCCGGGGGCATGGATCCGAGTTTGTCGAGCCGCAGCCAGGCATCCGTGAAATGTCGCGCGAAGGCCGCGGAACGGGGATCCCTCAACAAGCGTTCGACCTCGGAGAGAAGAACCTTGGGTTCGGTGATTGCCCCCTGCCTAGCCAGGAAACGGAGTTTATCGTCCGGCAGTGAACTCCACAGAGAGTAGGATAATCGGGCGGCCAGTTGATGCGGATTCAGGAACGCGTCAACCCGGACGTCGCCCTCGTCGAAGAAAAGGAATTTCGGCGAGCAGAGCAGCGCCGCCAAGCCGGACTTGATGGCGTCGGCGGGAGTGCTTCCCAATTCCATGCGGCTCCGCACAAATTGGATGTGATGGGCGATTTCCGCTTCCGTCACCGGCCGGCGAAAGGCCTTGGCTGCGAACGCGGTCATGATGGCCGGCAGATCGATCTGCGCGGCGTCGGTCGCCTCACCGACAATGTTTCGGTGACTGGCGGGCGGCCACGACTCGCCGAGGGGGCCTTCGAGCGTCATTTCGAAAACCCGGAGTCGCGGTCCTTTGTAGCGTTCGGAATCCCAGATTCGCTGTGACAGATCCGTCTGGTGGCGCGGGACTTTGACGCCCTGTTCGAGCAAGGCGTCCAGCTTGGCACCTTCGTAGAAAATGGTTTCAGGATGAAATTTCTTGATCAGACGGCCCAAGCCTTTGCCCGCACCGGGACCGTTGAGCCAACTGATGAAGGGGCTGGCCCCGGCCGGCATCCAGACGGTGACTTCGGAGGTTTTAGGTCGGTCATAATCCAAGTCGAACACCCCGGCAAGGATGCGCCCTTGGCTGGCGACTTTGTTCAGAAACCGATTTTCCGGGACGAAAAAGATCGCCAGTTTCACGGCTTGGGTTGGATCAATACGGTATTTCTTCAGTTCCTTGGCGCCATAGGGGGCCGCCGTTCCGGCGCCCCGTGCGGTCACGCGAATCCGATAGAATCCATCGCGCGGAACGCCCTTCTTGGCAAAAGCCACCGGGGCATTGGGTCGGCGATCGTCCGGTTGACCGTGCACGATGTCGACATAACGATCGGTGGGATCCCGAAAACGAAAACTGATCTTGGCGCGGGTGGTCACATTCGCGGCAAAGTCGGAGGGCTTGAATGTCCAGTATTGCCTGACGGGTTTTGTTTTTCCAAACACGAGCGCGCGGTCGAGGTAATCACGCGCCGCGTCCAGATAGAGGTTAAGCTGGTATTGCGAAAGGACCTGGGTGTGACCGACGGTGGCGAAGCCTTCGTGTTTTCGGTCGGCCGGAAAATTCCAAGTCGCGTCCACCACGTCCGGATGGACGCCCAGCAGGTCGCGCATGGTGTAGTTGTATTCGTAACGCGTCAGCCTTCGCAGGATCGTCTCCCGGGGGATTTTTGAATCCGCCAGGGATCCCAGAAAACGCGTTAGCTCGGCAATCATCTGCCGTCGCTCCGCGTCGCCCGGGCGTTTCACGTCGCGTTTCTCCGGAGGCATCTCCCCGAGGTTCAACTGCTCGAGAATCTCTTCCAGTGTTTCATGATGATCGGCGCTTTCGGGTCGGGCGAGAAAGGGTTCGAAATTGCGGTCGCCCTTTTCCTTTTCGGCGTTGTGGCAATCCCGACAATAGGTTTTCACAAATCGGGGAACGGACGGATTGATTTCCTCCGTGGCGAACGCGCTTGTTCCCATCAGACAGGGTGCCAAGAACAGGCAGCGGAGGTGATCGGATAGTTTCATGCGACGTTGAGACCGGTGAGCGTGCCGGTGGCGAGATTGAACTTGTCGGTCTCCAGACCGAAGCGTTGCAACATCGAGAGGAACAGATTCGCGGCCGGCGTGCGAACTCCGCGCGACTTGTCTTTGGCGAAGCGCAGGTGTTGGCCGTGCTTGAAGCCACCGCCCGCCAGCAAAAGGGGCAGGTCCTTATTGGAATGCGAGCTGGCGTTGCCCATGCCACTGCCGAAGAGTGTCATTGTGTTGTCTAACAGCGTCTTGCCGTTGGGTTCTTCAATGGCTTTCAGCGCGTCAAGAAAGCGACCGAACTGGGTGGTGTGAAATTTCTCGATGATCGAAAGTTCCTTGATGTAGCTCGACACCTTGCCGTGATGGGTGAGTTGGTGGTAGCCCCGGGTTAGCGGAAAGCCGCCGGAATTGCCGCCCAGCCCGGTGATGCCCAGCGTGATCACCCGCGTTAAATCGGTCTGCAACGCCAACGCCATGAGGTCGTAAAACAGCGGGACGCGATCCACGAAATCCATTCCGTCGGCGCCTTCCGGGAGGGAGTATTTCACGGCTGGCTTGGGGCGATCCAACCAGGCCACGGACTGGGTGAGACGTTTCTCCAACTCCCGAACCGACGTAAAATACTGATCGAGTTTTTCCTGATCCGCCTGGCCGACGCGACGTCTCAGCTGTTCCGCGTCCGTGCGGACCAGATCGAGTACGCTCTTCCGCTCCGCTTGGGCCTGCTTCAGAATATTTAGTTCACGGGGATTCGACTCTTGGAACAAGAGCCGGAAAAGGGTTTCGAGATCGTACACCGCCGGGATGGTCACGCCGGAATGGGTCCAGGACAGTGGATAGCCCGAATCGTTGTTAGTGCTGAATTGCATTGAGGCGTAACGAGTCGCCGGCCCGACATGCAGCGCCGCTTTCTGGTCCACCGTGATGTTTCGTTCCGCGAATCCTTTGGCGTGCTTCGCCAGGATGCCGGACAAGTACGCGTGAATCCCGCCATGACCGCCGACGCCTTCCGTGCCATGATCCAACTGGGAAAAGATGGAGAAGTTGCCGCGATGACGTGCGAGCGGCCTTAGCAGTTCCGGCATGGAATAGTTTGCGCCGGTCTCCCGCGGGAAGAACAGTTGCGGCACGAAACCGAAGCCCACACCCACACATGCCATGCGCATGGGGACCTTCGCCTCGCGGGCGCCGGCCGTCATGATATTCAGATGCGGCAGAGCCAGAGCGGCTCCGCCCACTCCGCGCAGAAAGGCGCGCCGGTCGAGAATGTTGCGTTGAGTAATGATCATTTTGTTGCCTCGGTCACTCGGCGGCCACGAGAACGCGGATCTGATCCTGAGCGGATCCGGCCGCGAGATGGAGAATCAGAGTGCGTTGGTCGGCGGCGAGGATGACCGTGTCGCGCCCGCCCTTCGTGCCGGTTTCCCGTCGCGGTGTCTCCACTCCGCGACGACTCTTCCGGTAACTCCCGTTGAAATGTCCCAGCAGCGCGTCCGTAGCGGTTAAATTGTCGTCGGTGCCGATCAGCCCAAGGATCGGCGCCCCGAAAGTGATCTGGCCAATGACCACGATCTTGTTCGGATCGTGTTTGTCGGGCCGACCGACCGGATTCAGCTGCAGCAGGTAAGTCCGGACGCGATGCCCGGCCTCCAAATAAAGTTTTTCCGTTCGCTTGATCAGGCGGTATTCACCCGGCTCTGCGAGATCGATGGCGACGGGACTTTTCAAATGGACATTTCGACTTTCGGGAAAAACCAGAATGTGTTCATTGTCCTCATATTTACCGGGGACGAAACCCGGTCCAGGGGAGACAAACTTCATCACGCCGGTCGTCTGAAGCACACCCGAGGTGATCGGCCAGGCTTTCTCGAAGGCCGCCGTGTCATAGCTGAGATATGCGCCCGAGACTATCAAACGTAGAGATATTGTCGAATGCGAAGTCAGCGTTTTCATTTTGGGCGATCATATCAGAGTTTTCCGATGCGTCAACGAATGGCAGTGCGGCATGCCCAACGGAGACTAATTCACATTGCCAATATTTTCTGTAACCTGTTCCACCAATGTTGCGTCAATTATGCTAAGGTTGACACGATATTCAGGATTCCCAATGGAACTGTAGTGACGACCTTAAATACGATATTTCTTTCCGGTTTCGCCTTATATCCGACGGGTCCAATGCGGATTGTTAAACCGGACGGTAATTCTCAGTTCTCAATTGTGATGAAAACACTATTCAGAATTTTATATTTCACCGGATTGAATGTAATCGCTGTCGCGGCCGTTGCCCACGACGGTCATCTCCACTCTGAATCATTCAACGAAGGTTCCTCCCTACGAATTTGGCGAAATACCGCAGGTAAGCCCATCGAGGAAGGAAGCCTTCTTGTTGTTCATGATCATTCAATCGTTCTCGAGAATCGGGGAGGTGATATTTTTTCTATTGAACGATCCAATCTAGCGAAAACGGATCATGCTATCGTGGCCAAGCGCCTCGAAAAGACTCAGCAAATCAACACGCAACCCATTTCAAAATTTGGGGTTACCGCCGGGGTGGACGTTTCTCTCCAATTAAGCCCGACGCTCGGATTGATGAAGAACAGTTTTGGAGCTTTCGCATCCAAGCTGAAAACTCATTCCGATGGGCGATACTTCTTTGTGGAATCAAATGGCATTCCCGATCACCGGATGATGGTGGGGATCACCGCATGGCAGCAGCAAGTCCCCATTCCGCAGCCTTATACCGGCGACAACGCCTGGCAGATTCCACTGCATCCGCTCAAGGCGAGTCATCCAATGTCGGCTAAGAAAAACTTTTTCCGTGGAGCGATCGCCTTGGCCGCGAATGGAATTCCGATTTTCAATCCGATTAAAAACGACGGGCGAACGGACACATTTACAGCCGGGGAACTGGATCAATGGGGCGGCCACTGCGGACGCGCGGACGATTATCATTACCACATCGCTCCGACTCATTTGCAAAGCATTGTGGGCAAGGTTAATCCCATTGCCTTCGCACTGGACGGTTACCCAATCTACGGTTTCAATGAACCGGACGGGTCATCAGTGTCGGGGATCGACCCTTTCAATGGACACACTGACAAGAACGGGGGCTACCATTACCATGCGACTCGGACCTATCCGTATATTAATGGCGGATTTTACGGAGAAGTGTCCGAAGCCGGTGGGCAGGTGCATCCGCAACCCCGTGCGGGTGGTGTGCGCCCAGCCTCTCGTCCACTGCGTGGTGCACGCATTACCGATTTCAACGGTAGCTTGAAGGACGGTTACCGACTCAAGTATTCGCTGAATGGGCAAGGCCATTCTATAAACTACAAAGTTCTGGATAATGGGAGTGTCAGGTTTCACTTCGTCGACGCCAACAGACAGCTAACTGAAGAAACTTATGAGCCCCGCCATCGTGGCGATGGTGGAGAACGCGGAGGCAGGGAACGCCGCAGTCCGCGTGGTCGACGCCAACGAAACTGATTACATTAAATAGACCCCTCCCACGTTCTTGCGGGATTGATTTTTATTGAGTTGAATATTAAAAATATTTTTGTATCTCTTATCGTTCTAACCCATTGCACCGTTTTCAGCCAAACCGCCGAGCGCCCAAACTTTGTGTTTATTCTCGGCGAAGCTCAGGGCTGGTCGTCCTTGTCTGCTCAGATGGACCGCAAGGATCCCCGTTCTAAAAACGATTCATTTCACACTCCCAATTTGAATAAACTGGCCAATGAAGGCATGCGCTTCTCTCGGTTTTATGCCCCCTCTCCACGTTGCACCCCTTCCCGAGCCGCTTTTTTCACCGGTAAGAGTCCGGCGCAGTTGCATATGACCTTCGTCAATACCGGTAACTCCGGAGGTCGAGTCAGCATGCCCAAAATTTCCACGGAATTGGCCTTGTCCGAAATCACGATCGCCGAACGACTGAAAACCGTCGGCTACGCCACCGCCCATTTCGGAAAATGGCATGTCGGTCGTAAGCACCCTTCACGGCACGGATTCGACGAAAGTGACGGCGCCACGTCGAATAGCGGCCCTGAAAATGTTTCCAATCCGAACCCCGAACAGTATTATAAAACCGCCGCCAGTGGAATCGATTTCATTGCCCGTCAGGCCAAGGAGGGTAGGCCCTTCTATTTACAAGTGTCGCATTATAGTGGACGTTCGGCGGAACACGCCAAACCGGGGACATTGGAAATCATGCGCGACCGTTTGCCGGGAAAAGACACCCGCCAACTGGGTTCCGCCGCTGCCGCGTTGGATGCGGATCTTTCCATCGGTCTGATCTTGAATGCTTTGAATTCCCTGAACATAGCCGACAACACCTATGTTTTTTATACCGCCGATCATGGGGCCCAGGGACGAAACGGTCCATTGTCCAATGGCAAAGGATCGGTGAAGGAGGGCGGCATTCGGGTGCCGCTGATTGTTCGGGGTCCTGGAATTCAACCGGGTTCTTTTGCTGAAATGGTCGCCTCCGGCGTCGACTTGTTTCCAACCCTGTCGGATCTGGCGGGGATTCAGTCACCCCTGCCTCCCGGTGTGGAAGGCGGCAGTCTGGCAGAGTCGCTGAAGAACCGGGGAGAAGGAACGGTGAAACGTGCCAGAGAAGAATTTATCGTTCATTTTCCACATGATGACAAAGACCCGCTTGGACCGGCCTCGTCTCTTCTGTTGGATGGCTATAAACTCATCCGCTATTACCAGACTGGAAACTCCCAACTCTTCAACTTGGAAAAGGATCTCGGCGAGCAAACAAACCTGGCGGGTCAAATGCCTGAAAAAGTTACTGAGCTGGAGACCCGATTGACTACCTATTTACAAGAAGTGAATGCTCAAATTCCGGTGATCGATGAAACTCGTTCCGCCGATGCCGGCACGACTGTACGGGGAAGGCAAAGGGGTGGGGGGAATCGCCCCGACTCAATCTTTCAAGCTCTCGACCGGGACGGGGACGGGCTGATTTCATCGCGGGAAATTAACAATGCATCCACCGTGCTAAGGTCGTTCGATCAGGACGGAGATGGTAAATTGACTCAGGATGAAATTCGCCGTAATGGCCGAAGGGGGAGAGGCGGACAGAGAGGAAATCGCGAAGGACGCTCGCGATAGTCAAATAATTCGTCATTAATAATCCACTTCAACTAATCCCGAAGAAGGTTGCATAAAAAGGTCTGAATAATTAAATGAAAAAACTGATTCCTGGATTGGCATTATTGTTCAACATCCTTCTCGCGGTATCGCAGAACCGCGACAGACAATCCGAGCGCCAAGGACGAGACAGAAAGGGAGGCCGACGTGGAGGTCAGGCCCGCAATAATGTGAGGCCGACTCCCGTTTTTGTGACCGAAGTTCCTGAACGCGATTACGACCACATTCTCGGCAGACCGACGGCCGATTCGATTACGCTCAGTCTGGCTGCTTATCGTACCGGTGAATTTTCACTTGAATATGGTTTGGAGTCCGGATCCTATTTAGTTAAACGCGATATCGGACCTCTCGTTTCAGGGGAGGTAAAGGATGTGGACATACTCTCTCTGCGTGGCAATTGGCGTTATTATTATCGAGTTCAACACAGGATGCCCGGGGACGACTCGTATCATCACAGTGATGAGTTTACTTTCCACACCCAACGGCCGTCGGGTCGTTCATTTAGGTTCACCATTCAGGCTGATTCGCATTTGGATTCCGGGGTTGTTCCCGAAAAATACGAACGCACCCTTGCCAATGCCCTGACTGATCAACCGGATTTTCACATCGAGCTTGGCGATACATTCATGGTCGACAAGTACGGCGATTACCGGCAGTCAAGTAAACAGTATCTGGCTCAGCGCTACTATTTCAGTCGGCTGTGTCATTCTGTGCCGCAATTCTTCGTGCTAGGCAATCATGACGGCGAATTCGGCTACCGTGATACGGGCGGTTGGTCAGCCGGAATGCGTTTGAAGTATTTTCCCAATCCCATTCCAAACCACTTTTACACGGGAAATGAGGACCGCCATCGGACGCTTGGATATCTTGAAGACTATTACGCATGGAATTGGGGCGATGCGCTGTTCGTTGTTCTGGATCCGTTCTGGTATACAACCCAACGTCGTGGCGACCAATGGTCCAAGACCCTTGGTGCACGGCAGTATCACTGGCTGAAAAAAACCCTGGAATCCAGCGATGCCTCCTTCAAGTTCATTTTTATCCACTACCTGGTGGGCGGGTTGAATAATGAGACACGCGGGGGAAAGAGTATCGCACACCTTTACGAATGGGGTGGCCGAAACAAGGACGGCCAAAATGAGTGGAATGAAAAACGTCCCAATTGGTCCATGCCGATCCATGACCTGTTGACACAAAACAACGTCAGTATCGTTTTTCACGGTCATGATCATTTGTATGCCAAGGAAGATCTGGACGGTATTGTCTATCAGGAAGTGCCTCAACCCGGACACCGACGTTTCGGGAACACTCGTAACGCGGAAGAATACGGTTACCGCGATGGGGTTGTGCTCAGTAGCTCAGGGCATTTGCGAGTCTCCGTTTCTTCATCGAAATGCCAGGTGGAATACATCTATTCCTTCCTTCCGGAAGAAGAGCGGAACGGACATCGTAATGGTGAAATCGCCCATTCCTACTCGATCCATGCCAAGGATTCCAAAGAGAATCACTGATCTCATTACAACGAGGACGAATCACCGACAAACGGCACATGGACTCGTCTTCCGAAGAAGTTTCCTCAACCCGAAACGCTCTCGGCCCTGTCAAATTGAAACGTATGACCAAAATCTCACGGTAGATTTCCCGATCCGGTTGGTAGCGACAGTGCTCTCTCGTCCACCAGTAACCCAATAAGAAAGCGGAAACGCCATTGGGGTCTTCGACCTGGTCCAGATTCGGGGTATCGGATAGCACCCGATTCGAATGACTGTCTCCGCTAAACCAACCTCAACGTGCCATGTGAATTCAGCGCTTCAGCTTGAGTGTCACCGAGACGGCTGCACCGTTGACCGTGATTTCCGTCCGAACCGGCAGGTAATTTTTGCTGCCTTCGGCCGTCATTACATATTTTCCCGGTGGCAATTCAGCCACGAAGGGGTCCGCCGAGAGGGTCGTGTGCATGGCGGGCGAACCGGTGTGGTTCTTGCGATAGTCGACAGCGGATCCTGTCGGCGAAGCGGATCTCGGAAAAAACCATCGCCCATCCGTGTGTTGGATTGTCACTCGAGCGGCGACCGATTGTCCGCTTTCGGCATCGATGACCTTTCCGTGTAGGTTCGCGGCAACAGGCAGAAACTGCACGGCATCGGCGATGACGTATTTCCCGTCGGTCCCATCGGTTGAAATTTTGAGCCAGCCAGTGAGGCCGGCGTCAAAACGGAATTGTCCGAGGGTCCGAAACAACCGTTGGTGTTCCGGCTTGTCCTGTTGATTAATGCGAAAAACCGAATCACCGTCGGCGTGATGAATCGTGATCGGTGTATTGGTCGACCGACGAATGTTGTGGCAATACGCCAGACGCACCTCGTAGATCCCCGCGGCGGGAAGATCAGGTATGAAGGTGACTGATTTGCTCCCCTTGTCGGACTTTTGATCATGAAGGTAACCCAGGCCGACATAAGGGGGGGTATGGGTCGAATACTGCCATTTTCCCTTCAGCGTGGCTTCCGTCTCATCGACTACGATTCCGTCCAGTTGACCTGGATCGACAATGATGAAGGGGACGAGTTCCGGATTGTCCACCGCGTCGGGCGCATGCGTGTTCGGAATCGCATGCGGATGTGGCTGCCTCGATGGAGATGTTTGCGAATTCTCGGAAGAGGACGCAGTGACGACGTGGGACAAGACTGCAAGGAAACCTAGGGAAACCGAACAGATTAGTTGACTCATAAAACCAGAATAGCAGGATTCTTAAGGAAGCTCCAGACATTCCCAACTTCCTCGATCTGGCCGGCACCACTTCTCCGTGTCTGCTTGCGGGCTCGGTAATCAGCTTCGATGTCGTGTGCAATCGCGTCACGTCTGCCGGGACACTCCGCACGGCAACGAGATATAATTTACTGATGCCAAGAGAGAATACAGAAAAAGGCCGGAACATGAAAGCTCCGGCCTTTGTTTTGAACTGGATGAAATCGATTGTAAATATCCGTCAATCAGCCACGACTCGATAATACGTAGATGCTTCGGAAGCGGATGCCGAATAGGGACTCGACGCGCCGTCTACGGCGGCCCATGGGCCGAGCACCGATAAAGCGGATTCCAATGTTCCCGGTTCATCCCATGCGATGGTTATGTCGTCGCCGCTACTGTTGATGCTCAGCGTTGCGGGAAGCACGGGCCCGGAAGGTTGCGGCAGATCCTCTGCCGGGATGATCACGTAGTAGTTGGCGAGGTAGCCGCCTGAATTGTTTGTGATCCGAACAGTGGTTACACCATCTGCGCTGAACGTCGCAATATTGTCGTCGTCGTCGGTCATGAAAAAATACTCGTAGGTCTGGGCGTCTTGTCTGACGATCGTCGATCCGGCGAACACTCCGATTTTCTCTAGAGTCTGGTTCGCTGTGGTCGCACCGCTGGTTACCCGATCCACTTGTGCGACAAACGGATCGCCGTTCACTGCGAAGTTGAAGTCGGTGTCGGGCGGAATAGACGAAAACCGCGCCACGATCGCGTAATCTCCCGCCGGGAGGGTCCTTGTGTAGTTGAGCCACTCCCCATCCAGAACGTCGCTCACACTTGTGTCCAGATCTTCAAATCCTTCGTATTGAGGTCTCGAAAAGTCGCTGTTCGCCGCGGTGGCGACGGGATCCGGAATCCGGT
>DUCD01000145.1:391-11182 GCA_012959985.1 Verrucomicrobiales bacterium | reverse complement strand
AAAGTGATCCCCGAGCCCGTCGATTTCATGCGAATCGATGCCTTCCACCCCGACTACGTCAAGGTAATTGATAGGAGGAAACAGCACATCGTAGGAAATCAGATACTCATCGAAAAACTCACCGCTGTTGAAATTGAAATCCTCGGCCTCGACCAGGAAATTCGAATCCGCACCGAATGTGTCAAAATCGAGGACGCTGGTCACGGTGGTTCCTTCGGCGTCCGTAATCGAAAGTTCGCCTTCATAAATCGTGTTGGGAGCGAGCGTCGTCAAACTTACTTCCCAGCGTTGTTCATTCCCGCTGATTTGCAGATCGGTAGTGAAGTCCTGCCCGTTCAGCTCGACGTGGATTCCCTCTCTTGGAATCGCGCCGATGGAAGAAGCTACAAACTGAATGCCGAAGGCCGGGTCGATAGCCGTTTCACCGCGCCCAGGCGACAGCGCGCCGATGTTGGCTGGTGGAACGAGAGAGGCGCCTTCCGGTTGAACGGCCGCCAGTTTGTATTCGAAGAAATCGACATCGAGCGCCGAATTCTGGGGCGTCGCTGTAGACCCCATCGCCAGGTAGCTGATGCCGCTGTAGTCGTCTCCCGTGCCCGCGGTTATCTTGAAGGAGTTGGGTTGGGTGGTGTTCCCGTCGACATAGATGACCGCCGTGTGGGTGCCGACCTCGCCTTCGTCCCGCTGGATCACAATCCAGAATTCATGCCATTGGGTCGGGTCAAGCGGAACTACGTTTTCTCCCTGACCCGAGCCGAAATTCACGTTGCCGGAGATCTGGTTTCCGTTGAATTCATTCATACTCAAACCGGCGAATCCCGTGGCCGCACCGTTCGGATCGCCGCCTGAGGTGTCGGTTTTAGTGGTCAACGAAAACGCAATGGCTCCGCCAGAAGCCTGTTTGATGACGAAGTTCCCTTTGCCACCGTCGGAAGTCACGTAGCCGTCTCCTTCTTCGGGATAAGGGGTCGGTTCGGGTTGTCCATCTCTATGGAGCGCATCGATAGGCCCGTCCGTCGGAATGCGCGCGCGAAAGTGAAAAGTCACACCGTCGTCCATGATTGTGTCCGAGGCGCCCGCGGCGCTGAGGTCGTAACCGAGATAGACTTTGCGGTTGGTTGGGTCCGAAAAACCGTGATCGCGGGGATCACCTGGATCCTGAATGCGGAGGAAGTCGATCCCGCTTTCATTGATGATCATGGCGCCGCCCGGAGCGTTCCCAGGGCCGAATTCACCGCCGAGCCCGGAGCCATCCCATTGATCGGAGCCATTGTTGTGGCTCCAAAAGCCGTCGAGGGAACCGAAGTCATCTGCGTAGATGGCTTCGGCGCCTTGGTAACTGTAGTCCCAACCGCCATCAGGGTCTTTAAAGGATTTACGCGGAGGAAACACAGCGGACAATTTGTATCCGAAGAAATCGATGTCGAGCGCTGCATTTTGAGGCGTCGCGGTGGCGCCCATGGCCAGATAGCTGATTCCACTGTAGTCATCACCCGTACCCGCGGTTATCGTGAATGTCGTAGGTTTATCGTTGCCGTCGATGTAGATAAACGCGGTGTGAGTGCCCACTTCGCCTTCATCCCGTTGCATGGTGATCCAGAATTCATGCCACTTAGTGGGATCCAGGGGGAGCACATTCTCTCCCTGGCCTGAACCGAAATTCACGTCGCCGGAAATCTGATTGCCGTTAAACTCATTCATACTGAGTCCGGAGAATCCTGTCGCCGCGCCATTCGGATCACCCCCTGAGGTATCGGTCGCCGTGGTCAAGGAAAACGCAATGGCCCCACCCGAAGCCTGCTTGATGACAAAATTGCCCTTCCCTCCATCGGAAGTGACGTATCCGTCACCGTTCTCGGGATACGGAGTCGGTTCGGGTTGGCCGTCTCGGTGAAGAGGATCGATCGGTCCATCAGTCGGTATACGGGCACGAAAGTACAGCGTCACGCCGTCATCCATGATTGTCTCCGAGGCGCCCGCGGCGCTGAGGTCATATCCGAAATACACCTTACGGTTGGTGGGGTCCGAAAAACCGTGATCCCGGGGATCGCCCGGGTCCTGAAGACGAAGATAGCTGACGCCGTTTTCCTCAAGGCTCATGGCGCCGCCCGGCGCGTTGCCCGGTCCGATATCACCGCCGATTTCCGATCCGTCCCATTGGTCGGAGCCATTGCCATGGCTCCACTTCCCGTCCAGAGCTCCGAAGTCATCTGCGAAAAGAGCGTCGCTGCCCTCATACAAATAATCCCAACCGCCATCTGGCGCCTCGAATGCAGATTGCCCGGAAACGCCAACAATACCGATGCTTCCCGCCAGTAGGATTACAATAATGGTTTTTAGATTTTTATTAATTTTCATAACTACCCTTTGAACGCTAATTACAGATTCTGCAGGAAACCTAGCCAGCTAAGGCTTCTGTTTATGATATTGGGAATTTTTAATAATCTTATGTTATTGAAATAATAACAAGGAAAATCCTGTTTAATAAACCGCTCTACCGCCGCTGAGATCGAAGGTTGCTCCGGTGTTGAATCCGGCTTCCCTGGAGACGATCCAACAGGCAATGGCGGCCACTTCGTCGAGAGTGCCGCAGCGTTTCATCGGAATTTTGTCGGTCATGTATTTCACCTGATCCGGATGACATTCATCCACCATTGGAGTGCGGATCACGGCGGGCGCCAGGGCGTTTATAGTCACTCCGGATTCGGCATAATCCTTACCTGCGCTTTTCACGAGACCGATCACCCCGGCTTTCGTTGAAGAATAGGGACTCATTCCGGCATTGCCCTCTTTGCCCGCAATCGAGGCCAAAAGCAGAATTCGTCCATATTTATTGGGCAACATGGCTTTCAGGGCCTGTTTGGTCACAATCATGGATCCGCGGAGGTTCACCTCATAGACTTGATCAAAATCCTCCACTTTGACTTCAGCCAGCGGCGTATTGGTGGGGCCCACGATGGCCGCACAATGCACGACAACATCGAGTCGACCCTGTTGGCTGACAACGGACTCCATGGCGTGCTCAATTTCGGATTCATTGGCAATGTCGCCTTGAATCGTTGAAACAGGCACCTTCTGCGCGACGAAAACTTCGACGGCCTTTGCGAGTGCGTCGGCATTACGGTCCAGCAGAACGATATGCGCCCCTTCTCTACCTAGGCGCAATGCGACCGTCATACCGATTCCCTGCGCCCCACCTGTGACAAGAGCGACCTGATTCTTAAATCTTTCTGGATACATCAAGGCAAATATTATCGAACTCCACGACCCAAGAACAAGTCTCATGTGTTAAATTGAGTTGATAAGGGCACATGGAATGGATACAAAAGGCCCTTTTGACGCAATAACGAAGTAATCAGACATATTATGGGAGCCGACAGCAGTAACGAAAAAACACAGCCCTCAATCGAGTCAACACCACTGAGTTTATTAACAATTCCAACTCGGCTGGCTGGAAATCCGGCCAGCCCCCCACGATGTTCTGTCGATGTCCATAATGCGAACGGAGAAAAAGTAGCCTGCGGAAATCCCAATGTAACCCGTGGGTTAGTGGCTCTGATGAATATTCACGCGGTCGAAGGAGGGGCTGCCTGCCATTGGGGAGGACCGGCTGCCTTCGCTGAGGTGAATTCGGCGATTCACGGATTGATGTTTCGAGAATCAGACCGGCCTTGGCACGAGATCTACAATTTCATCAACGATGCTGGACATGCGGAAAACGGCCTTTATGCCTTGAGGGCCAACCTGGCATTTGACGGAATGACCTTTGAGGATCTCAGAGGATTCAGGAGTATAGACAGCAAGCTGACGGGACATGGGGAATCGCATTTGAATCCGGAAGGAGTTCTCCTGAGTAATGGCCCGTTGAGTTCTTCGGCCGGACAGGCACAGGGATTGGCCATGGCCGACCGTAAAACAGGCAATGATCGGGTCACGCTGCTGGTGATTTCAGATGGAGCATCCATGGAAGGTGAAGCCAAGGAGGCTTTTGCAGCCATTCCCGGCTTGGCAGAGAAATCAAAGGTGAACCCCTTTGTGATGGTCGTTTCCGATAACAATACCAAGCTTTCCGGACGAATCACCGACGATGCCTTCAATATGGCTCCGACCTTTGAATCCTTATCCGTCCTGGGTTGGAATGTGATTAAAGTCGAAAAGGGCAATGATCTTCAGACCGTTTACACGGCCGTTGAATCCGCCGTCCAGCAAGCCAGGGAAAACCCGAACAAACCGGTTGCCATCTGGCTTAAGACTGTCAAGGGGTATGGAATCAAAGCCACCGCGGACAGCGCTTCCGGCGGACATGGGTTCCCCTTGAAGAACGGTGAGAAGATTCTGGATTGGATGCAGGAGATTTTCAGTGGTGACGAAACGCCTGACGAGATTCAGAAGTGGGCTGAAGAACTGCATCAGAATTGGAAGAGTGCCCAGTCGGCGGCTTCTGCTGCATCTCCCACAACGGGTCCATCGGTGAAGAAAACCAAAATTCAAGCCGGTTTGGCAAATGGTGCGATTCGAGCCGCAAAGGAAGGCTTACCGGTTTACTCCATTTCTTCCGATGTCCAGGGATCCACCGGCATGAAGGCATTCCAAAATGCCTTTCCAGACCAATTTGTGGAAGTGGGAGTGGCTGAAGCAAATATGGTCAGCGCTGGAGTTGGGTTTTCGAAGGGAGGATACATTCCCATTGTGGATACTTTCGGACAATTCGGAGTCACCAAGGGCAACCTTCCATTGACGATGGCCGCACTTTCTCAGGCACCTGTCATTGCCGTCTTTTCTCATGTCGGATTTCAGGATGCCGCGGATGGCGCCTCCCATCAGGCCACCACTTACCTGGCCGCGGTAAGTGCCATCCCGGAGACAGAGGTGATTGTCTGTTCCTGTGCCAACGAAGCCGATTCTCTGATGTATCAGTCAATCAAACGACAAGCCGAGGCGCGATCCGCTGGAAAGAATGGAGAATCCACCATCTTTTTCGTCGGTCGGGAGAATTATCCCATTTTTTGGAAAAAAGAGGCCGACTATGAGTGGGGGAAAGCCCAACTTCTTCGGGAAGGATCCGATGTGGTTCTGGTTGCCAGTGGCCCCGTTGTCGGATTTGCCTTGGAGGCCGCTGATCAACTGAACAAAGAAGGCATTCAGGCGACAGTGATAAATCAGGCATTCATCAATCGAGTGGATATCGACACGATTGGAAAAGCGGTGGCGGCGTGTTCCGGGAAGATCGTTACGGTAGAGGATCATCAGATAGTCTGCGGCATGGGATCTCAGCTTGCCCATTCTCTGGGACAGGCAGGAATCGCCTATTCAATGAAGTCGCTGGGAATTCATGGGAAATTCGGGCAATCGGCGTACTTGGCCTCCCAACTTTATGCGAAACATGGAATGGATACTACCGGCATTGTGAAAGCTGCCAAGGAGCTTACCTGTTGATTTCGCCTATCAGTTCGAACAGGATTAAGAACCGTCGGCAGTTGGAGCGGGGGAGTGAATCCTGCCCGAAATGAATACCGAGTCTGTTTCTGATGCCCTTCCGGTCTTACTTTACCGGCATCCAACCTTTTCCCGGGATGAATTCACGACTTCCGGATGGAGGATTCTTACATCCGGAAAATCCGAACCAGAGACAAAGGCTTAGCAGAAATATCAACCGTTTAACCGGGCGATTCTTTTGGAATATTTTCATGATTGCTTTGATGAATAAAATGAGTTTTTTTCAATAAAATAAATTGATCTTAAATGAGTCAGATTAAATTCGGCACTGATGGTTGGCGCGCTGTGACCGCAGATGCGTTCACCTTCGATAATCTCGATCGGGTCGCACAGGCAACGGCCGATTTCTGGAAAAGAAATCCGGTGCCCGGAACAGATGCAAAGGTCGTGATCGGTTATGATCGACGCTTTCTGGCAGATCAGTTTGCGGCTCGTTCCGCGGAAATCCTGGCCGGGAATGGATTCCAAGTCATCCTGACTGATGCCCCGACACCGACTCCCGCTGTTTCATTTGAAGTCAAACGGAACAAGGCCGTAGGAGGCATCATGCTGACGGCAAGCCATAATCCTCCGATTTTCAACGGATTCAAGATTAAAGCACATTACGGGGGGTCCGCCGATCCGGCCATCTGCCGAGGGATCGAATCAAGACTTGACCGTTCCAGGCTCAAAAGCATTCCTCTGGCTTCAGGGAAGAAAAATAAGTCCATCCAAATCCGCAGTCTTCTTCCATCCTACTTGAGTGCTTTGAAAAAGAGGGTCGATTTCCCACTGATTTCCAAATCTAAACTGCGATTTGCCCACGATGCTCTTTTTGGGGTTGGGGCAGGCATGTTTGATGAACTTCTTAAAAACACTCAGTGTCGGGTTACGACCTTGAATGGTCAAAACAACCCGGGATTCGGCGGCATTAACCCGGAACCTATTCTTTCCAATTACGGGCTCAGCCAAGCTTACCTGAAGAAAAACCCTCATGATGTCTGCCTGGTAACAGACGGAGATGCCGATCGTGTCGGAGGAATGGATGGCAGGGGCAATTACCTCAGTGCTCACCAGATTATCTGTCTTCTACTGTTCCACCTGATTCACAACCGTAATATGAGTGGAAGGGTGATCAAGGCCTTGACGACAAGTTCCATGGTGGACAAGTTATGCGATTATTACGGCATGGAATTGGTGGAAACCGGGGTGGGATTCAAGTATATCTGCGAGGAAATGTTGAAGGGCGATGTTCTTTTGGGTGCCGAAGAAAGTGGTGGCATCGGTTTTAAGGGGCATATTCCTGAACGCGATGGCATTCTTGCCGGACTCATGCTGCTGGAATTGTTAGCCGTCAGTCAAAAATCAATTGGACAGCTCTGCGCGAAGTTGACTCGACGTTTCGGTCCGCATTGTTACGGTCGGATCGATACGAGATATCCTCTTGAAAAAAGAGGGGAATTAATGGAATTCTGCCGCGACAGTCCACCGGACAAACTGAACCGTTCGCCGATTGAAACGATCAAAACCTTTGACGGGGTTAAATACATTGCCCGGGATGGATCCTGGTTGATGATCAGAGGGTCGGGGACGGAACCGATCCTCCGCATTTATGCGGAAACCACAAGCGATACGGGAGTTGAGAAGCTTCTGAAACAGGGTGTCCGATTGATTCGGCAAGTTTAAGTTACAATTATTGAATGGTTTGAATTACCATTTGCAAAGCATTTATGGATGCAGCTCATATAAGAAATTTCAGTATTATTGCTCATATCGATCATGGGAAAACAACCCTTTCGGATCGATTGCTATCGAAAACGGGTACCGTTTCAGACCGTGAGATGCAGGATCAACTTCTCGATTCCATGGATTTGGAGCGGGAGAGGGGAATCACCATCAAAGCGCACCCCGTCACCATGATGTACCGTGCGGCAGATGGAGAAGAATACGAGTTGAATCTTATCGATACTCCCGGCCATGTGGATTTTTCCTATGAAGTTTCCCGTAGTCTCGCCGCTTGCGAAGGGGCCCTTCTCATCATTGATGCAGCCCAGGGAGTAGAGGCCCAAACCGTAGCCAACGTACATTTGGCTATGAAACTGAACCTCGAGATTATTCCGGTGATCAATAAGATCGATCTTCCACACGCCGATGTTGATCGAGTACGGGAACAGTTGGAAGAAATCCTGGCCATTCCGGGAGAAACAGCCATTCCTGCCAGTGCCAAGGCCGGCCTCGGAATCGATGAAATCCTTGAAGCCGTGGTAAAATTTATCCCACCGCCAAAAACGGATCCGGAAGTTTCCCTGCAAGCCTTGAGTATCGATTCCTATTTCGACACATATAAGGGAGTCATCACCCACATACGCGTCTTTAACGGAGAGATTAAAGCGGGAATGTCCTGTAGATTATTCCACTCCGGGAAAACGATTGAAATCAAGGAAGTCGGCAGTTTCAATCCAAAAGCTTATAAACGGGATCGTCTGACGGCGGGAGAAACGGGCTACTTTACAGCAAACATCAAAAGCCCCAAAGACGTCAAAATGGGGGATACTCTGACTTTGAGCAAAAAGCCGGCACCGGAGTTACCGGGTTTTCAGGAGATCCACCCCATGGTCTTCAGCGGCATCTACCCGATCAGCACTACGGACTACGAGCAATTGAAAGTCAGCTTGGCCAAACTGCAGCTCAATGATGCCGCTTTCATCTATCAGGCTGAAAGCTCTGTTGCCCTTGGTTTTGGGTTTCGATGTGGTTTTCTGGGATTGCTTCACATGGAAATCATTCAGGAGCGCTTGCGACGTGAGTACAACATGGACATCATCGCGACTTACCCCAGCGTCATTTATCAAATCAATCAGACGAATGGAACCAAGCTGGAAATCGATAATCCTGCTTTTCTACCTGATATCGGCATGATCGACACCATTGAAGAGCCAGTGGTGAAATCTTTCGTCATTTGTCCCAATGAGAATATCGGAGATATGATGGGACTCATCACCGAAAAACGCGGCATGCCCGAACATACGGAAACCATCGATGACCGACGAGTGATGCTTACCAGCGAGATACCGTTGAGCGAAATCCTGGTGGATTTCCATGATCGCATCAAAAGTTTAACGCGCGGCTACGGATCGATGGATTACGAATACGCCGGTTATCAAGTTTCCGATATGGTAAAACTGGATATGATGGTCAATGGGGAAGCCGTGGATGCGTTTTCATGTATCGTACACCGATCCAAAGCTGAGTCGAGGGGGCGAGCTCTGGCAGCCAAACTCAAGGAAGTTATACCACGGCAACAATTTCAAGTAGCCATTCAAGCGGCCATCGGAGGAAAAATCGTAGGCCGCGAAACGATTCGTGCCCTGAGAAAAGACGTCACTACAAAATGCTATGGCGGCGATATTACACGAAAACGAAAACTGCTTGAGAAGCAAAAAGAAGGAAAGAAGCGCATGAAAACTGTGGGAAGTGTCAACATACCACAGGAAGCGTTTATCGCAGTTTTAAAGGCCTGAGCTGCCAAACCAAAGAATTTGATACCGATTTTCATATGATTAACTGGTTTCTATCAAAAACAGTCCGGCGCGGAACTGAGATGCGCAAACATGTGAATCGTATTATGCGGGCACAGCAGGATCTTCTGACTGAGGAGTCCGTGGAATCGATCAAAGCCGCACTGATTGAGCTTGATGAAATCCTGGGATCCACCCGAGATTCAAAAGCGATTCTCAGTAAAATGGACCAGCTTGAGACGGTGGCCACAAAACACCTCCGGGCGTATAGACATCCGATTATCCGTGAAAATGTAGAAGTGCTTCTGGTGGCAATCGTCGTTGCTTTGGCAATCCGAACATTTTTTCTTCAGCCATTCAAAATTCCCACCGGTTCCATGCAACCCACGCTTTATGGTATCACACATCAGAATTCTATCGGCGATAACGAGGTTGAATTTCCGACGGGAATAAGGAAATGGTATGAGTCATGGTTCAAGGGAGTATCCTATTACAGTCTGACTGCCGAAGAATCGGGTACATTGAAAATGGTCGAAAAACCCCGCAAACTATTTCTATTCATCAGTAAACAACGAATTCAGGTCGGAAATAAATGGTACACCATCTGGTTTCCACCGGATAAACTTTATGTGCGAGCTGAACTGAGTTACGGCACACGGTATGAGAAAGGTGAAGACATTCTGAAACTGCGCGTTGTCAGTGGTGATCATTTGTTCGTCGATCGTTTCACCTACAATTGGCGCAAACCTACTCGTGGCGAAATTATTGTTTTTGAAACAAAAGGTCTGAATATACCCAATCAGAAAACTTATTACATTAAGCGTCTGATCGGGCTCGGCGGAGAGGAACTGGGCATCGGGAATGATCGGCATGTGATTGTAGATGGAGAAAGGTTGGATGCCGCGACGCCACGTTTCGAAAATTTATACGGCTTTGACGAGGACGATCGTTACCAAAAGAATCACTACTTCGGACATGTGAATAATAAAATCGCAAAAAATTTCCGAATTGGTGGATCCATCGCTGAGAATTTTCGTGACGGAAAAGATCGCTACAATATTCCGAATAAGCATTTCCTCGTCATGGGTGATAATACCTTGAATAGTTTCGATTCAAGACAATGGGGATATTTCACCCAAACTAACGTTATAGGTAAATCTGCCTTTATTTACTGGCCAATCAGTAAACGATTCGGTTGGAGCCATCGGTAGTTCCTCATCTTTGTGAATTTCCATTCATTTTGCGCAGATTTTAATAATATGTCATTTTTCTTCGCACAATGTATGTTATATTCAATATATTGCTGGGAAATTACTTTTTATCATGGTACGATGTCTTGATTGATTCATCTTTTGATTTTGAGAATGCTCTCCATTCGGCTGAGGACAGCCGACGCTACAGCCTGATGGCTGTGGTTATTGGATTTTCGGAATCCTGATTTTCCCAACGACCCTGCTCCTTGATTAAATCGACGAGGCTGTCGACCGCTTCGTCTTCGGGGATATTGAATCTGACTGGAATTTTGCCGACATAGAGATTTATCTTACCGGGTGCTCCACCGACATATCCGAAATCTGCGTCGGCCATTTCTCCGGGCCCGTTGACAATACAACCCATCACGGCAATCTTCACACCTTTGAGGTGGTCTGTCTGATGTTTGATTCTTGCTGTTACTGTCTGCAAGTTGAACAAAGTGCGCCCACATGAAGGACAGGCAACATAATCCGTTTTGAAACTCCGTGAACCGGACGCCTGAAGAATATTGTAGGCCAGCATCATGGAATCTCCGGCATCCACT
>DUCD01000145.1:0-369 GCA_012959985.1 Verrucomicrobiales bacterium | reverse complement strand
CGCCGCGAATCAAAACCGCATCGCCGATACCGTCCGCAATCAAAGATCCGAGAATGACGGATGCCCTCAAAAGTGACTGATCTGAATCGAGAACTGAGTTTTGAGTAGAATCCTTAAGCAGGATCGGATTGGTTAATCCCTTGGTGTCCAAACGCAACGAGAGCATTCGGAATGCCGGGATCAAAGGCATGGATAGTTCGTCAGGAATTGTAACGATCCGGTTTGTTATGTCTTTTTCCGTAATGGGCAATCTTGGATCTAATTCCAAGATATTCAGATCCTCATAAATTCCTTCAGGCTGGGTATCCGCAGAAAACGATCGCTTGGATTCGGCTAAATCCAGTGCTTGTGCGCGAGTGACAATGACCC
>DUCD01000144.1 GCA_012959985.1 Verrucomicrobiales bacterium | reverse complement strand
GCCTGAAGTGGAGCAGCCGGAATTGGAGCAGCCGGAATTGGAGCAGCCGGAATTGGAGCAGCCGGAATTGGAGCAGCCGGAATTGGAGCAGCCGGAAGCACCGCCGATGGAGCCGATGGAAGAAAAAGCCGAAATTCTGGCATGGTACATCAAAATTAATGGGGAAAAAATTGTTAGAACACCCAAATTAACATATGAATTTGGGTTTTTCGGAAATTATCTATCGATTTACCAACCGCTTTACCAAACGACTTTTGGGTATGAAAGTGAATTGATCGGAGTTCTGTATCTCAAGGCGGATGTTACGGCGCAAGTTCAGGAAAAGAACGATTCCTATAGAAGTATCGTTATGGTCGCGGTCCTCACCTCTTTTCTGATCACCTTTCTGGTGGCGTACCGTCTGCAACTCATTATATCGCGTCCCATTCTGGAATTGGCCAGGAAAGCCAGAATCGTTTCAGACAAGAAGGATTATTCTCAACGGGCTGAAAAAGATGCGGATGATGAAATTGGTGATTTAATTGATTCGTTCAATCTGATGATGGCCGAAATTCAGACGCGCGATCATGACTTGGTCGAAGCCCAGGAGGCCACCGACCAAGCCAATCTGAATCTGAGTCAGGCTAATCTGAATCTGAGTCAGGCTAATGAGAACCTTGAAGAGAAAATCGAACAAAGAACAGCGGCTGTCGAAAAAGCAAAACAGGAAGCCGAGGATGCCAGAGACAATGCAGAAAGAGCCAATCTGACAAAAAGTTCGTTTTTGGCGAAGATGAGCCATGAGTTGAGAACTCCCCTGAATGCTATCATTGGTTACAGTGAAATGTTGGAAGAAGAGGCTGAATCGATGGGAGAGGAGGATTTCGTTGATGACCTCAAGAAAATTCAGGGTTCTGGAAAGCACCTGCTGGGATTGATCAATGACGTGCTCGATATCTCGAAAATAGAGGCAGGCAAGATGGAGCTGTACCTCGAAGACCTTAAGGTTTCTGATCTTATTGGTGATGTGGTGGATACCATTACTCCGGTACTCGATATCAAGAAAAACACGCTCGAAGTGGATTGCAATGATTCCTTGGGAACAATTCGAACCGATGTCACTAAAACCCGACAGGCTCTTTTCAATTTGGTCAGCAATGCCAGTAAATTCACTGAAAACGGGATCATTACGATTTCAGCTGAAAAGAAAATGAAAGAAGATAAAGAGTGGATCCGTCTCTCCGTGAAAGATACGGGGATCGGGATGACTCCGGAGCAGAGAGAGAAGGTCTTTGATGCTTTTACCCAGGCAGAAACTGGCACTACTCGTAAATACGGGGGAACCGGCCTCGGTTTAACTATTACCCAGCAATTCTGCCGAATGATGGGAGGAGATGTGTCGGTTGAAAGTGTAATGGGCGAGGGGTCGGAATTCATCATCCTTCTTCCGTCCTGTGTTGAGGAATTGAACAAACCGGCGGCTCTTGAGGAAGAGGCCCAAGTGGTGCCGCATGAAACCCCGGTCGAAGCAAGTAGTCGCATTCTGGAATCCCTTCCTCCCGACGCCCACCGGATTCTTTCCATTGACGATGATCCCACAATTCATGATTTGTTGAAACGGCACTTGTCTAAAGAGGGTTTCCAAGTGATCACGGCCTCCGGAGGACAGGAAGGGATCGAATTGGCAAAGAAAATAAAACCGGATGCGATCACTCTAGACGTCATGATGCCCGGAATGGACGGATGGGCAGTTCTGAAAACATTGAAATCCGATCCGGAACTCGCCGATATACCAGTCATTATGTTGTCGATGATTGAGGATCGCAATATTGGCTTTGCACTGGGTGCCTCGGATTATTTGACCAAACCAATTCAAAGGAGCCGGTTGAGTTCGTTACTACGGCGTTATTGCCACAATCCCAACGCATCGAGTATCATGCTGGTGGAGGATGAACCGCAGATCAGGGAAATGCTCGCGGAAATCCTTAGAAAAGAAGAATTTCAGGTTTTCGAAGCCCGAAATGGCCGTGAAGCTTTGAATACCCTGAAAACTCAGCAGCCTTCCCTGATCCTTCTCGACCTGATGATGCCTGAAATGGACGGTATTCAATTTTTGGAAGAGTTTCGGAAAGTCGATCATTGGAAAGAGATTCCGGTAATCATTGTTACTGGACAGGAGATCAGTGAAGAAGATCGAAAGCGCTTGGATGGAAACGTGGGAAGAATATTGGAAAAGGGGTTTTACTCAGGTGAGGATTTCCTAAAAGAAATTCGTGAGTTAGTGAGTGACGGCCTCAAATCATCCGGTTCGGATACCTCTTCAGATCCCAATCCAGTCGAACCCTCCAAAGAATAACTGAGAACCCAAGAATTATGCCAAAAATCCTGATCGTTGAAGATAACGAGTTTAACCGTGATATGTTGTCGCGGAGATTGAAAAGGAGAGGGTTTGAAATCGTTGTCGCGGTGGATGGTCGGGAGGGTGTTGATCTCGCCGGATCGGAGAATCCGGATTTGATCCTGATGGATATGAGTCTTCCGGTATTAGACGGATGGGAGGCGACGAAATTGATCAAGGCAGACGATGCGATAAAGGCTATTCCGGTGATTGCATTGACCGCTCATGCCATGGCGGGAGATCGTGAAAAAGCGCTCAATGCCGGTTGCAATGATTATGATACCAAACCGATCGAGCTGCCTCGCCTACTGGGGAAAATCGAAACGCTCCTGCCTTGAAGTTCTAATTCCGAAGTTTTGTTGATTGAGTTTGATCCCTTACCTAATCCCCTGTAGTTTGAAATCAGCATGGATAGTTTAGAGGCAGATATTAAGCGCTTATCGGATTATAAACACAAACTCAGGACCTTTTCTCATCAAATATTAGGGTATACCGAATTAGTTCTGGAGGAGGCTGAATCTGCCCAGGAACAGCAGTTTCTCACTGACCTTCAAAAAGTTCACTCCGGCGGGAAAAAACTTCTATCCCAAATTGGTGAGTACCTGGATCAGGAAAGGCTGGAGTCGGGTAAGTTCGATCTGGAAATGTTTCGAATTGATCTTTCCGGTATTCTTGATCTGATTGTGGGTTACGTCGATTTTATCCTCGAAGATTCGAAAGAGGAGGTCATCGCCAATTATGAGAATGACTTGAAGAAGATTAAGGGAGTCATTGTCTCCATGATGGAGTCTCTGAAAGAGGATACTGACACATTCAGTCATTTCGGGGCTCAGGTGGCGGACCGGGATGCGGGACTCCGAACTGAGTTTTTTGTCAAGAAGGACGACTCAGCTGCGCCGAAGACGGCTTCTACGGTCACAAATTCTCAATCAAAAGAGGCAAACCAAACTTTCTCCATTCTCATCGTCGATGATGACGAAATGAACCGAGACGTGTTGGAGCGTAGGCTCAATCGACAGGGTTACCGGGTCCAAATGGCCGAGAATGGAAGACTGGCCGTTGACTTAGTGCAAAAGGAGAAATTCGATTTAATTCTGCTGGATCTGATGATGCCCGTACTCGATGGGTTCGGAGCCTTGACCGAATTCAAGAATAATGCAGTGACCCGCCACATTCCAGTAATTATGCTTTCCGCTCGGGATGAAATCGACAATGTTGTGCGTTGCATTGAAATCGGCGCGGAGGATTATCTTCCCAAACCCTTTAATCCACTGTTACTGAATGCCCGAATCGAGGCCAGCCTCGAGAAAAAACGCTTAAGAGATCAGGAGCAGGCGTTCGTTAAGAAACTTTACGTGGAAAGGGAGAAATCTAAACGGCTTCTATTGAATATTCTGCCCGCTTCCATCGCTGATCGCCTGAAGGACGGCCAGACTAATATTGCAGAGAGTTTTGAAAAAGCTTCGGTATTGTTCGCTCGAATTCACGGAATTACAGAATTGTCCAAAGAGAGGAGCCCTCAGGAAATCGTCACTCTGATCAATGACCTCATATCCGGATTCGATTGGCTCGCTGAATTTTACCGCTTTGAAAAAGCCAATACTCTTGGAGATACGTATATGGCCGTTTCCGGAGTTCCGACTCCGCGAGATGATTATGTGCAAGTTAACGCTGAAATGGCTTTGGAGATGATGCGAATTACCAAGAGATTCAATTCTCGAAATAGTTTGGATGTCCAGCTGAGGATTGGAATCAGTTCCGGTCCGGTCATGGCCGGAATTATTGGGAAAAAATTCATCACTTATTATTTCTGGGGAGAAACCGTTGATATTGCCAATAAAATGGAGACCCATGGCAAAAGCGGGTCTATCCAGGTATCCTCCTCCACCCAACAACTTCTGACGGATAAGTACGATTTTACCGAAAACGAAGAGTTTGATTTTAGCCAGGATCAAACTTTGGAGACTTTCTTCCTCACGGGTAGAAAATAGCTTTGAATCCCTGTGGGAAAAACAAGCTATCACCTTCAGGTTTCACATTGATTGAACTTTTGGTGGTGATTGCGATCATCGCTGTCTTGGCAGGCCTGCTTTTGCCTGCCCTTTCGCAAGCAAAGCGAAAAGCTCATCGAGCTTCCTGTAGTTCCAATATGCGACAGGTAGGCATCGCCTTTTTATTATACTTGCAGGATAGTGAAGAAAAATTACCGGATCAATTTCCCCTCAAAGTCGAACTTCCAGGCGGATACCGACCATGGGAGACATGGCCACGATCCGATCCCCGTTCCGGTTGGGCCGCATCGGTTCTGAAAGAATATACCGGTAGTCACGGAATATGGTCTTGCCCGGCTTTAAACGGTTCTCCCTTGAATTCCGCCATTCAAACCCGGCAGGCTGTAGGACCTACTAACGAAACTACCCATATAGCCCGTTATTGGCTCTGGCGATTCGATCAAGCAGATCCCGACATTCCTCTGGATAATTTCTGGAGGAAAACACCCGATCAGGCTCTTGCCGATTTAATAGAAGCTAATAACCGTTTCATCGGTCTTCCGAGAGGCCTGTCAGATGTCGAGTTGATGGTCGATCCCTACTTCCCATCTACCATTGGTAGTCTTCCTGAAAAAATCAAGGGGCGTGCGGTGCATGCCGGTGGGCGAAATCGACTGTTTCTGGATGGGCATGTTCAATTTTTGAAGGACTCTAGAACCCGTTGATGAACGGCTTGAATGAGGGAATTGCCTAAAGTTTTTATTGTCCCCGAGCGCTAGTTCAAAACTATGCACTTTAGTGCAAGACTTTAGTTTAAATGGT
>DUCD01000143.1:21470-30669 GCA_012959985.1 Verrucomicrobiales bacterium | reverse complement strand
AATTGTCATCGGCAACAGCGCCACCATCACGACCCACGCATTCTATCAGGAAATGTTGGATTACTTTGATCAAATCGATGCCTATCATGTCGTTTGGGAAGAGGAGTAATTGCAGCTATTGATTCTTGTCACCCACTATCTGGATGACTTAATCTTTCTCCATGAAAAGCATGGTTCCCATTTGTTCACTTCTGATGATAACCCTCTTGGCGGTTTTTGTTCCCTCGAATTCCTGTGCTGAGAAACCCAATCTGGTACTGATATTCTGTGATGACCTGGGATATGGGGATCTGGGTTGTTACGGGTCAACCCGGAACCGCACGCCCGCAGTCGACAGCATTGCCGCCCAGGGTATTCGATTTACCCAGTTTTATTCCTCAAGTCCGGTATGCACTCCATCGAGATCCAGCTTGATGACGGGTTGCTATGCCCAACGAGTCGGAATGCATCAGGATTTCACCGGACACTGGGTTTTGATACCTAGAAGCCGGAGAGGACTCCATCCCGACGAAACCACTTTTGCGGAAGCTTTGAAACAGAGGGGTTACGCGACGGCCTGTATCGGTAAATGGCATCTCGGTGATCAACTGGAACATCTTCCGACCCGTCATGGATTCGATCGGTATTTTGGCATTCCTTATTCCAATGACATGCAGTCCAAGAGACGAGGAGATCCACCGTTACCGATTCTGGATCATGAGAAAGTGATTGAAGCTCCCGCCGACCAGGCGACCTTGACTCAACGATATACCGATCAGGTTGTCCGGTTTATTGAAGAAAACAGGAACCAGCCTTTCTTTGTCTATCTGCCTCATACATTTCCACACCTCCCCCTGTTCGCCACTCCTCCGTTTCTGGAGAAGAGCCGGAATGGGAAATATGGGGCAACTATTGAAGAAATCGATGCTTCGACGGCTCGGATTCTTAAAACCTTGGATCGACTCGATTTGTCGGAAAATACGTTGGTGATCTTTACTTCGGATAATGGGGCAAATCTTGCAAACGGATCATCCAATGGCGCTCTGGCGGGACGCAAAGGCCAAACTTTGGAAGGAGGGATGAGGGTGCCCATAGTGGCGCGTTGGCCCGGAAAAATCCCCCGTGAATCTGTTTGTCATGAATTGGCCACCACCATGGATCTTCTCCCCACCTTTCTAAGCTGGGTGGACGGTAAGTCCTGGCAACCTTCTGCTGAAATCGACGGAAAGGACATTCGGAACTTGTTCTTGAATGTTGAAGGAGCAAAAACGCCTCACGAAGTATTTTTTTACTATCGTCGGGCGCAACTTCAGGCAGTTCGGTCAGGTTCATGGAAATATCACCTACCGTTGGATCAAACTTTTCCTGCCTGGGATAATCGAGAACGTGTTGGCAAAGGACGCCCCGGAAAACTTATCAACTTGGACACTGACCTTCAGGAGACGACGGATCTATCCTCGAAATATCCGGATGTGGTTGCCCGGTTGAATGGTTTTGCGGAGCGGGCCCGTCGAACATTGGGAGATGCCGATAGAATAGGCGTGGAGCAGCGTCCGGTTTTGGATGTTGAAAATCCGACGCCCCGAATTCTTTGAATTCTTTGTTGCTGGTAAAGGAATCTATTTATCAGCCCGCGAAATACGCAAAACACTCGAAATCTTAAGAGGGAATTAGGTGAGTCGGGAGTCGCTGTAGTTTGGGTAAGCTTGATCTGTTCATGCAAAGGTAAGCGGCGATTTCGTTGAACTCGTCGACGCAGTCCAAGCCGCTGATGCCATTGCCCAATGATCTCTGATTTTCCGGCAGGTCATGGAGTGCGCGCGACGGAGTCGGCGCTTTGGATCGGGAGAGTGCGGAAGAAAAACCGAGGTGTTTTTCTGCCATCGGGTTAATGATTTAAAGTGTGCATTTTATAGCTGCCTGGGATTGTTTCACCCTCAATTTATGAGTTGCGAATAGCCTTTCAATGACTGACTCTCTATGAAGAATGACTGAAAGCATCACCCTATGAATATTGATCCATGTAGTCTGTTTTTGAAAAAGAAATTATTCAGGACCCTGTCACGGCTAAGTCATATTTGTCGGCTGACTGGTGTCGGGTTGGCTTTACTGAAGTCACAGGAAACATCCCCGGAGCATGTGTTCACTCTTCAGCAGTTGGAACAACGAAAAATCGAACAGATGAATCAGGCGGACGATCTCAAAGCATTTCATGGATTTCAATTTGAGGATCGTCTCCTGGAAAGCAATATTCGATTTACCAATCGTGTGGTGGATGACGCTTCCTTTTCCTATAAAGCGGCACATTACGACCATGGAAACGGGTTGGCCGCTGCTGACGTCGATGGGGATGGATTGATTGATTTGTATTTCACCACCCAATTGGGAATCAATCAGCTTTGGCGAAATCTCGGAAATGGAAAGTTTCAGAATATCACGGGCCTTGCCGGGGTTGCTTTGTCCAATCAGATTGCGGTCGGCGCCTCCTTTGCTGATTTCGACAATGATGGAGATCCGGATCTTTTTGTAACAACAGTCAAAAGAGGCAATCATCTCTTTGAGAATCTGGACGGGCAACGATTCAAGGATATCAGTTCTTCAACGGGTGTTGATTACCGGGGGCATTCCTCCGGATCTGTCTTCCTTGACTACGACCGTGACGGATTGTTGGATCTGTTTGTGGTCAATGTCGGGGCTTATACCCGTGATCAGCGGGGCCGGGGAGGTTTCTACCAAGCCTATGAGGATGCTTTCAGTGGACATCTTTTTCCGGAACGGTCTGAGACCAGTATTCTGTACCGGAACCTCGGTAACGGAAAATTCAAGGATGTTTCTCAAGAGCTTGGATTTCAGGATGCCAGTTGGAGTGGAGATGCTACATTCACTGATTTGAATCAGGATGGTTATCCGGATCTGTATCTAGTCAATATGCAGGGTGACGATCATTTTTATCTCAACCGGAAGGGGGAAGGTTTTGACGATAAAACAGCAGAGTACTTTCCCAAGACTCCCTGGGGCGCTATGGGAGTCAAGTTCTTCGACTTTAACCAGGACGGTAGCATGGACCTTTACGTTACGGATATGCATTCGGATATGACCGAAGGGCAGACTCGGCAGGCCCTGCGATTTGATTTGAGTCAGGAAAAAGCGAAAAGCGAACAATGGTGTTCCATTCAATGGACCGAAGAATATCTTCAGGGTGCATCCAATAACCTGTTCGGCAATGCGCTCTACTTGAACCAAGGAACGGCGGAGTTCAAAGAAGTTTCGGATCAGGTCGGTGCGGAAACTTATTGGCCGTGGGGATTCAGTATCGGTGACTTTAATGCGGACGGTTATGAGGATGCATTTGTGTGTGGAGGGATGGGCTATCCATTTCGCTATGGTATCAATTCTTTGTTGTTGAATGACGGAGGACGTCGATTCTACGACGTCGAGTTCATACTGGGTGTGGAGCCCAGGCAGGATGGCCGTACGGAAAGGGTTTGGTTTGCCCTGGATTGTGACGGTATTCATAAAGACCACCGGGACTGCAAAGGCAAGTCCGGGAAACAACAGGTGCTGGGCACCTTGAGCACGCGATCTTCAGTGATCGTCGACTTGGACAATGACGGAGATCTTGACTTGGTAACTAATGATTTCAATGGTCGCCCACAGGTTCTTCTCAGCAACTTGACCGACAAAAAAACAATCCAATATCTCAAGATTCGACTCAATGGATCCAGCTCAAACCGTGATGGCTTGGGTGCGACAGTGAAAGTTACTTCCGGTGGAAAAACCTGGACCCAGTCCTTGGACGGGAAATCAGGATATCTTTCACAAAGCTCCCTGCCTCTTTATTTCGGTTTAGGGAATTCAAAATCCGTGGAGTCCATCGAAATCCTTTGGCCTTCCGGCCGGAAGCAGAGGATTCATCAACCAAGCGAGATCAACACATTACTGGTGATTCATGAAACTGAGTCAAACTGATAGTGTTTTCGACTTAGTCATCATCGGAGGTGGAGCAGCCGGTTTTATGGCTGGCATTGCGTGCGCTGAAAATAATCCCGGTCTACGTATTGGTATATTTGAGCGATCTTCAAATGTGTTGAGCAAGGTGAGGGTTTCTGGTGGAGGTCGGTGTAATGTGACTCACTCCTGTTTTGATCCAGAAACTTTGACCCGATCTTATCCAAGAGGGGGGCGCGAATTAAGAGGGCCTTTTCATGTTTGGCAACCGGCGAATACAGTGGATTGGTTTCAGTCCCGTGGTGTGCGCTTAAAGACCGAGGCTGATGGGCGTATGTTTCCGGTTACTGACTCTTCTCAAACCATCATCGATTGTCTGATTGGTGAAGCCAAATCAAAACGAATTCGAATTCAGACCGGAAGGGAAGTCGTGCAAGTGGACTCCAATGGTTTTGGATTTGAGGTGCTCCTTTCAAATGGAGAAAAATTGACTGCGGAGCGAATGCTGGTTGCCTCGGGAGGTTTGAAGAAAGGACCCATCCTGAATTTGATTCGAGAATCGGGTCACAGCATAGAACCGTTAGCTCCTTCTCTTTTTACTTTTTCCATCAAGGATGACTTGTTGAAAGGATTGCAGGGAACCAGTGTCGAGCACTGTGAAGCCTCAATTCCTGGAACCCGACTGGTTCAGTCAGGGCCCATGCTGGTGACTCACTTGGGACTCAGCGGTCCAGTTATATTGAAATTGTCTGCCTGGGGTGCGCGTTGGATTCAAGATCAGTCCTACCGATTCTCTTGCGATGTAAATTGGACTGGAACTTGGACACAGGCTGAAACGCGCGATCGGTTGAAACAGGAGAGGACCTGCTCCTCCAGGAAACGAATCTCGGGAACTCCGCTGTTTGATCTATCCAAACGGTTATGGCCGCGATTGACCGAGCGATCCGGAATTCCGGACGATCTTCCCTGGAGCCGCATGTCTTCTACCCATTTGGAATCCCTTTTCACCCATCTAACCCGGACTCAGTTTCAAGTTACCGGAAAGAGCATGAACAAGGAAGAATTCGTGACCTGTGGAGGAGTGCGGTTGAAAGAAATTAATTTCAAGACAATGGAAAGCCGGAAGGTTCCCGGTCTGCATTTCGCGGGTGAAGTCCTTGATATCGATGCCGTGACAGGGGGATTCAACTTTCAAGCTGCCTGGACTACCGGTGTGATAGCCGGTCGGGCTGTAGCCGAATGTCTGCAAAGCTGCCGTTCACCAACGTGAGGTTGATCAGTCGTGATTACTATTACTCCAGTTGTGCATTCTTGTTCCAGTAGACTTTTCGGGTATTATTTCAAGGGATTACTTATTTCTGGAATCAGTGCGATTGAACGTGGTTAGGGCACTGTAGTCTAATCCCGAAGGGATAATGATTAATGGCATGGGAAACCGTTTTTTGGTTTGTTCTGGGTGCGTTCTGACATTCATCGGTTTGTTGCCATGGATACCTGCGTGTGAGCCCGGTGACAGAGGGATCCTCTGGTCGGTCAATTGGAGTTCGGATGGAAAATTTTTGCGATAAGTAAAGAGTGGGTTGGGGGCAATGATGCCAAGAGTTTGACCGGTATGGCTATCCAAGGAAGATGAAATCGTTTCAGTTCGGGCGAGTTCCTTGTTCTTATGGCTGCCACAGTCAGGGTGCCACCGGACGGATCGAATAGGGTTTTGTACTTTGGGATTATTCTTGGAACGATATCTTGCATCGTCGAAAATGGCACAGAATTATGTAATACCTGTAACAATGTTTTGTGACAGAATGGTGTGAAAAAAGCTTTTCAATCCGTAAATTTCCAAAAGAGTTACACTGTTTAAGGAGATGCTTGAAAATGGCTGAGAAGCCATTGCCACAAATTTATTGGTTTAAAGATCGCGGTTCAATACGATTTTCAATTATAACGGAACTAGATGGGGCTCATCTATTGAATCAGCTGAGGCTATAAGGGCGTGCTGTCTCAGCGCGCCGGGAATCGGCCGATGCGTCAGTAAATCGGCGCGCTGAGGACAGCGAGCCCTACCGCATTAAGTGCCTTTTTCCAGATACCTTGATGAATTAAACCTACAACATTGAAAAGACTCGCAATGAGCGTTGAATCAATCCTTCGACAACTCGATTATGGATCCGAGATGAAAACTGAAACCTTGATGATGTTTTTCGGCTTACTGCTCCTGGTCTCAAGTTCCAGTGGCTATTCCCAAGCCTATGGTGAACCGAATCGTGGAGCTCCTGGCGATGAGATGATCCAGCAATACCTTCAGGCTACGACTGCTGATATTGAATCCGGATTTGGTGATGACCTTGGATCGTTGGAGCATTGGGAAGGTAACCGGGGCCAGTTCAAGCAGGAATACCTTCATATGCTTGGATTATGGCCACAACCGGAAAAGACCCCCTTGCAGGCCACGGTTACAGGAACGATCGAAGGCAAGGGGTATGTCGTTGAAAAAATTCATTATCAAAGCCAACCGAAATTGTATGTCACGGCCAATCTTTATCGTCCGGCAAAAGTAAATCCCGGACAACGCCTGCCGGCGATTCTCTATGTCTGCGGGCATGCCATGAGGGGGCGGAATGGAAACAAAACGGCTTATCAATCTCACGGTATTTGGTTTGCGCGTCATGGATATATCTGTCTGATGGTGGATACTCTGCAATTGGGAGAGATTGCCGCCCTCCATCATGGAACTTACCGCGAGGGGCGATGGTGGTGGCTGTCGCGGGGATATACACCCGCCGGTGTTGAGTGCTGGAACGGCATTCGTGGAATCGATTATCTTAACAGTCGATCCGATGTCGATTCAGAACGTATCGGCGTGACGGGTATCAGTGGGGGAGGTGCGGTTACTTTCTGGATCGCCGCCGCGGATGAACGAGTGATGGTTGCTGTGCCGGTCAGTGGTATGGCCGACCTGGAATCCTATGTTGGGAACCGGGTTGTCAACGGTCACTGCGACTGCATGTTCCTTTACAATACGTTTCAGTGGCCCTGGACACGGATTGCTTCGCTGATCGCCCCAAGGCCTTTGTTTTTTATGAACAGCGATAACGATTCGATATTCCCCATGGATGCCAACGATCGAGTCATCCATCGGCTGGAGCGAGTTTACAGTCTGTATGGAGCCGGAGATCTGGTGGACAGCTTTGTCAGTATCGGAGGGCATGCCTACCGTGAAGATATCCGAAAGGCCTCATACCGGTATTTCAATATCCATCTAAAACAGGATCCTCGAATGGTTGCGGATAGTGAAGTGGATCTGGTGACCGGGCGGGGCAAAACCGCAAGTCATCCGATTGATCCGCAAAAGCTGAGAGTTTTTCCCCGTGATTCCGATCTTCCTTCTGATGAAATGAATACGACCATTGACGAACATTTCGTTGCGACAGCACAAACGGAAGTTCCTTCTGCGAATGCCTATCAAACTTGGAAGAAACATTTAATCACAGAGCTTAGAAGAATCAGTTTCAACTGGTTTCCTGAGCGCGTCTCTGAAGCCCGTTTGCTGAGACAAGTTTCTGTAGAATCAGTTGAAATGGAAACCGAACCCGGAATCACGGTTCGATTGAGGAAGGTGAAATCTCCGTCCCGGACTGAAGACGTTAAAAGAGCGCTCCTGTATGTCCGTTCTTCGGGTTCAGAAACCTCAGGATTGGAGCTGATTCGGAAAGTAAGCGAAGAAGGCGATCTAGTTTATCGCTGTGAACCTCGGGGATTCGGAGCAACTCAGTGGACTCGAAAAAACCCTCCCAACTATGTGGAACGTTCTCATACCCTGCTGGGCCGCACCGTGGATTCCGGAAGAGTTTATGATATTGCGTCCGTTGCACGCTATTTGCGCCGTCGGCATGGTGAGGGAATTGGAATTCATGTTCTGGGGGAACAGAGCGGCGGCATTCTCGCAGCCTATGCCGCTTTATTCGAACCCGGCATTGCCGGTGTCATTGTTAAGGACATTCCGCTGACACATATGGATCTCTCATCACCTCCGATCCTGAACGTATTGAGGGTATGTGACATTCCCGATATATTAGGATTGTTGGCCCCTCGTCCCTTGAGAGTAATCGGTGATTTGGATCATCGCATTCAAAAGACTCAGGCAATTTATTCGGCGGCTCAGGCTGATACAAGTCTGAGCCTGGCGGATGGGTTTTCAGGCCGTTGGCCTGTGCCCGGATTAAATACACTCATTGATTTATCAGATTCGAAGGACGTCCACCAACGGGTTCCGGTATTGATAGCCCATCGCGGAGGTATTGTGAATGCACAGGCCCCGGAGTGTTCTTCAGAGGCAATCCGGTTGGCCGCAGAGGCTGGATTGACCATGGTCGAACTGGATGTCCAGGAAAGTCGGGACGGTGTGCCCATTCTATTTCATGACCGGAATATGAGTAAAGCCTGTGGCATCGATGGAAGCGTGAATGATTATGAAGCAGCGTTCTTGAAAAGAACTTCCTTCAAAGGGTCGCCATTGCTTATTCTTACTCTCGAGGATGCATTAGCCTTGTGCAGACAATATCGGTTGGGAGTTATGCTTGATTTGAAATCCGGACGGGATGATGCGCGATTTCTTAAAGAGATTGACAGGGTGATTGTGGAACATGGTTTGGGCCATGCGACTATTTCCATTTCCAGCTCACTCCAGGCTCGACAACAGTTAAAGCATGTCCTGTTCAGGCCGACCGACAAACAAATGATTCAGTTTCGAGAGGGAAATGATGTCGATCTTAAAGGGACCTTCTGGTTTGGCTTGCCTGCGCAGGTAACTTCAAGTCAAGTTGTTCGCTTGAAACAAAACGGCGCTTATGTGTTTCCCGCAATCAATACTTTTCGGTACGACGAGGGCAATCACATGGAATCCGCTTCTAAAGACATCGAAAGGCTCAGGGCTGCCGGAGTGGACGGATTTCAGATTGATTCGGTTTATCTGAATCTTCTTCCATAAATAAGACCCCAATGTGGTTCGGTTTCTCAGGCTACAAAACATTATAGTGACCTTTCTATCGGGGTCGGTTAGAATCAAGATTATATTATGAAACGTTCTCGAAAATGTTTTCCGCGGTTATTTTCTCTTTTCGTTTTCTTCGGAGCCATCTTTTCTCAGGCTCAGACCGAATGGGTTGTCTACAACGACAGTATCGACACGGATCCGGATGGAAATCCCGCCAATGTCACGAATTTCGGGCTGGGGCGCGGCTACAACGGGGCTGGGGAAACCGGTAACCTGCTTGAT
>DUCD01000143.1:6992-21428 GCA_012959985.1 Verrucomicrobiales bacterium | reverse complement strand
ATTGAAACGCTCTCACAAGGCAATACCATCAACTGGGCCGGGAATGCCGCGGAATTCATCGACGGGACAGATGCTGCAGAGGAATACGGTGGAATCCTTAATTTGTCGGGCAACATGAGCTATAATGATGCCCCGGGCTGGTATTTGGATACCGTCATTTCCGGATTGGATCCCGAACTGTATTACACTTTTGTAGGGACGGCCGATCGCAACGGAGGGGAGTCCTATGCCGACCGGGTTACTCTGTGGCGAATCATCGGTGCGGATTCTTTTTCGTATGCCGCGTCTGTAGGCGCTCAGAAAATAGATGAGGATGCGGTCGAATTCAGCACCGGCTGGAATACGGGAGGCTATGTGGCGAAATGGACAAACATCCAACCGGGATCTGACGGAACCTTCACGATCCGCACCAGTCATTCAGTCGGAGAAGATGTCGGGGGTATCCCGGGAGCCCATGCCTATAAGGGGTATGCCGCCGGTGTGTTCAAACTTTCCGCTGAGTCGCAAATTGACTGGATTGTCTACAACGACAGCATCGACACGGATCCGGATGGCAATCCTGCCAATGTCACCAATTATGGGTTGGGGCGCGGTTATAGTGGGGCAGGGGAAACAGGAAACCTTGTTGATCTCCAAACAGGAGAGGATATCGGGGTGACCGTTACCTATGCGGAAACGTTCTCTCAAGGCAATACCATCAACTGGGCCGGGAATGCCGCGGAATTCATCGACGGGACAGATGCCGCCATGGAATACGGTGGCATCCTGAATTTGTCGGGGAACATGAGCTATAATGATGCGCCTGGTTGGTATTTGGATACCCTTTTTTCCGGATTGGATCCTGCACTACGTTATACTTATGTTGGAACGGCTGACCGTAACGGAGGGGAGTCCTATGCTGACCGGGTTACCCTTTGGCGTATCATAGACGCGGATTCTTTTTCCTATGCCGCATCTGAAGGCGCCCAGAAAATCGATGATGACGCCGTCGAATTCAGCACCGGCTGGAATACGGGAGGCTATGTGGCGAAATGGACAAACATCAATCCCGGGATTGACGGAACGTTTACAATCCGCACAAGCCATTCGGTCGGAGAAGATGCCGGGGGTGTCCCGGGAGCCCATGCCTACAAGGGGTATGCCGCCGGTGTGTTCAAACTTTCCGCTCGGTCTGGAGGCGATGTGGTGAATGACGATTTCAGCCTGGAGGTATTTCGGTTGACCCCTAATGCCGGTGCTGAGAATACACACCCCAATACCCCGGTTAGTACCGTCATCCGACATCGAACTCAGAAGGTGAAAGCGGATTCAGTTGAATTGATGCTTGATGGAGTCCAGGTGTTTCCCTCCGTGACGGTCAAAGCTGACCAGACGCTGGTGAATTATTTCCCAGACACTTTATTCGATTCCGGGTCTTCCCATTCAGTGACCTTGATCTTCGAAGACGACGCAACTCCTGCGAAAAGCATTGAAGAGAGCTGGTCGTTTCAAGTGGTTAATTATGACGATGAATTCTTGTATCCCAGGATTCCCGCAAATTTGGCAATGCCTACGGAATCGATGAATCTGGAAACAGCTCAACGAGGATTAGCTGTTCGGGTAGCTGCGCCTGATCCCGGTAGCGGTCTGGATGCCGGTTCCCTGGATGCCGCCCTATCGATATGGGATACTCCATTTAACAATTCCATCGACGAATCCAGTTTTAATTCTCTTGGGTATTTCATTGAGCAGGAAACCATCAATTATCAAACACAGGGCGAACCTCGAGGAAACAAAGCCAACGAGCGTTTGTTTCCGGGAATTGGGTTTGGCAATGAACAAGGAGTCGGTTTTGCTATGGAGGCAACGGGATTGCTTCATCTGCAACCCGGTTACTATTTCTTCAACCTGATCCTGGGCACCGAATATGAACTATTCATTGGAACGGGAGCGAATGAAATTCAGCTTCCAAGAACATATACGCCTTGTAACAACTGTGGAGGCGAGGATGGTCCCTGGTTCACCAATTTCCTCATTGAAACAGAAGGGCTGTATCCTTTCAGGTTGGTCTATTTCAATGAGTCCGGACAGGGGAGCCTAGAATGGCTCGAAGTTTCTCCCGGCGGGAGTCGCCATTTGATCAATGCAGACCATCCAGATGCCATTGCTGTATATGCTCCGTTCAATACCTTGCCGACGCCTCTTCAAATCACCGAAGTTAGTTTTCCGTCGGATCGTATCGAATTGGAGTTCCTTACACCCGACTCTACCAAGGTGCATTCGATTCTGTTGTCCGAAGGACTGGCAAATGCCGCGTGGACAGAGGTTGCCGATGTTGCTTTCAGTTCAGCAGGAAACAATGCCCTAAAGGCTGTTTTTAATTCTCCTGGAAACGCAACAGGTTTTCTGCAGGTTGCTTTGATACCGCCGGCTCCGGTTTACTTTGAAGATTTTGAATCCGGAGCCTCCGGATGGACTACGGAGAATCCCGGCGGTTCTTCGACCGAGTGGGAATTGGGAGCTCCGATCGACGGACCGCAGGTCGCCTACAGTGGGCAGAATGTCTATGGCACGGATTTGGATGGAGACTACGCATTCGTTACCGATACCCTGCTCAGGTCTCCAGTCATCGATCTTGCCGGAGTGGGTTCGGCAACCCTTGCATTTTGGAACTACCGCAACATAGAGCCCTTCGCCGGTGAGTTCTTTGATGGCGGGCAGATCAGTCTGCTGGATGAAGCCGGCAATCGATTGGGGGATCCCATCCTCACCAAGGCCGGAACAACCGTCAACGGATGGAAGGAGGATCGGGTTAAAATCCCCGCCGAAGCAACCGGCCGTAAAATTAGATTGGAATTCCGATTATACAGTGACGATTTTCAACCGGACGATTTGCCGTTGGATGGGTGGTACATCGACAATGTTTCCATCATCCCGGATTGATTTAATTTTGAGAGGTCTCTAAAGCGTTGACTTCTTTCGTTGCGTTCGTGGCACCGGCTTGGTTTTAACGTCATTACTGAGATTACGCAGTGCCAGTTCGCGCTTTGGGTCGCCGGCAAGAAAAAGCGTTTGGGAGGGAAATGCGAATTCGATTCCGGATTTCTCAAATTCCTCCATGATCCTCAAATTGACCCGCTGTGCGTGATCGAGATAGTCCCACCACGCCGGTGGGGCGTAACAGTAGATGACGTTAATGTTTAGGCTGTCAGAATTGAAGTCGTCGAAATGGACTCGCGGCTGGAGTTCGTTGCCATCAATCACGGCGTGGATTGGGCCGCGCAGGTCGTCCTCCTCCAGGATGTCGCGGAGGAATTGGACGGCTTTCAGGATCTTTTTGCGCGGAGTGTCATTGGGGATCGTCAGGTTGAGGACACGTCGGAGCGATTTGCGCCGTGCAACGTTCTCGACCGGCTCGCTCGTGATGTTGCCATTGGGAATAGTGACTAAATGTCCGGAGGCCGTTCGTACGCGTGTCGAGCGGAAGCCGATCTCCTCTACGACGCCGTCGTAGCCCTTGAACTTTATACGTTCGCCGATCTTGAAGGGGCGGTCGAGGAAGATGGTGAGGCCACCGAACAAATTGGCCACCGTGTCACGGGAAGCAAAGGAAACAGCCAGGCCGGCCAGGCCAAAGCTAGCGAGGAGCGGCGCCAGCTCGATCTTCAGCGAATTGGCAATATAGATAACCCCCATGACAATGATGAAAAGCTTCACCGTATTGCGTGTTCGGTAAACGTATGGGAAATGAGGTCTGTGAGAGCCCAGGCCGTCCAGACAATGCCGCAGATCATGACCACTTTTCCCGCGATGGTGAGGATCGCAAGGGCTATACCCGTGATCGCCAGCAGTCGGAGCAGACCAAGAAACGCAAGGGCGCCGAGCGCCAACCCCATGGGCCGCACCGCGAGCTTTACCGAGTCTTCAGGAGGGGCGTGAACGTAGCGATGTACGAGGTGACGCACGATGGGGCGAAGAGCAGCGCGGCTGGTGTTATCGACCAGAACGGCGAGGAAGATGATGATAATGAGGCCCAGTCACTGCCAGAGTTCGACACCGATAATGCCGTATTTGGCTCAGGGAGGCATGCTGCGGCGAATGCGCATACCCGGGGAAACGTCACTTCGTGTCAAATCGGTTGTCTGAAAACGTTGCTCGATCCAATCGTCGAGTTTGCCGATCCCATCGACCGTCTGCTGCGAGAACTTCCAGACACCCAACTCAGTCTTCTCAAGAACTACGGGCAGTGGTGGTTCGCCGGCTGTGTCGATCACCTCTTGAAAGTACTCTCCTTCCAGGTTGGCCCGCTTGTTTTTGGGAAACACCTCGTATTTGGTAATACCAGTGAAATCCCCTTCTTCGAGTTCCTTCTTCGATGGCGCCCATCTCAAGTAATCCTCACGGCTCCTATTCCCGGGGAGAATGCCGATGAGAACGTCGCTCAGAGACACCGCAATATCCTGATGCGACGATTCCGTCCCCGTCCCCAACTCAAGCGCCTTATAGGCGTTTTCCCACGCTTGGAGATTGTCCGCGTTGTTTTTTGCTGATTCGACGCTTTCAAGAAACGTTCTCAATGTCATCTGCGGACTCTCGTATTCCGCAGGCACCTCCGAAGCATTCTCCTCGTTTTTTGTGTCGGGTGTGTTGTCCTGCCCCCAAGTGGGTAGCGTAATGAGCAACACGAGACAAAAGGTAACGGCAGATTTTTCTTTTCCATAATTTCGGTAAGGAAACAGTTTTTCGAATGGAATCACTTTACGCCGTGCAGAGTAATGATCAAGGGCGCAGTGTGCAGATATTAAGTCAACCGGCCGAGTTCCGGAAATTGAACACTATGCGTTCTCGTAAGCTTGAGTTTTCACAGAACTTATTCAGGTTGATGTGGATGGGTTCATTATGGTTTGTATGGACCCTTGTTCTCCTCACCGCGCAGGGTCAATCCCAGACCCCATGTCATCAGCAGGAAGCCGGGCACAAACAGCCACCACCAAAAGCCGTTGGGTGTGTACTGACTCAAGGCCTCTGATCCGCCTTCCATCATCACGGCAGCCGCCGGCTGAAGAAACGGGATCAATCCAGTAATGGCCCCACAGATAAACACTACTAGGCTGCGGGATGTGAATGAAATGTTTTTCGTTGAATGCAGCGCATGGAATCCCCAAGTTACAAACAGCAACGCGATCATGGCAGGACAAATCCAGGGCCCCAGCCACAAAATCGGAATCAGAAACAATACGTCCCATTCCAACCACGATACGGGCCAATCCATCAAAACCTTCAACCAGAAATAATAGAACAGGTCCCAAACGCCGAACACATAGACGAAGGCGGCGAAACGGCGGGTGGTCGACCCGCGTTCTGCCAACAGCGCAACGATCAGTATCATCGCGATTGTCGAAGCTTCACGACTTATTTCGAGCAGTGAATCGTAAGAATTGAGAAACTGAAGCGGAAAAAGATTCAACGGATTGTCGGGGTAATAGAGACGGCGCATGTAAACCACAACAGCCGATTCCAGAAGCGCCATTGTTATGGCATACAGAGTCAGTAAGGTCAGGGTTCGTTTCATTTTAGCAGCAGCATTTTTTCTCCGCTTAATCTCCGGCCGAAACAAACGTGCTGGCCCGGCCCTGTAGAATACCTTTTGGTAAGTGGTCGTGTGCATTCCTTCCAGATTTTGACCAATCCCGCTTCACTCAGCACGGTCCCCTCATTGATCCATGCGATTCGCACCCCTGATTCATTTATTATTGCTGGAAACGGCCCTGCCACTGCTGGTGTTTTTGCGGAAACCCAGAGACTTGATCCGGTTGCCTGCCGGAGATAGATGTTTGCCTTTCAGTCGATTCTTTTCCCGAGCAATTCGAAACCACTCTTTTTGCATCAAGGCCATTCTATCCGGATGCTGATCGGCCAGATCATTGAGTTCGGTCCGGTCTTGTTCGAGGTTGTAAAGTTCCCATTTTCCCAGTTTGGCCGAAGCGATTTTCCAAGGGCCTTGTTTGAGAGCCCGGTCCGTTCCAAAATGAAAGTATAAAGTATCATGTGGTGTCCGCAGTTTTCCTCTCAAGATTGGCAATAAGGATTTCCCTTGGAGAGGGTCAATCAATCGGTCCTCAATTCGGCTTGGATAACCGGTGTCGGCCAGCTCAACGAAGGTTGCCATAAAATCAATGAGATGCCCCGGTTGGTCGGTGATTCGACCGCTGCCGTCTCGGGCGGTTCGGAATCCTTTGCCGTTGCCAGCGGCGAGGCCTTTGGGCCAGTGGGCGATCATGGGGGAAGATATGCCCCCTTCATGTTGATTCTGTTTATATAGTCGGAAGGGAGTATTTCCTGCATGGGCCCAACTGGCGTCATAGGTCCAGTAGGACTTTGGGTCCCAGGGTTTCAAGTATCTTCCCCGTGTTCGTTCAAATGGGCAGGCACCGTTGTCCGAACAGAACAGTATCAAGGTATTTTCAAAGATTCCTTTTTCCTTCAGAAATTTCACTATTCTCCCGACATTCTGATCGAGCACATCCACCATGGCGGCGAAGACCTCCATGCGGTCCGCTTCCCATTCTTTCTCCTTGGCGCTCAAGCTTTCCCAGGCGGGAATGTGGTCAGGGCGTGGACTGAGTTTCCATTTGGCGGGTAGCAAACCGGATGCGACCTGACGCTGGTGACGTTGAATGCGAAGAGAATCCCAACCCGCATCATAGCGGCCGTCATATTTTTTCACCGCCTTCTCTGGAGCTTGAAGTGGGTAGTGGGGTGCGTTGAATGCCGTGTAAAGCAGGAAAGGATTGTCGCCGGTTACAGCTTCTTCCATGAATTCAATTGCGAAATCCGTGATGGCGTAGGTGGTATAGAATGGACGGTCGTTCAACATCCTTGGAACCTTCCATTTCGCCCCGTTGTAACGGAAGGTATCATCACCGGTGAAAAAGTTGGTGGCCCCGGATAGATGTCCCCAGTAACGTTGGAATCCAAAGTCGGTCGGTTGCTTGGTTAAATGCCATTTTCCTGACATCGCGGTAAAGTAGCCGGCTGAGGACATTACCTCAGCGATGGTCGCTCCCCGACTAAGCTTTGCACCGCCTGCCTGTTCGCAGTACAGGCCGGTGAGGAGCGAAACTCTGGAAGAATGACATTTTGCCGTATTATAAAACTGAGTGAATCGGAGTCCATCGGCGGCAAGTCCATCGAGGCTCGGCGTTTCGATTTCGGAGCCATAGCAGCCTAGGTCGGCGAAGCCCAGATCGTCGGCCATGATGAGAACAATGTTTGGGCGGATCGGGGTCGCTGCCGAAACGGGTGCCTGATGAAAGGGCAGAAAAAAGGTCGTTAATGCGACTCTCAGGAGCGGGAATAGGTTGATTCGTTTCATGAGAATAAGGATTAGAACATGTCACAGAATGATTTGTCGATGTATTACTCTTGGAGGAGCGGAAACGGTGAGGTGGGGTGCGTCTTTAGGGTCCCAGAAATTATCCGGTGGGGCGTGCTGTCTCAGCGCGCCGGGAATCGGCTGATGATGTTAGTCATGCGGCGCGCTGAGGACAGCGAGCTCGACCAAGTGCGGCATCTGAGACAGCACGTCCGAATTGACACCCTTCTTCCAAAAACCATGAGGATTTGATTTAACGCCATTGAAAGACGTGCCTTATGACAGCGATGAGGCCGGTCTTGCTTCCTTCTTCAAGTTGTAGCAGAATGTAATCAAATGCGCTACCAATTGAGATCCAGTTCAATAAAACAGCTGGCCCAGGATGTTTCTTTTATGGTGTGCGTTGCCTTGTTTGTCCTGACGGCACCCGCGAAAGAATCCCCCATTGATTTCAACAAGGAGATTCGCCCCATTCTGGCGGAGAACTGCTTGGTGTGTCATGGGCCGGACGATTCGAAAGGAGGGTTGCGACTGACCAACCGTGAAATTGCATTGGGTAAGCTGAAAAGTGGGCAAACGGCCGTTATTCCAGGAAATCCCGATGCAAGCGCGTTGATTCAACGAATTTTTTCAGAGGATCCTGATGAACAAATGCCACCTCCTGATAAAGGTGAGGCATTGAACATTTCAGAAAAACAGCTGTTGCGACGATGGATTGAGGAAGGTGCTGATTGGCCGTTGCACTGGGCCTTCCGTCCTTTGCAGTTACCGATCTCACCGCTCGACGGAAACAACGATTGGGGCCGAAACAAGATAGATCAATTCGTTGCTGCACGACTCGGAAAGGAAGGGGTTGTACCCTCTCCTGAAGCCGGTAGGGTGACGCTGATTCGTCGTTTGCATTATGATTTACTGGGCATCCCTCCCAAACCTCATGAAGTGGATGCCTTCGTCGAGGATTCCGATCCGGTTGCTTATGAACGGTTGGTCGATCGTCTTCTGGCATCCCCTCATTTTGGAGAACGCTGGGGAAGGCATTGGTTGGATAAGGCTCGTTACGCTGATTCGGATGGATATGAGAAGGATAGGGATCGACCCAATGCCTGGAAATACCGGGATTGGGTCATTGATGCCATCAATGAGGACCTGCCGTTTGATGAGTTCACCATCCGGCAGCTTGCCGGTGACCTGATTGCCGATGGGGGGAAAGGAGGGCTTCTGGCTACGGCGTTCAACCGACAGACATTAACTAATACTGAGGGGGGAACCGATCAGGAACAGTGGAGAGTCGCCGCTGTGATGGATCGGACCGAGACTCTCGGCTCAGTCTGGTTGGGTTTGACCGTCGGCTGTGCCCGATGCCACAACCATAAATATGACCTAATCAGCCAAAAGGAATACTATCAAATGTATGCTTATTTCGACAATGGGGATGAAACGGATATCAATATCATTCGATCCGAAATGGCTGTGAAGAAGCATGCTGCCGAAAAGAAGATTCATGATAAAAAGATCCGTAAGTTGCAGCGTGAAATTTCACAGATGGAAGCCGAATTGAAGCAGGATCTTATCGAGTGGGAAAAAGCGATGCGTTCACAGCTGCCTTTTGAGAACGGTGAGGAGGAGGAAGCGTTGCCTTCAGAGATTTCTAAAGCACTTTTGAAAACACGAGAAGACAGAACTGATCAACAACAGCAGAAAATTGCCGACTATTTTTACCGAAAGAAAATCCCGGAGATGGCACAACTTCTGTCAAGAAAGGACGACTTGCAGAAGCACGCTCCTGCTTCACCCAAAATGAAGGTGAGAGCCATTTCCCAAAGAACAGATGATCCGAGGGTAACTCATATTCTTCGGAGAGGGGAATTCAAGCAGCCATTGGATGAAGTTTCACCGGGAACCCTTGCTGCACTGCCACGATTCTCCGGTGTAACAGGCCATGGTGAAAAGGATCGACTGGAGTTGGCTCGATGGTTGGTCAACGGACGGAATCCTCTAGTTCCTCGGGTTGCCGTTAATCATATCTGGGCTCATCTTTTTGGCGAAGGGTTGGTGCGGACTCCCAATGATTTCGGGGTGCGTGGGGATCGTCCAACGCATCCCGGACTGCTGGACTGGTTGGCTTCGTCCTATATCGATCTGGGTTGGTCGCGCAAAGCCCTGATCCGGAAAATTGTTCGATCGGCAACCTATCGTCAGTCTTCGGCACATCGACTTGAAATGACGGATCTTGATCCGGCCAATCAGCTTCTTCATCGTCAAAATCGTTTTCGAGTGGAAGCAGAGATTATCCGTGATCTTAGTTTGTCGGTTAGCGGTCTACTGTCAACAAAGGTTGGAGGACCGAGCGTCTATCCGCCGATGCCACCCGAAGTGGCGGCCTTGAATTACAACAGTGCATTCAAATGGGTGACAAGTCTGCATGGAGACCAGTATCGACGTGGGCTCTATACCTTTTTCAAACGGACAGCTCCTCATCCCAACCTTACTAATTTTGATTGTCCGGATTCCAATGTCACATGTGTCAAGCGAACACGATCCAATACGCCGATCAGTGCCCTGACCACTCTAAACAACCCTGTGTTTACCGAGGCAGCTCGGGCTTTAGCCTTCCGATTATTGAAGTACCCCGATCTCTCAAATGATACCAATCGGCTTGAATACGGGTTTCGTCTATGTGTTGCCAGACAAGTTGGAAGCGATGAGTTGGAGCCGCTGTTGTCCTTTTTGGAAAAAGGTCGACGTTGGTATCGGGTGAATCCTGATGAGGCGGATAAAGTTGCTCTCGGTGAAACAATATTAGGCTTGCCGAATTACGAGACAGCTGCCTGGATCCTCACGGTTCGGATTCTGTTGAACCTGGATGAATTCATCACGCGCGACTGATTATGAATCCGATTGAAAGACATTCCCTTAATTCCCGGAGAGAGTTTCTGACAACCACAGCCAGCGGGCTGGGAGCCATGGCTTTGGGTTCGTTGTTATCGGAGGATGGATTACTGAGTCATGCGACTGCGGCGACTTCTCCTCAAATAGGTCCCATGGCACCGAAGCAGTCACATTTCAAGCCACATGCCAAGGCCTGTATATTCATCTTCATGGCGGGGGCTCCCTCGCAGATTGATCTTTTTGATCCGAAGCCCGAGTTGAACAAACGTCACGGCCAGAGTCTGCCTCAGTCGATTCTGGATTCGGCACGGTTTGCTTTTATTAATCCGGATACGGCCGTTTTAATGGGGTCTCAAAGGACTTTTCGGAAACATGGTCAATCCGGAATGGAGTTCAGTGATCTGCTTCCTCATCTCGGATCAACAGCCGATGATATTTTGATGGTCCGCAGTATGCACAGCGGGGAGTTCAATCATCATCCCGGTCAATTGTTGATGCAGTGTGGGGTTTCGCGATTCGGTATGCCGGCGATGGGATCCTGGATCACCTATGGGCTGGGTGCAGAATCACGTAACCTGCCCGGCTATGTCGTGCTTTCTGCAGGACGTGGTTCCAGTGGAGGCGCCACTCTTTACCAAAGCGGGTTTCTGCCGACTTCCTATTCCGGTGTGCTTTTCCGGAACACGGGAGATCCGGTGTTGAATCTGAAGAATCCTGACGGGCTTCCTCAGCATCTTCAGAAAGAAGGACTGGGTGTCCTTCGGGCATTGAATCAAAAGCGCTACCAGGAAGTTCATGATCCTGAAATTGCGAGCCGAATTGCCAGTTACGAGTTAGCGGGTCGCATGCAACTGACCGCTCCGGAACTGATTGATCTTTCCAATGAAACGAAATCCACCCTTCGGGACTACGGAGTCGGTAGAACTGATCCCAAGGGGAATTGGCGGGGTTCCCTACCTCACCTGAATACCATGGATACTTTTGCCAGAAATTGTCTGTTGGCTCGACGCTTGGTCCAGCGGGGCGTGCGTTTCATCAACATCATCCATGCTTCATGGGACCAGCACAGTGACCTTGACAGCCAGATTAATTATAATGCCGGAGTCGTGGATCAGCCGATTGCTGCCTTGATCAAGGATCTCAAACAGCGAGGCATGTTGGATGAAACCATGGTGGTATGGGGCAGCGAATTCGGTCGAACGCCATTGGGCGAAAACCGCAAAGGAAGAGATTCCAATACCGGGCGTGATCATCATCCGTTTTGTTTTTCCATGCTCATGGCCGGCGGAGGGTTGAAAGGCGGTCAAGTTTACGGGAAAACAGATGAGATCGGTTGGTACATCGCCGAGAATCCGGTTCATGTCAATGATCTCCATGCGACTCTGCTGAACCGCTTTGGAATGAATCATTTGCGTATGACCCACCGGTTTCAGGGACGTGACTTCAGATTGACTGATGTCGGGGGAAAGGTCATCAATGATTGGATGGCGTGATGAATTTTGAAATGTTAGACTGTATCTAGAAAACAAAAACTGAACAAACTCATGCAAAGGAACATGATTAATGGACTATCGGCTCTTCTGGTTCTTGCCGGGATTACCGCTCAAGCGGATTCGAAACTCAAGGCACTCATCATTGATGGGCAGAACAATCACGGTATGTGGCCAAAAACCACGGTGATGATGAAACAGTATCTGGAAGAATCGGGACGGTTCGAAGTGAGCGTCGAGCGAACAGCCTTTACGTGGAAGGGAGACAAACTGATCGAAGAGTATCCTTTAGAAGGCGGCAAAAAAACAACGGCCTTACCCAAGCCCAAAGCGGATCCTGATTTCAAACCCGAGTTCTCGAAGTTCGATGTGGTGGTTACCAATTTCGGCTGGAATGCCGCCGCATGGCCGAAGGAAACGCAACGTTCACTGGAACGTTTTGTGAAGAATGGAGGAGGCTTGGTTGTGATTCATGCGGCCGACAATTCATTCGGGGATTGGGATGAATACAACAAAATGATCGGATTGGGCGGATGGGGTGATCGGGACGAATCCAGTGGGCCTTACGTTTATTACAACGACGAGGGGAAATTAATTCGCGACACGTCTCCCGGTAAAGGAGGAAGCCATGGTCCACAGCACGAGTTTCAAATCACCGTTCGGGACAGTTCCCACCCCATTACCAAGGGAATGCCGCTGAAATGGTTGCACGCTCAGGATGAACTGTATGATCGACTTCGCGGACCGGCGGAAAACATGACCGTTCTGGCAACCACTTATTCATCCAAAGAGAAACGGGGAACCGGACGCCACGAACCGATGATTATCGCCTTGGATTACGGCAAGGGGCGGGTCTTCCACACACCGATGGGTCATGCTGATTATTCATTGGAATGTGTCGGATTCATCGTCACTTTTAACCGCGGAACCGAGTGGGCCGCGACCGGTAAGGTGACTCAAACCGAAATTCCGAAGGATTTTCCGACCGCCGAAAAGGCGAGTCATCGTAAGTTTGATTGAATCACCATTTGTTCCCAACCCGCCTTGTTGGAGTTCGGAATTATTTGAGCCAGTGGATTTTAATTTCCTTCTCCATCGAATTGAATGGGGAATCTCCTGTGACCAGTGTTTTTTTTTGTCTTTTGCCAGAGCCTTGAGAACTTCCTTGCCTTTCATGGAGCCGCGTAAGCTTCTGATGTATTCAGTAGTGATTGGTTTAAGGAGGATGCCTTCCTTGGTATCGGTGACCACCACCCGCGTACCGGCTGCAATTCTGTCGTGACGTCTCAGCTTGGCCGGAATGACCACTTGGCCCTTACTGGTGAACGTTACGGTTTGAGGATCTGCTGTGTTGCCATCTCTATAGTTTGTAATTTCTAAAGAAGAGTCTGTCCCGAATGGCACTAAGTTAAGACGGGGTTTCGATGGGATTCCTGGGCAATTGGGTCTGGGATTGACATGAGCAGAACGATGTTAAATCCGGCCTCACCGCGGCCGGCATCAAGTTTGATAAGGCCTTGGGCATGATTTTGCTCCTGTAGCCGGGGGCGTCGACCCCGGACTATGGGAAACCAATCAGGACGGAACAAAAAGCCTTAACTTAGTGCCATTCGAGTCTGTTAAATATTTATATTGGAATTGTTGTGTTTGTCTTACTTATATATTTTGTAAGTCATTATACTGCTTCATAGGGTTCATCCGCATTCACCTTTTCAATCAGTTTTAGGAAAGGAGGGGATTTCCTCTCAATATTTTTCCGCATCGACCGATATCAAGTATGGTAGATAGTATTCTTCTAAACATTTAATGGAATTCTTCCTGTGGTATTGCTGATTAAAAGGCGGGTTTAGAGTGAAGGCTATTCAAATTTCATTTCTCCATTTTGAATGATCGAATATTTTGTCCGTTAATCAGGTTGAAAAATGTCAAAGCGACTTCTTTTTATTGCTACGGATCCGGTTGATGTTGAGAACTTAAATCGGGCAATAGGCTCTCAGGCTGGAATCTGGTCAATTGAGTATGCCGTTGATGGGGCATCCGCTTTGGCGTTGATGGAGAAAGATCCATTTGTTGCTGTCATTGCTAATTCGAATTTGAGGGATATGCCGGGTGCTGAATTCCTCAATCAAGTTCTCGAGAAACACCCTGAATCCCTACGCTTCATTACTTCCTCTTCGGCCGATTAAAAGTTGATCATGGAATGTGTTTCTGGAACACATCAGTTTATTCCAAAACCTTATGATGCAGAGGATCTTCTGATCACAATTCGACAGTCTTTGACTTTGGATGGATGGCTCTCCAACGAAAAAATCCGAGAATTGGTTTCCAGGTTGGAGCAGTTTCCATCATTGCCGTCAGCCTATTTTGATCTTGTGAAATCCTTGGAATCTCCGATGACGATGGTTCAGGAAATAGGGGATTTGATAGCTCGGGATCTGGCCGTCTCTGCAAAACTTCTTCACTTGGTCAATTCAGCGTTTTTTGGTTTACCGGAGAAAATTACAAATATATCTGAAGCGGTTGCCATTTTGGGAACGGAGGCTGTGAAATCCCTGATCATCAGTATACACGTGTTGAATCAATCCGATCAGATTTCTTACGAAGGGTTTTCAATTGATGATTTGTGGGATCATATACTCTTACGCAGCAAGTTTTCGGATTTAAACCTCGGAATTCTTCACAAACTTGATGCCGGGCAGAACG
>DUCD01000143.1:0-6903 GCA_012959985.1 Verrucomicrobiales bacterium | reverse complement strand
ATCGCCGGGACTTATATTCCAGCCCATCAAGTCCGACAATTTCAGCCCCTGGGATTTTCCGAAAACTTCATGCCGAGCAGTATAGTATTGATGTGGCTGGGTGGGCCAAGAGTTTGACCTGGGCAGAAACCGGGGATCAGAAATTATCTGAGGAGGCCTTTACCGCCGGGTTACTTCATGACGTCGGGAAACGGGTTCTTGCCAGTAACCTTCCTGAAGATTACGAAAAAGCGGTTGAACTGGCTCAGGTGGAACACCGGCAGATGTGGGAGGCGGAATCAGAAGTTTTTAAGGCGACCCATGCTGAGACAGGTGCCTATCTGTTGGGTTTGTGGGGAATGCCGGTTACTTTGGTTGAGGCAGTGCCTCTGCATCATTTTCCAAACCAATGTTTTTCCAATGAGTTCAATTCTCTGACGGCAGTGCATGTTGCGGATGCACTTATACACGATCAGCAGTCTGCTTCAGATGGAGGTGCCGATTCGCTTCTGGATATGGATTATTTGAAGAAATTGGGATTGGACGATCGAGTGGATCACTGGAAAGCCGTTCTGCAACAGGAGAAGCATGACACGGCATTCATCCTTCCTCCTCAGATACAGAAACCGACTGAAATTCCGGTTTCTAAAGTGGTTGATGTCGAATCACCCTTCCGGAAAATTACAAAAGAACAGAAGCGTCGAATGGTTTTGATTCCGGCTGTTGCCAGCTTGGGATTTGTTTTCATGTTCTTAATTTTTGTCGGAATCTATTCTTTATTGGAGGAGCGAGAGAGATCAAGGCTGGGAGATTTAAGAAATCTCACGGAACAGGAGGATGAACTCATTTATTCGTCAATCGAAAAAGGAACGGAAGATGCACCGGATTCAGGGGAGTCCATTGAACTCGTTTCTGAGTCCGTTGAAGAATTAAGTGCCGGCCTTTCCGCAAAAAAATTACCAGAGCTGAAACTTGAAGGGATCCTCTACAATAAAAACCTCTCCATTGCAATTATCAACGGACGAGTCCTTAGAGTGGGGGATACCATCAACGAGGCAAGTGTTCTTGAGATTAAACCCGATCGGATTAAGCTGGTGGTTGGGAACGATGAGAAAATACTGTTGCTGGATCAATCTGATTAGTATTTTCCGTTGGTTCCGAACATTTGTTTTTTTGAATGTCGTGGGCGAATTCGCACGGAGTGATCCGGTTCTCCCGTGAGGCGGTCGAATTCATCCGGCGTCCGTTTTGATGGCATGAAATCTTGGGTCCTTTTCGACCATTCATCCAATTCGTATTTCAGTTTTTTTAGAATTCCCTGGTAATCGGGGTGACTAACTAAGTTGCTTAATTCATCCGGGTCTTCTTCGAGGTCGAACAGTTCGTAATGGGGGCGGGGTGCAATGAAGCATGCCTTCTGAACTGAGTTTAACTGGTTTTTGTCATACAGTTTCCGAAGCGTCTGCCAGGTTGGGCTGCGCCCGGCATCGGCGGAAGGAGTGGCCGGTAGATCGTAATAGTCGTTACGAATGAGTTTGTAGCGTTGGTTGCCAACAGAGCGACCATGATCCTCATAGTCATGCCAGTGATCTTCTGCGAAAACATAGTCACGGGTGATTGTTTCCGGATCGAGCAGGATGGGCAGGAAGCTTCGACCCCCAATGGTCGGTGGTGCCACCAGTCCGGCTATGTCCAGCAGAGTCGAAGCGATATCTACGGAACTGACCAGACTGTCGGTAACCGAACCCGGGGCTACCACAGTCGACCATTTTACGATCCAGGGTGTCCGTATACCACCGTCATATAAGCTGGTTTTATCCCGGGGAAAGGGCCTTCCGTTGTCACTGATAAAAAGGACCATTGTATTGTTGGTGATTTTTTGCGCATCGAGTTCTGTGATAACACGGCCGACATATTGATCGAGTCGACCAATTTCATCGTAATAGAGTCGCAGATCTTCACGCACTTCCGGAGTGTCCGGTAGATGTGGTGGCACGATCACTTCACCCAGACTGTGTGCGGGAATCAAGGATCCTTTTTCGTATTCCCGATGAGGATCGAGTGCCGCAAGCCAAAGGAAGAAGGGTTTGTCTCTCGGTCGATTCTGAAGCGTCGGCAACCAGGCTTCACATCCGCTGGGTGCCTTGGCAATCATTTTCGGAGGTTCTTTTCCGTCACCGCTTGGAAGAATGAATCCCGACATGGATGCTTCAAATATATCATCAAAGTGATCCTTGACGGCCTTACCCAAGTGCCATTTTCCGGCGGCAGCCGTGTAGTAACCCGCATTTTTCAGCTTCTCCACAAAGGTGACGGAATCTTCCGGCAGAGGCCAGTGCAGTTGTTCTGCTCCTGTGTTATGTGGATACCGTCCGGTGATGATGCTGGAACGACTGGGGCTACAGGAGTTTGCCGTCAGGTAGGCATGTTCAAACCGCATGCCAAGATTCGCCAATCGATCAATGTTGGGAGTCCTGATATACGGATGCCCATAGGCGCCGCAATCATTCCAGTTCATATCATCTGCAATGATCAGTATTATGTTTGGTTTGTCACCATCAGCCTGTTGAGGGAGAATGGTGCACAGAAAAATCAGGCATAAGGCCGAGACTATCAAACTTGGGAATCGTCTTTTCATGGAGGTAATCAAATTAGTGAAACCGACTTAATTGGTCAAGATAAGTGGAATATTCTTCATCCAAGGATAATTGTTTCAGGACATTCATGGTTGAAGAAGGCAAATTCTTATGTTGTGCCAGCAGCCATAGGGTTTCATCATGGAGAAAGTTAGAACCCGGTAGTTTGTTCAAACGCAGCAAGGAAGCCTGGGCATCTTTGTTTTCGGGATTCAGAATCAACGCGGCTGCAAGAAAATATGGTTTGGCGGGATCGTCATCCGCCAGAGTCTGGAAATACCTGGACAATTCTAGTTTAAGGCTCTCATCGAGCTTGAATTGGTGGCGTATTATTTTCCAAGCGGCGACTCTTTTTCTTATGGTATCACCCTCTTGATACTGAATTTTTAAGACCTGGAAAGGACCGGGGTGATTTGGCTCGATCTTGAGAATTGCCTCGGCGGCGTAGATCTGGTTATGTGGATCTTTGCTCGCCATCATTTTTTCCAGTGTCGGTATAAACGACATCGCTTTCGGTCCCGATTTGCCAATGATTCGTGCGGCGTTCTTGCGACAATGCAGATTTGGATGATCCAGGTAGTCTACTATGATTTTCAAGTCATGATCCAGCTGTTCCGAAACGCCCCAACGTGTTAATAAATAAAGTATTCTTGCGGGTAACCGATCCTCCGGTTTTTCTTCGAGCCATTGAATTAACAATGAGGATACAAAGGGGAATTGATGTGCGGAATCGTTTCCGCGGATTCCTATTCTGTTGACGATATTCAGTTTGGTGGATATCAGATTGTTTGAATCTTCCAATTCGCGTTTGATCAATTCCATAACACAGGGGAATTGATTTATCAGAAGACTACCCTTTGGCTGGACGATTCTATCGATGATCTTCAGTTTATCAGAAAGCGGGTGATCAGGATCCTCCATGCGGAATTTCAACCAATTCATGAAGGGCTTTTGCGACTCACTAGCGGAGGTTTCCAGTAATGTTCGGATCTGCGCATTGGCCATTCTTTTGATGCGTTGGTTCCTGCTTTCACGCAGCAACCAGAGGGCTCCATACTTCTGGGTTTCACTAAACTCACTTTTCAGGTTCTTATCATATGCGTTGTCTGTTATTAGCAATGCCGCTTCCTCTTGCAAATTCCGATTTTTCGAGGTTTCAAGCAAATGTGAAACGGTGGTAATGATTTCCTGTGGTGGGCTTGTGTTGATTTTACAATAGATTCGGCAGAGACTCAATTTGACGGCTTCAGTAGCCGACTCCAATCTTGAAATAATCAACGTTCGAAGCTTTTCAGTCGATGCCTCTTTCCAGATTCGAGCCAAAGCTTTTTCGGATCCATTTCGCACCATATCTGTGGAATAGTTTAGGGCGTTGAGTAGTGCTGGAACAGCCGCCGCCGCCTGAGGTCCTAGGGCTTTCAGTGTGCTGGCGCTACTGGCTTTCACGGAATCATTGGGATCGTTCAGTGCATTAATTATCTCAGGAAGGACTTCGAGTGAATTTGTTCCGAGTATCTTCAGACCTTTAAATGCAATGGATTTGAGCTTTACCGAAGAAGTTGGATATTCAAGATGGTTCTTTATTGTATTCGGAATCATCATCCAGTTCTCTCTGAGAAAACTCTTGAACACGGTATCTTCCGAATGGAGCAACTCAATCAGATAGGGAGTTGCCTCAGGTCCTATGGTTTTCAGGGCGGTGCGAACTTCCTGACGGGGAGATTTCTCCAGCTCTTTCAACCAATGGCTGACTGGATAATCGCCGTATTCCGGTTCCGGTGTGGACCAGAATTCAGTTTGGAGCAGAATCAGCGTCACCGGACCGGCAATCAAAAGGAGAACCCAAAAAAAGGTAGGTTTGAATTTTTTATGGGGTGGCATGATAAAAAAGTTTACTACGGATCAGGTCGGAATTCTATTTTTCTTTATTTTTGTGGGCCTTTAGCTGAATATCAAAATGCACCCGGAGTCCCTTTGCAGGGATTGAAATCATTTCAGCGGAACCGGTTTAACGACTCCCGGTGAGCAGTAAATTCTTCTTTCAATAATAATTGCTTCAGGACCTTAATTGTTTCAGGAGGCAGATTCGGATGTTGTTCCAACAACGATAAGGTTTTCCATCCAAGACCAAAATCCATCAACCGCAGCAAAGTGGCGTGGGCTTCTTTGTTTTCGGGTAATAGAACCATTATGGCGGCTAGACAATGAGGTTTCGCAGGGTTGTCATCAGCCAGACTCAGGAAAAATGAAGCTAATTCAGTTCGAAGAGTTTCTGGAAGCGGCAATTGATATTTTGCCATATTCCAAGCTGTGATACTTTTCTGTGAGGCATCGCCCACTTGAAATTGTTTTCTGAAGACCTGGAAAGCTTCAACGTGATTCGGTGCAATCTGAAGGATTACTTCGGCAGCGATGGAATTTTCCAGAGGATCACCGTTTGTCATCAATTTTTCCAGCTCCGGTAGAAACGACATGGCACTCGGTCCCGTTTTTCCAATGACACGTGCCGCAACAAGACGAGTATGCTGGTGTGGATCAGATAGGTGTTTCGCCACGCTTGTCAAATCTCGAGAGTATTGGTCGGATACTCCCCACAGAAGTAATTCTAAGAGAATTCCATGATTCCAATTCGGTTCTTCTTCGAGCCATTTAACCAACAACGAGGAGACAAAGGGAAACTGTGCGGCGTAATCTCTATCCCAAAACCGGACCCAATTGATGGTTTTCAATTTATCGGTGATGGAATAATTGATATTCTCGGGTTCTCGATTCAGCCAATTCATTACCAGCGGAAATTGATTCATATAATGACTCACTCCCGATCTGATTTTGAAGAGGACATTCAGTTTTTCTTTTGTCGCAATTTCGGAATCTTCCAAACTATGTTTCAACCGTTTCGCGAAAGACTTCTGACTTTCAGCATCAGCGAGTTTGATAAAAGTTTGAATGCGCGAAGTCGCCATTCTCCTTACTCTATCATTCCTGCTTTCAAGCAGTAACCACAGCGCTTGGCGTTTCAAGTTTTCACTGAATTCAACAGTATCATCTGCGATCAACAATGCGGTTTCCTCCTGCAGTTCCCGCTTATGCGGGTTGTTGACCAGGTTTGAAACGATAGTGGTGATTTCCTTTGGTGGACGTGGGTTGATTCTGCAATAAATTCGGCAGAGGCTAAATTTTCCGACGTCGGTTGCCATTTCCAATTGTGAAAGTATCTGCGCCGTTTTTGTTTCAGTTTTCTTGTACTTCCAGATTTGAATCAAAGCCTGTTCGATTCCATTACGCACCATCTGTGTTGAATGGTTCAAAGCAGTGAGCAATGCAGGGACTGCCTCTGCCGCAGATGGTCCGATGGCCCTGAGCAATGCAGGGACTGCCTCTGCCGCAGATGGTCCGATGGCCCTGAGCACGCTGGCGCTGCCGATTTTTACCGAATCGTTGGGATCGCTCAGTGCATCGATCAGTTCTGGGAGGACCTTGATGGATTTTGTTCCGAGTATCTCCAGTCCTTCGACAGCAATGAATTTGAGCTTTACCGAGGAAGTAGGATAATCGAGGGCACTCCGCACAACGCTTGGGATCATCTGCCAGTTCTCTCTGAGATACCGCTTAAATAGGGTATCTTCCGAATGGAGCAACTCAACCAGATAGGGGGCTGCCTCAGGTCCAATGACTTTCAGGGCGGTACGGACCTCCTGACTCGGGGATTTCTCCAACTCCTTCAACCAATAACTGATGGGGTAACCACCGTATTCCGGTTCCGGTGTGGACCCGAATTTGGTTTGGAGCAGAAACAGAGTGACCGACCCGGAAATTAGAAGGAGCATGCAAAGAATTACAGAGTTGCGGTTTGATTTTGGCGACATGATCTGAATTTTTGACATGAAACAGATCGGAGTTCATATCCGAAACAATTTAAGCATCTGACAATATTGTCCACGCGAAGTCACGCCCTGTTGCTCTGCTTTGCAAACACTTCATCCCGGTGGAGGCTGAATACGAATCGTCTGTTGACTATAAACTAATATACATTAATATCGATGTATGAAAACAATAACAGTCAATGTATCTGAACCGGTATATGAGGAATTTCAGGCCTATGCCCGAAAAGTTGACCGGAAGACCTCGGAACTGATTCGTGAGGCGATGGAAGAATACCGACAGGGTCACATGGAGCGTCGGACCAGTTTGCGGAATCGGCGACCTGCCAGCGTGGGCGGTAGGATTGAAGCGATCACTGCAAGTGACGATATTTTAGGAGAAATGCTGAATGACCCACGGGATTGAT
>DUCD01000142.1 GCA_012959985.1 Verrucomicrobiales bacterium | reverse complement strand
TGCTATCCCACAAGGCCGTTCGATGACAAAAACACCCTGTTTTTGGTGGTTTCATGAAGTTTCCTATGGGATGCCTGTAATCTTGTTTAGTTGGGTTTCGCTTCACACGGACCGCAGTCGGATGCGTCTTCGACCTTATCTGGATTCCCCCAGAACCTGGAATCGGGTTCTCCAAAATGCAGTCTGTAAAGTTCCAGAGTTCGTCGATACTGTAATTCATTCCTTGTTTTCCCGCCACCGGGAAAATGGTGAATGAACCGTCCGAATCGGGACTGGCAGAATTCAGCGTAAACGCGGGTGAAAAGAATCAACTCATGCCAAGCATCATCCACTTTAATGGATGGGGTCAGAGTTTCATTATAATGAGCAACCAAAGCCATGAACCGGAGGACTTCATTCAGAAGAATCTCCACGCTTTCTTTAGAAATCGAACATTCATTCTCGATTTTTCCAGCGAGAATACCGTTGTCTTTTAGAAGAGAAGTGGACCAATCCAGGAGGGAGTTCCGGTCAGGCAGGATGGGTTTCATGGGGCTGCAATGTCTCCGGATTCATCCTTCGGTTGTGGGGGTTCTTCCCCGGTAATCGTTGCTTTTTCCTTGAGTCCCTTGACAAAATCTCCGATGGCTTCAGTTCGTCGATCTTCCAGATAAAATTGCAGGACTTCTTCCTGGATCGAATTGAATGGTTTCGGTTTCTTTTCCTTTCGATTGGCTACCTGAATCAGGTGGAATCCATACTGAGTGCTGAAGACCGGGCTGTTTTCACCGATATTCATTGAGAAGGCAATGTGTTCGAATTCCTCCATCAGTTCTCCGCGTTTGAAAAACCCCAGATCCGTTTCCTCATCAGGTTTGATTGAGTGCGTTTTAGCCAGACTCTGGAAGTTCTCTCCATCCAGTAATTGACGACGCACCTTGCGCAATTCCTGGTAGGCGGCTTCTCTGTCTTCCACTTTTCGGGGAGCCTTGAGAATATGGAGTGCCTGGACTTCTTCCTCGGTCATGAACAACTCCAGGTGGTTTTCGTAATATTTCTTCAGGGTTTCATCTGCTGGGTTGCTATGAGCCCTGCAGATTTTTTCTATGAGTTTCTCCACTTGAATATTGGAGGCAATATCTTTTCGGATCAGGGCTTCCTGTTCCGATGTCAGTCCTGTCGTCTGGTAGAACTGTTCTTCGCCTCCGTGGGCCTCCTTGATCTTCTTGGCGGCTTCGTCGATTTCACCCTCGTCCGGGGCTTTAACGGCGTGGCGTGCTTCCTGAGTCAAGAGCATGCGTGAGATGATGTTTTCTCTGGCGTAACCCCGAAACTCTTCATTCCGTTCACAACAGGAAACTTTCCCCATGCTTTCATATTGAGATTTGATCTGGGAAAATTCCTGTTCAACCCACTCTTCCAGAATAGGTTCGCCATTGACGGTTAGTGAATCCATATCGAATTGTCTTGTTTGCGCATTTGAGACATTCTAGTTTTATCGATCCTGCAATATCTGTCACGAAATTACAAATTTTCCTAACCTTTCAAATAATCACGTTATGAAAAACCCCATCGACCGTAGAGAATTCATTAAGACCTCCGGAACCCTCAGTTTGGGCATCGGTGCCCTGAGTACCGTTCCTTCCTTGCAGGCATCAGACTCGGCTCATGAAAAAATCGTTGTTGGCGTAATGGGCCTGGGACGAGGGATGGCACATGTCAATGCCGCCATTGCCTTGCCGAATGCAGAAGTAGCCTATGTCTGTGATGTTGATACTCAGCGGATCGATCGAGCATTGAAAACGGTGGGAGACAAGCAGAAAAAGCCAGTCAAAGGTGTGCAGGATTTTCGGAAAATACTGGATGACAAGGACGTGGATGTTCTGATGATTGCCACACCGAACTTCTGGCATGCACCAGCGACCATCCTTGCCTGCTCGGCCGGTAAGCATGTTTACGTAGAAAAACCCGGCAGTAATACGGCCGCTGAAGGAGAGATGATGGTTGCCGCCGCCCGTAAGAACAAACGCGTGGTGCAGATGGGTAACCAGCGGCGAAGTTGGCCGGCATTCATCGAAGGAATTCAGAAACTCCATGATGGAGTCATCGGAGACCTTCGTTACGCCCGGTGCTGGTATAACAATTCGCGAGGTTCAATCGGCCAAGGAAAACCGGCTCCGGTTCCATCGAATTTGGATTACTCCATGTGGCAGGGACCGGTTCCTGAGCGACCTTATGTTGACAATCTCGTACATTATAACTGGCATTGGCGCTGGAATTGGGGGAACGGGGAACTGGGAAATAACGGGATCCATGCCCTCGATGTTGCGCGTTGGGGACTTCAAGTTGATCTGCCGAAAAAGGTCACCTATAACGGGGGGCGTTATCACTTTGACGATGATCAGGAAACCCCCGACAGCGGAACCGCAGTCTATGATTATGGAAAAGTAGGTATATCATGGGAATGCAGCAGTTGTCACCGTCGCCGTCCGGAAGAGTATTCCTTTGTGACTTTTTACGGGGATAAAGGAAGTCTGGCGTTTGCCGGATCAGGGTACAGTATTTATGACCTTGAAGGGAAGCTGTTGGAGGAAGGGTCGGGGAATTCCAGCACAGACATTCACGTCGCTGATTTTTTCAATGGCATCCGCAACGGGACCACTCCACATTCGGAAATTGAGGATGCCCAAGTCAGTACCCTCATGTGCCATCTGGGAAATATTGGTTATCGAGTCGGCAGCACAATTCACTTTGACTCAGACAAGCACCGCATCATTAAAAATCGAAGAGCTCAAAAATTGTGGGGAAAAGATTACCGTAATGGCTGGGAACCTAAAGTATGACTTGGTGGGAAAGTGGGCGTCCTTGCCATTTCGGTTGAGGGGAAATCCCAATGAAGTGAATTCACGCTTATGAGCCTGGACCCCATCGACTTTTCCGATCTTAAGAATAAAACGGCAGTCATCACTGGAGGAGCCGGGGTGCTCTGCACTTCGTTTGCTGAAGCATTGGCGTCGGTCGGGGCCAATTTGGCTTTACTGGATCTCAATGAAGAAGCTGCAGTGGAACTCGCCGGAAGACTTCAGGCTGAGACGGGCGTTCAGACGATCGGTATTCAAGCCGACGTGTTGTCAGAGGAATCTTTGGTCGTGGCTCGGGAAATTATCCATTCAGAGCTTGGATCGGTGGATATTCTGGTGAACGGAGCCGGAGGCAACGCCCCCAGCGCCACTACGGGCATTGAACAACTAAGCGATCCAGGCGACTTGGAAAGTTCCTTTTTCGGACTGAAGCTGGATGGATTTAAAAGTGCCTTCGATTTGAATTTCATTGGAACTATGCTACCGACTCAGGTTCTGGCTTGGGACATGGTCGAACGCCGGAAAGGTGCCATCATCAATATATCTTCCATGAACGCCTTCAAGCCTCTGACAAAGATTCCCGCCTATTCGGCTGCCAAATCCGCTGTCAGCAATTTCACGGAATGGTTGGCAGTGCATCTGGCCCCGATGGGCATCCGGGTCAACGCAATTGCTCCCGGCTTCTTTCTGACCGAACAGCTCAAATTTCTGGCTTTTGATGAAGAGGGAAACCTGACGCCGAGGTATCAGAGAGTTCACCAGAAAACCCCCATGAATCGCTTGGGAAAACCTGAAGAACTTAAAGGAACTTTGCTCTATCTGGCCTCCGATATTTCCAGTTTTGTAACAGGGGTGGTCATTCCCGTGGATGGTGGATTCAATGCCAGTTCAGGCATTTGAATGGGTTGGTTCGGTAGGGCTCGCTGCACGACCATTCGGTTAAGTCTGATCTGGTCATCCAACGGAAAAAGGCGACTTCGCATAACTCGTCGACGCAGTCCATGCCGCTGACGCGTTGGCCGGAAATCTCTGAAATTCCGACAGGTTTTGGACTGCGTGCGACGAAGTCGCCGCTTTGGATCGGGAGAGATCCCCGGATAATTCGAGTAGTAAATCCCGCGACCTGTTAATTTTAATCCTTAATCTAAAGGCAGTGCAGCGACTTCTACTGAATTTGGGTGGATTTACTCCGATAATGCCATGGGAGACTCCGATCCGCTGATAATTGCCACACTGGCCGAACACCCCAATCGGGTCGCTCCCGCTTCGATCATCGCCTTTGCTGTATTGAAATCACGGATTCCTCCGGAGGCTTTGACTCCGGCATTTCGCTTTACGGTTTCGCGCATCAGCTTAATATGTTTCACCGTAGCGCCTCCAGTGCTGAATCCGGTGGAAGTTTTAACGAAATGGGCTTGGGCGTCCATTACCAGATTGCAGGCTCGTCTAATTTCCTCATTCGAAAGCAGGCAATTTTCTAGAATCACTTTCACAATACGACCTTCCGCTGATTCCACTATGTCTCTGATTTCCCTTACAATATACGGGGTGTCCCTATCCTTCAAACGACCGATGTTCATCACCATATCGATTTCATCGGCACCCAGATCGATTGCCAATTCAGTTTCGTAACGTTTGGAATCCTTATCAATTGCTCCATGGGGGAAACCTACGACCGTGCCGACTTGAACGTCACAGTTTTCCAGAAGATGGTGGGCCAACTCGAGCCTTGAACCACTTACGCAGACACTGAAGAACTGGTGTTCTATCGCTTCTCTGCACAATTTTTCAATGTCCTCTTTGGAAGCGTCCGGCTTTAAATTGGTATGATCAATGTAACGTGCTATATCACTCACTCAGCAACTTTGCATCCAGGCTCATCAAGTCGCAATTCGAAAATTGTTTTTACTGACTTCGGCGCGCTGCTTTCGGTGCGGTAGACATCTGAGGTTGTCCGCCAACTCTTTTTTTACATTTATTCAAACCGTTTTAATAGTCTTTTCATTGAGGTTTCTGTAAATTTCCAAGCCTTGTTTCTTGAGGTTATTCACATATTTATCGTTATCATAGGGCACTCGGTCCTGCCAGCATCGCCAAAGAATTCTCTGCCATTTGAAAGCCAATGCACGGACGGCCGAAGGGGGGTCCTTGCCTCTGTAACGGGCATTCACATAATAGGCTTTGGCCCAGTTGCAGAACAGGATGGACTGGCCGGCGAATTCATGAAAACTCTGCCGCATGAACTTCGGACAGGCCCAACGGAAATGAACCCATATTTTTTTGCCGCTGCGTTCGATCACCGGAGCGATTCCGCTGTATTTCTGAATCTGAGGGGCATCCTTGTAACGACTGCGATCCGAACCGAAGGCCGCCAGAAG
>DUCD01000141.1 GCA_012959985.1 Verrucomicrobiales bacterium | reverse complement strand
ACTGATGCTGATGGCGTGGTCTCGGTGATACTGATCGATAAAAATGGAGAAGTCATTGAAAAGAATGATGATTTAGAGCTCACCGAAGATGATTCGGGAGAGGGAGAAGACCCAATCAGGGATTACACTTCGCCTTGAGGCAGGTTTAATTGGATTTCAATTCTGGATAAAACAAATTTTTTTAACTTTAAACAGGCTTCCTCTCGGGGAAGCCGTTTTTTTGTCCTACATGAGTTGCGGTTGTTTCAAATCAATTCTTCCCAACGGCAGATTTGCTTCCAATGTTTTGACATCGCTTGTTCTCGGTGCTCTCGCAACAGCTTGCGTCGAAACGAAACAAGTCAGCATAAAACACACAGAGTCCGGACTTGTTGATTCCACACGTCCGCAATCCCTGACATCCTCATTCCCTGTTTTGAATGGGATCGACGTTTTGGTAGAGACCGATTTTGAATGGTTGGTTGGAAAGCGTGTGGGATTGATCACCAATCACACGGGAATTGATCGATTTCGGCATCGGACAATTGATTTGCTGATGGATAGTCCCAAAGTTGATCTGAGGGTATTGTTCAGTCCCGAACATGGGGTACAAGGGGTGTTGGATTCCAATATTGGTGATTCCTCGGATCAAACCACCGGCTTGAAGGTGTACAGTCTTTATGGACAAAACAGAGCACCCCAGCCGGAGCAATTAAAAGAATTGGATATTCTGGTGTTCGATATTCAGGATATTGGCGCTCGATTCTATACCTATATTTCAACAATGGGATTGGCCATGCAGTCCGCGGCCGATGCGGAAATTGAGTTTTTAGTTCTGGATCGAGTCAATCCGATTCGAGGGGATAAAGTTGAAGGTCCTATGAGGCAGGGCGAATCTGATTTTGTTGCTTTTCATAATGTTCCGGTGCGGCATGGCATGACAACCGGTGAATTGGCGAAGATGTTTAAAATGGAATTGGATATTCCGGTATCGTTGAAAGTGATCCGTATTCAAGGATGGAACCGATCTTTCTGGTTTGATGAAACCGGGTTGCCCTGGATCAATACTTCCCCAAATATGCGGAGTCTGACTCAATCAATCCTGTACCCGGGGATTGGCTTATTGGAAACCACGCATCTCTCCGTAGGGCGGGGGACCGATACTCCCTTCGAACGCATCGGCGCTCCCTATATTAACGACCTCCAGTTAGCTGAGGCATTGAATCGATTGAGTTTTGCCGGTATCCGATTCGTTCCCATAGTGTTCAAACCCGATGCTTCGGTATATAAAGGGCAAACATGCCAAGGGGTTGGAATCCTGCTGACAAATCGTGAGATCGTGCGGATTGTGGATGTCGGTATTGCCATTGCCCGAACCCTGTATAGCCTATACCCAGAAGAATTCGGCTTGGACCGCTTCAATCGACTCCTTAAGAGTCCTTCGGTTCTATCTGCCATTCGCAATCATGTATCCACCGAGACCATCGTGAATGAATGGAATGAGGGTCTCGAGTCCTTTAAAGCGAGAAGGCAACCTTTTCTCCTTTATTAATATTGCCAATTTGGAATTCGGCACGCTGAGGACAGCATTTCCTACCGATTAGAGGTTTTGTCTCTTTTTCGAGTGGATTTCTCTTTTTCGGTCATTTTATCTTCTTTGGAGAGCTGATGGACTGAATCGGGTTTCCATGGGTACTCAATCCGATTCAGAGTCAATACCCGTGGAAGTAATTCAACCTCGTGTCCGAAGAAATCGAATGCGGCCGTTCCCGGCAAAAATGTGGGATCCTGAAAAAGCACTTTTCCGAAAGGAATTTCATCCTGCTGATTTTCGAAAGAAATAATGACCGAATCGACTGGTTGGGAGGTGGTTTCTCCTCGAAAGAATATTTTAGTGTTGTTCACTCCCAATGAATCATGATTGATCATGATAAATGGGTCATCATTGGATCCGTTGGAAGAGAAGGTGACTTGCCAGGGTCCGTTTTTGGTTCTTTGGTGTTCAATCCAATAATACCCGATTCCATAGATTAGGAGACTTGCCAAAAAGACTACAATTACTTCTTTTCTCTTCATTTGAAGAGACAGAGTCCTCTTCGATGGGAAACAATGTCAAGCGAGATTAGAGCGCTTGAATATGTCAGAATCAATCGGATGAATTGCTTCCTGAATTCTCAGCTTGATTCCGAATCCGAATTGTTCAACATTACTGGCTCTTGAATTCTAAGGGATTGGGTTATGATTTTATCTGACATTCTGGAACAAGAGCAAATTATCACGGAGTTGAAAGCCGGTGATCGCTGGGAGGCGATTGACGAGCTTATCGACGTATTGGTCAGTACCGGCAAGATCAAGGCAGATTCTCGCGAAAAAATTTCGGAAGTGGTCAAGAAGCGCGAGTCGAATATGAGTACCGGAATTGGTTTTGGTGTGGGAATTCCCCATGCGTCCACGGATTTGATTTCGGATGTCATTGGCGCATTCGGGCGATCATCCTCTGGGGTGGATTTTGACGCTATAGATAATCAGCCGGTCAACTTGGTCATGTTGTTTCTTGTTCCCCAAGGCCAATTTCAGAAACATCTTCATACCTTGGCCAACATAGCAAAACTCCTGCATAAGAAAGATTTCAGGCAAACTCTTCAAGATGCTCCCGGTAAGTCGGAAATGTTCGAGATCATCACTTCCCAGAATTCCTGATACCGGTTTGCGAACTCTGTTTTCTGAGTTGAAGCCACAGGCAAAGACCCAATACTTCTCATTCAAAATCAGTGATTAATTTTAAAATTGAATCTCACCTGCAGAAAGCAGTGCTTTCGGCCTACCCTGACGCCGATCCAACCCGGATTTTGATCCGGCCTTGTCCTGACCCCAAATTCGGAGATTATCAGTGTAATTCACTGATGAATCTGGCAAAGGGGATGAAGAAAAATCCACGGGATGTTGCTGCCGAGGTGTTGAAGCATTTGGACCTGGGTGGTTTAGGTGATTCACCTGAAGTTGCAGGGCCGGGATTTTTAAATTTCAGAATCAGTCGGAATGCCTTGAGTCATGTCATGAACGAGGCATTCAAGGGGGAGCACCTCTTTTATCGGAAGCCTGAAGCGGTCAAATCCTTCGTGGTTGACTTCAGTTCTCCCAATGTGGCCAAGACAATGCATGTAGGGCATATCCGCTCTACCATTCTGGGAGAAAGTATTTCGCGTACACTGAGGTTGTTGGGGCACAGCGTTGTCAGTGACAATCATATTGGAGATTGGGGTACTCAGTTTGGCAAATTGCTCTATGGTTGGAAATCCATCCTGGATCGGGAGGCTCTTGAGCGTAAACCTGTTGAAGAGATGGAACGGGTTTATAAAGCGGTCAATCAGCAGTGTGAGCAAGATGAAACCGTTCTGGAAGCGTGTCGCAATGAGCTTGTTCGGCTTCAGTCGGGGGACACTGAAAACCGGAAAATCTGGGAATCAATGATTCAGTTATCTCGCGGGGAATTCGATCGGATATATCAGCGCATGGATGTGGGGTTCGATGTCACTTTGGGGGAAAGTTTTTATAATGATCGGTTGATATCTCTGGTGAACGAATTGGAAGATGCCGGAATTGCTGAAGAGAGTAAAGGTGCTCGCATGGTCTTTTTCAATGATCATCCGGAATTGAAGAATAATCCGGCCATGGTTCGAAAGAAAGACGGTGCTGCAAATTACATGACAACGGATCTCGCCACTCTTGAGTACCGAGAAAAAACTTGGCAGCCTGATGAGGTTATTTACGTGACCGATAGCCGTCAGCAGTTGCATTTTAAACAACTCTTTGCGGCCTACCGCCGTTGGAAACCGGATACCAAGGTGAAATTGACCCATGCCTGGTTTGGTTCCATTTTAGGTGAAGATGGGAAACCCTTTAAAACTCGAACGGGTAAAACGATTCGTCTTTCACTTCTTCTTGATGAAAGTATTGAGCGGGCCAGAGAGATTATAGAGCAGAAGAACTCCGAATTGCCGGAAGAAAGCAAGGAGGACATCTCACGTGAGATTGGTCTGGGAGCCGTGAAATATGCGGATTTACTGCAAAATCGCCAGACCGATTATACTTTCAGCTGGGAGAAGATGTTGGCTTTGAATGGAAACACCGCACCCTATCTCCAATATGCTTACACTCGAATCCGCAGTATTTTTCGAAGAATCGATCCAGAAGATTGGAAAACTATTGTGGCACAGGGGAAATCAGAAGATCTGATCATTCTGGAAAGGGAAGAAGAGTTTCAACTTGCGAAGCAGTTGATTCATTTCGGATTGGTTTTGGAGAAAGTTATCGAAGAATGCCGTCCCAACCATCTCTGCAGCTACTTGTATGAATTGGCAGGCTGTTTTGCCCGATTCTATGAGCATTGTCCAGTATTGAAAGCGGAGCCTGCTGAAAAACGATCCAGACTTGCCATCTGTGATTTAACCGCTAAGGTGCTTTGCCAAGGTCTGAACCTTCTAGGTATCAATACCGTAGAACAAATGTAGAAGTAAGCCAACTTGGCTAAGACCCTATTTACAGGGTTATGAACGCTGCCGATTAGACAACCTATGAGTTCGGAAAAAAAAGAAAGCGGATATCGAATCTGGGGTGCAGACAATGTGGTCTACGGACCTGTGGATGCTCCGTCGCTGAAAAAATGGGCAGAAGATGAGCGAATAACGCCTGACACTTGGGTTTTTGAGAATGGTCTGGAGCGGTGGTGTAAGGCCGTTGATGTTTCCGTCTTAGCCGGGTTCTTTAAATCCAAAACGAGTTCTGAAGATTCTGAACAGAACAAAACCCATTCGGGGATCCGTCCGGGAACTCTGCGTCGCATTAAGATTTTAGGAGGCATGAGGGATGACCAGCTCGCTGGATTTGTCCGATTCATGGAAGTGGTGGAAGTAAACCAGTTTCAAGAAGTGGTCAAGAAAGGTCAGCAGGGAGATTCAATGTATTTGGTTTTAGAAGGCGAAGTGCGAGCACGAGTGATGATAGATGGACGTGAGTCCACTCTTGCCACTTTATCGACTGGGGACTTTTTTGGTGAGATTGCTGTTTTTGACCAAGGTCCCAGATCTGCGGATATCGTAGCTAATTCCAGTAGCGTGTTGTTGAAAATTTCGGCAAAATCCCTTGCGGATCTTGTGGACACAGTACCTGAACTGGCATCAGCCTTTCTTTACTCAATTACCGGCTCCATTGCTTCACGCCTCCGGAAAACATCCAAAAAATACCAGGATTCCATCCATTTCTCCCGCATGACCGGTCGAACCGGCATGTAATCAACATGGGTAGGGCGTGCTGTCCCAGCGCGCCGTAAAGGGTTAGGCTGGTTTGGTTCCGGGTTTTTCGAAATAGGAAAACCGACATTTCCCTCTACTGATCAACACTTGTTCAGCAAATGGAATCGGGGTTCTTCCGTTCCGTTATAATTTCAGGGCCAACTCTAGAAGTTGAAATAACCCGGGTTTGTCTTCAACGTGACCAATCTCTTCGATTCCTGATTGAACTAATCCGAATCCATTCCCATAAGCAGTTCCGTTTGTGACGCATAAATCGGTTTGATACTCCATGATTTGTTCGCGACCTGCTTTATTGACCTGATCCCGCGATCCATCCACTTCATATTTCCATCCTGCGATAATTGCATTGGGGAAGAATTGTCGCAATTCCCGGATAATTTTCCGCGTGGGAATCAGTTCTGCACGAATGGTTCCGATTCGGGTCGATATTTTTCCTGAAGAAATTCCGGACCATTTTCCATCTGGGTTTTGTTGATAAAGCTGACCGAATTGAAAATCTCCTACCGCTGCGGCATGGAAGACTCCATGGTAGGAACGCTTTGCTGCCTGTGATTTCAAAATTTCGATCAATGAAGCCGCCGTGGAGAATCGGTGGATTTCGCAGGCGGAGTCAACTTCCTGAAAGGTGGCGGTTTCGCTCAGGCACAGAACGACGCGATATCCTTTTGAAATCAGGAAAGAGCTGAGCTCAGAACCGAGACGGCCGCTCGAAAAGTTGGTGAGACGCCGGACTTTGTCCAAATTTTCATAGGTGGGTCCGGCGGTGATCAGACACGAAATGGTTTTTTCCTTAGGATTCATATTGGCAGATCGGGTGAAATTCATAAGATGCCCGAGGAATACATGGATTCCTGATTTCCTTCAGGATAGAGAATCCCGTAGGATTTTTCAGGTATTATTCAAATTGAATGAGTAACGATAGAATAGTGGGAATAGATCTGGGAACGACCCAGTCCTTGATAGCATTACTGGATTCAGGAATCCCGGTTGTGGCTGCCGATCAGGAGGGAAAGCGTCTGCTTCCCTCGGTGGTGCGATTTACCGGTTTGGACGATAATCCGGAAGTAGGAGCCGCGGCTAAACGGGGACGCATGGTTCATCCCGAAGAGACCGTTTCTTCTGTGAAGCGATTCATGGGGCGCCGCTATCACGAAATTGTAGACTCCCCGTCTTCGGTTTCCTTCCCGCTCTCATCAGGAAAGCAGGGGGAAATTGTGATCCCTTTGCACGGACAGAATCATCGCCCCGAGGATGTATCTGCGGAAATTCTTAAAAAATTGAAAAAAACGGCCGAGGAATTTTTTGAAGAAGAACTCTGCAGAGCCGTGATCACGGTTCCGGCCTACTTCAATGATGCTCAAAGGAAAGCCACCAAAACGGCCGGAGAGAAAGCCGGATTTATTGTAGAACGAATTCTGAATGAGCCCACGGCTGCGGCCTTAGCATATGGAACCGATCAACTGGGAGAATGTGCCAAAATTGCCGTTTACGATCTGGGCGGGGGAACGTTTGATCTTTCCATTCTCGAACTGAATAATGGGGTGTTTCAAGTATTATCGACTCATGGGAATACTCGTTTGGGAGGTGATGATATTGATCAGGCGGTCTGTGGTTTCCTGAGGGGAGAGATCTTGAAACAGGGGGGGCCTGATATTGATGCTGATGCCTCTCAGGCTGCCCGCATTCGGGATGTGGCGGAAGAGACCAAGATTAAACTTTCTGAGAAACCCAGCCATTCTATCCAGTTGCCGTTTCTGAATAAGGATTTCAGCTTTTCTTTCGAATTTAATCGAGAGCAGCTCGAAACGCTCAGTCGTGATCTCATTCGCCAAACTCGTGGTGATTGCATTCAGGCCTTGGCAGATGCCAAATTGAAATCAACGGATCTCGATCAAGTAATTCTCGTTGGGGGGCAGACACGGATGCCATTAGTGCGACGGTTGGTTTCAGAGTGGTTTGGCTGTCGCGACTTCGATGAAATTCAGGGCAGCCTATCTTTTCGCGAATCCACCTCTTCCGATTCGGGACCCATGTTGAACACCTCTCAGAGTCCTGAAGAAGCGGTGGTACTTGGTGCTGCGGTCCAAGCCGGTATTTTATCCGGCAATATTCGAAACCTGACTTTGCTGGATATCACTCCGTTGTCTTTGGGGATAGAAACTTTCGGAGGACTGATGAACGTTATCATACCGAGAAATACCACTATCCCCACCAAAGCCGGTGAATTATTCACCACTGCGGTTGATGGTCAGGAAAAAATGATGATCCATATTCTTCAGGGCGAACGTGAAAAAGCCATTGATAACTGGTCATTGGGGAAATTCACTTTGGAATTTAAAGCAGCGGCTAAACGGATTCCCCGGATTGGCGTTCAATTTGAAATTGATTCAAATGGAATTCTTCATGTCCTGGCGCGCGATACCGCCACTCAACTCGAAAAAACCATTCAGGTGGAATCCGCGGTGGATGTTGAAGATTCCAAAGTCCAGCAGATGGTCGAAGAATCTGTAGAACATGCCTTTGAAGACTGGGCGGTTCGAAAGTGGGTCGAAGCTCGGCAGCGTGCTTTGGAAACGGTTCACGCTGCCAGGGAAGGGTTGGAAATGAATGCAGAGGAGCTCGACAGTGACTACCGGTCCCAGTTGCTTCGGTCAGTGCAATTCGTGCAAGAGGCATTGCAGACCGAAGATTCTGAGACGGGTGCAGGTGATTTGGAATTGCTGAAGAAAGCTCACCTTGAACTTGATGAAGTCTCCAGAGAACTGGCAGACCTCATCATGGACAAGGCCATGGAATCAATCCTTTCGAAAAAAGGGTTGATCTGAAAACCCGTTCCCTGGAACGATATTGAGCAGCCTCTATACTTCAGCTTCAGCTTCAGATTCCTCAACCACTTCCTCATCCTCTTCAGGCAGAGGTTCCTCATCCTCAGGCGCATGATCTGAAAGATGCGAAGGTGGTTCGGCTCGTTTATCTTTCGACAGAGGGGAAATCATTAGAACGATTCCTCGACCTACCAATTTAGGAGAGGCATCCGGAGTCCCCCATTTCCCGATCTCCGCACCGAAGCGGGTGACCGTTTCGAACCCGATTTCCCGATGAGCATTCTCTCTTCCTCGAAAGCGCAACGTGACCTTGACCTTCATGTCCTCACAAAGGAATTGTGCGGCATGGTGAAGTTTGTAGTCGAAATCGTGTCCCCCGATATTAGGCCGAAGTTGGACTTCCTTGACCTTGTTTATATGCGTGGTTTTCTTCGTCTCCTTTTCTTTCTTCGCCTTTTCATAACGGTATTTACCGTAGTTGACCAGTCGACAGACAGGAGGTTTGGCAGCTGCGGCGATTTCCACAAGGTCCACTTGCAGCTTTCTCGCCATTTTTAGTGCCTCAGTTGTAGCAACCACGCCAAGCTGCGTGCCTTCTTCATCAATCAATCGGACTTCTCGGGCTCGAATTCGTCCATTGACTCGAATGAAGACTCTGGGGGTGCGGCGAGGGTATCGAGGACGCCTCAAAGGTAACCCCCTAGGGTGTTTCTATTTAAAACGGGAAAACCAATCCGGTGCATAAAGATATTATTAATTGTCAGTAATTAACTTATTTATCAATCTTGTTGCCCTTCAACAAGAACCGGAAATTCTGATGTGCGGATTGATATTGTCAACTTTTTTAAGGCGGATTTTTTTTAATATGAGAAAAAACGTGATTTTAATGAAGACAACTCATAACTTTTCGGACTTATGGCGGTAATTAAACCATTTTCAGCCTTGAGGCCTGATTCGATTCGAGCCAGGGAAATCTGTGAATTGCCTTATGATGTGCTTTCTTCTGATGAAGCAGGGAAGATTGCATCCGGGAATTCCGTGAGTTTTTTTCATGTCAGTAAACCGGAGATCGATCTGGATTCCGGTGTGGATCCATATGATGCCCAAGTATATGCGAAAGGTCGTGAAAATTTCGACCGGCTCCGTAAAGAAGGGGCGTTGGTGCTGGATAAGAAGCCTTGTTTCTATCTTTATCGTCAGATAATGGGAGAGCATTCTCAGGTAGGGCTCGTCGCTTTGGCCTCCTGCCGTGAATACCTTGATGGGAGCATTAGGAAGCATGAGTTGACGCGACCGCAGAAAGAAAATGATCGGGTTCGGCACATGGAAGCACTTCAAGCTCAGACCGGCCCCGTTTTTCTGACATTTCGGTCCGATGACGAGATAGAAGCCATTTTTTCGGATATCCAGTCCTCCGATCCGGATATCGATTTTGTTGCCGATGATGGCATCCGTCACACTTCATGGTCAATTTGCGAGGTGGGGAATATCGACCTCATTCTAGCCCGTTTTGAGGGAATACCTCTACTTTATATTGCAGATGGTCACCATCGGAGTGCGGCTGCAGCCCGAGTCTGGCAGTCCGGTAAATCACCAGAGAGCAGTGCCTTTTTTTTATCGGTGATATTCCCTCACAACCAGATGCGGATTCTTCCCTATAATCGAGTGGTTAAGGATTTGAATGGAATGGATTCCGATCAGTTTCTGGATGCGCTGAGGAATGATTTTGAGGTTATAGCCCAGGATAAACTGGAACTGAAAGCGAAGCATGAAGTGGGCGTTTATCTATCGGGTCAATGGTATTTGCTCAAACTGAAACCGGGACGTGTTTCCGGTGGTAATCCGGCAGATATGCTGGATGTCGCCATTCTTCAGAATTTGGTTTTTGAGCCATTGCTCGGCATCAATGATCCCAGGACGGATGTGCGGATCGATTTCGTTGGAGGGATACGCGGAGACGGTGAACTTGAGAAAAAAGTGGATGAGGGAAGCCATGCCTGTGCATTTTCCTTATATCCCACGCGAATTGAAGATTTGATGGAAATCGCTGATGGCGGTGGTATGATGCCACCCAAGAGCACTTGGTTTGAACCGAAGCTCAGGGATGCAATGTTCAGCCACGTTTTCTAGAAACGGCTCATCCTGACCCGGGAACCGAATCCGGAAACTCGACTCTGAAAAATCCTTATTGAATGAAAATTATTGTGGCTTATTCCGGAGGGCTCGATACCTCCGTATTACTTTTGTGGCTGAAAGAGACCTACCAAGCTGAGATTGTGGCTTTCTGTGCTGATGTCGGGCAGGAGGAAGAATTGAAGGGGTTAAGGGGGAAAGCGCTGCGTACGGGTGCCTCAAAGATATATATCGACGATCTCAGTGAAGAATTCGCGAAGGATTTCATCTATCCGATGATGAAGGCCGGTGCAATTTATGAAGGGGAGTATTTCCTGGGAACGAGTATAGCGCGGCCCCTGATTGCCAAAAGGATGGTGGAAATCGCGAGGAAAGAGAGAACTCGGTATCTGGCGCATGGTGCCACTGGAAAAGGAAATGATCAGGTGCGTTTTGAATTGTCTGCAGCCTCGCTTGCCCCGGATATCCAAATGATCGCTCCCTGGAGAGACGCCGCCTTTCGCGAAAGGTTTCCCGGACGTCAGGAGATGATCGACTTTTGCCGTGATCATAAGATTCCGGTTCAGGCCAGCGCTTCCAAGCCATATTCCACAGATCGCAATCTTCTTCATATTTCTTATGAAGCCGGTATTCTGGAAGATCCATGGTTCGATGCGTATTCGCCGAAAAACAAAGATATGTTTCTCTTGAGTAAGGCTCCCGAAGATGCCCCGGACAAGGCGGAATACCTCATGCTCGATTTCGAGAAAGGAGCCTGTGTGGGCATCGGCGGTAAAGCGATGACTCCGTTGCAGGTGATGAAACGACTCAATCGAACCGGCGGCAAACATGGGGTGGGGCGGGTCGATATGGTTGAGAATCGATTCGTCGGGATGAAATCCAGGGGGGTCTATGAAACTCCCGGAGGAGCCATCCTCCATTTTGCCCACCGTCAGATGGAATCCATCACCATGGACAGGGAAATGATGCATTTGAGGGATTCCCTTATTCCCCAGTATGCCACCCTCGTTTATAACGGTTTTTGGTTTTCACCGGAGAGAGAGGCGCTTCAGGCTTTGGTTGAGCAAAGCCAACAGAACGTGACAGGAACCGTGAGGATCAAGTTATACAAGGGCAATATCATGGCGGCTGGTCGTAAGTCGCCCTGCAGTTTGTATAATCCCGATATTGCCACAATGGATGCCGACCCCACTCAATCCTATAATCAGGATGATGCCACGGGGTTTATCCAGTTGAATGCACTGCGGCTTCGGGTCGCCGCACAAGTCAAGGCAGCGGGGAAAACTAAAAATGCTTCCCAATCCAAGACAAGGAAGAAACGAACTACAAAGCCAAAAAAAGTCTAATTGATCATTATGTCCGAACCGAATGTTTTTCAAAAATCTCCCATTGTTAAAGATATGGATCCGGGCACCTATTGGTGGTGCTCCTGTGGACGTTCAGAATCTCAGCCATTTTGTGATGGCTCACATAAAGGCAGTGATTTTGCTCCGGTGAAGGTGGAAGTCAATGAGTCAGGCAAAGTTGCCTGGTGTGCCTGTAAACATTCCAAGAACGGTCCTTATTGCGACGGGTCGCATGCAGGGCTTTCCTGATTCTATTTTTTGTTATCCATGATTCCGGAAAAGTTCCCGTCTTCACAGCATTTGACGAAGCATTCGGTGACGGATTTCAGCTTTTCCCAGCGAGCTCTGATATCGGCGGATTCGGACTCAGAGATCTCATGATCGAGCGCCGCCTCGGCGATAACGGAAAGCATTTCTGCAAATTCCTGAATGATTTCATTGGTGGCCGGAATCATGAAATAAGGATGCGGCCGTTTGGTCTTCGGGTTTCCGATGAAAAAACCACCCGCCCGCTGGCTGATCCATTCAGCAATGCGGGAATCTCCAGTGCACTGCATCAATGCATCAATTCGGTCCAGTGGGTTCAGGGTTCCGCTTCCACGGTCGCCTGGCTTCTCTGCCCACTTATAAATCATTGAAAGAGAGAGACCCATCGACTCCGCGACTTTTTTGGGACTGTTTTTTGAAAAAACCTCTCTCAGTATTTCATGGGACTGCATAAGGCAAACAATGCTGAAATGCATCGGTCCTTTCAAGTTTATCTGAAGGTCAGTTTTTCGTGAAATCAGGAGAATCCTCTCGGTCCATGTCCTCTTTTGAAAGAGTGGTCCAGCGGTTTCGAATGAGGCGTGGAATCATCGGCGTCGAGGGAGGTAGTTTGTCTGCTTCCAGATAATCTGAATTAAAAGACCAGCGTCGGACAGGCGGTCGGAAGATATCCTTTCTTTTCCAGACGGACAGGGCATGCACGCTTGGAAAAAGGGCTACCATGGAACCCCTGTATGTAAAGACTTTGTCCTGCCAATTCTCGAGTAGTCTTGGGAAATTCTCCAGTCCACCGCCATAGCTCCCGAAATGAGTCGTCGGGACAATGCCTGAAAGCAGAGCGGCTTGAATCGTTGTGTCTTTGGCTCGACGCACGGATACTTTTAGCGCGCTTCTTTCGTCAAGCCATGCAGAGGACAGTATCGTCACGGCGTCGGCCGCGATCGACGCCGGCTTTCCGTTGGTTGCGTCGGATTCCTGATCCGATTCGCTTTTAAGGTTGTAGTCTCCCCATATATAAAGCGGATTGGGTGTTGCGACAGTCAGTCCTGATGCCGGAAGGGTGCGTCCGTTTTTCAAGCGAACAGCGTGGAGTGCATCCGCTGAGTTTGGGCGGGTGTCGTAAATGAACAAGGTGGACAGATCCCGGTCAAGAACGTCTCGGAGAATGGTGTTGGTGCTGTTCCATTTGTCCAATCCCCCGACGTCCAGATCCGTGCATAGAACGAACTGTTTCTGTCGCTTATCACGGAATTGGAGTCCACTCTGAAGAAAGGACTTCCATTGGGATTGGGGAATGGTCGTGCTGAAATTGTTGAATCGACCGCTGGTCACTGTCAGGTTTTGCTTGCCGATTTTTATGATGATGTCTGCTTTGTTGTAATAACGATGCCGCCCAATGGCTGAATTTGGGGATTCTGTTGGAGGTGGGATTTCAAGAATTTCTCGGGGGGAAGTCTTTAATTGTTCTGAATGAATCGGCAGTGTCAGTGAGGCGACTCCTCCATCCTGTTCCTTTTCAAAGCTCACTAACCCGGGATTGCGGATCCGGGGGTCTTTGGGATGTCCTTTCAATAATAGGTTGCCTGATGCCGTTACATGATCGTTGAAAGTCAGGTAGTTGCCCGGAGCACAGAAAATATTACCATTGCTATGAATTCTTCCGTCGATGGACATAGGGTTTTCAGGGTGGATTTCCAGATCCAGAGAATAGAATACGGCAAACTGGAAAACAGGAATCGTTGTCAATTGAATATCCTGTCGAATACCGATAGTCTGTGAACCATTCTGCACATAGGATTCGATTCGGTAATCTGATGTCATTCCCTTCAATCCTCTGTAGATCGAATCAATAACTTCAAATCGGCTGGAGGATAATTTGCGAACATGAGTTTTTCCGGTTTCGCCCGATTTATCCATGAATTGAACTGTGGACCATTCACTGTGCTCTGGAACAAGGGTTCGATAGGATTCGATTCGGGAAGCTACCAGGGGTTCGCCTTGAGTCATGAAGTCTCTATGCAGGTGGCTCAGGACTTTTTCCGTAGCGGCTTCTGCAATTGCCAAGTTTTTCAAGTATTCAATATGGCGGTTTGTCAGACGTGAATTGGTAGAGGTCCACGATAAGGCGCCCGAGAGGAGGAGAAGGCTGATGCTTGAAAAAATGAGGACCGCCATCAATGCGAAACCTGAGGATGTGTGCTTAGAAGGAATTAAGATTGGGACTCTCATTTCATTCCAGAATTCTTCGAGTAATCCGGGTTGTCCAACGGTATTCGTCGAACAACTGACCCGGTCCCAGATTCAAGGTGGGATTCTGAAGCTGATAAAAATTGAGTTCCATTCCGACGACTCGGTTATTGCGGTTATTGGTCAGGATATTTCCCAAATGATCTTCTGCAGAAAAAACAAATTCGTTGGTAATTGCCCGTGCGATGATATCAGGACCCGTGCCTGATGAAGACAGCCGTTTCAAGTTCTGGTCAGTCGGGTCTCTGAAATACCGGATGAAATCATTGGTGTCCTGTGATGGGTAAATCTGAATGGCATTGCCGATTTGAGGTTCTCCACTCAGGGAGGGTAGGAAAGAAAAAAAATCCCCTCGTCCGATTCTGACTCGACGCGAAGATTTTATTTCTTCCGAAAGCTGAATCAAGACGGTTCTGGCTTCCTGCTGCACTCCCAGTTTCATTTGAGTCGTCTGGAATAGACGCATTCCGAAAAGGTGACTGCTTACCAGTCCCAAAAGGACCAACAGAAAAACCGTTGAAGCGATGATGAGTTCCGAAAGCGTAAAGGCCCGCATTCGAATCTCTTGCCGGCAACGCTTATTCAACATTTGAATTGAGTCCTCTCATTCAATCCGGCGCTCGGAAAGTGGTTAGGTTATTGGTGTGTGCTCTCCCATTGGGAGTGCTCCAGACCACGTCGACTTGAATGCGTTTCAACGGCGGGTTTGTCGAGATGATCTGAATGAACGTTCGGTTGGTTGCGTAGACCCGGTTGGTGCCGGAGATCGGTAAGTCGAGAATCAGGATTTCCTCTGGAAAATTGGTGCTGACCAACTGATCCACGGGAGGATCACCATAGGGATCCCATTTTGCCGCCCGTGCCTGTTCCGATTTCTGGATGGCGAGAGACTGAGCGGCGAAGGAATAGGAAGACCATTCAACTCTGCGCGCGGAGGAAATATATCCGTTCAAAACGGCTCCAAACACGATGGAAGTAATCATGATCGCAATCAGAACCTCCACTAAGGAGAAGGCAGGGGAGAGGAGAGAATTCGAATCAGAGATTCTGATCAAGGATTGCTCGGCTTGAAGCCTGGATTTCATCGTGGAGAGAGTTTCCATGGGAATCCATTGTCACCACGGCAGGAAACCGTATGACATCAAATTCCCAGATTGCTTCCGGAGAACCGAATTGTTCCAGCATGTAGACGTTGCGTACTTTTTCAATGCGTTCGGCAAGAACTTGGGCAGCTCCTCCCACGCCATGCAGGTAGACACATCCGTATTCCCTACAGGCTTGCAGGGTGCGGTTTCCCATTCCACCTTTGCCGATGATGGCGCGAATTCCGAAATCACGAATGATCTGCCATTGATACGGTTCTTCCCGAATCGAGGTCGTGGGGCCTGCGGCAGTGACTTTCCATTGGTCATTTTCATCACGGATCACAACAGGTCCACAATGGTAAATGACGCCGTTTTTTAAATTCACCTCAGGTGGCAGCTTGCCTCCTTCATGCAGGTATTTATGGACGACATCCCGTCCGGTAAAAATAATCCCGGTCAACTCCACGGTGTCGCCGACTTTAAGCGACCGGATACTGGATTCATCTATCGGCGTGGTTAAGGATTGCATAGTAAGTTTGCTCTGTTCCCGGTGATCGAGTCCCTTCAGTAAAGCCAACTGGAAATTGTCCGATCTTCGTTCAGGGACACTCCCTGTCTTCTGAAAGCCCAGCACATATAACTGATACTTACAAAAAACGAAGCGGGCAGACGGTTGGCAGCACAGATTTTAACACCCAATAAGGTGGTCTTTCCCCCGAAGCCCATCGGACCGATACCCAATTTGTTGGCTGTGCTGCAAATGTCCTGTTCCAGTTGGTTCAGTTCCTCGATTGAATTGCGATCTTCCATTTTTCTCAAGAACTGTTCTTTTGAAAATTCATAACCGGTCGTTCGATCACCTCCGATGCAGACTCCCAGTATTCCCGGGCCACATCCTTTTCCCTGGGCTTGGTAAACGGCATCCAGAATTACCTTTCGGCAACCGTCCAGATCCCGGTTCGCTTTCAATTTCGGGTTTGGCAGGGAATATTGCGCTCCGACATTTTCACATCCACCGCCTTTCAAAATCAATTGCACCCGGGTTACCTTTTCCCGGCTCTGGTGGAAATGGATGGTCGGAAACCCCTTTCCCACATTGGTGCCATCATTGACACCCGTTAACGAATCCACCGAATTCTGTCGAAGGTGGCCTTTTTGCGTCGATTCTCTTACCGCCTGTTCTGCGATTTCGCGGAACTCCAATTGATCGAGTCCAATCGGACCTTCCACATAGAAAATAATGCTCCCCGTATCCTGGCAGATCGGTTGGGTTTTCTGCTTTGCCAACTCGATATTCTGCTCGATGATCTTAAAGGTCGATTCGGCGATGGATCCCTTTTTTTCGTTTTCCAATGAGCGCAGAATCGCCCGATGGACATCCTCCGGGATCTCAGATGAGGTCCTTTTGATCAACTCCAGTAGCGATTCTTTAAGGTGTGCCATAGTGTATGTGTCTACCGGTTTAACCTAAAGAGGCAGATCGAAGGTGTCAACGGAATGAAACATGCCGCGGTATTTTTGCCTCGTAAACTGTCTGAAAAACCGACAAAATCTGAATGGGTTTGAGGGATATTGGCAATGCCTGATATCTGATGACCGGAAGCTATGAAAGAGACCCGTTACGCTCCACCCACCTTGCCGAAGTGGCCGTTTCTCCTAGGAGACCTCGGATTGATTGCCATGTCCTTTTGGATCATGGTATTCGGGGACAAACCTCTTTCCATCTCGGGGGCTCTGGTTTGTGGCATAGGAATCGCCGGGGGGGCTCTTCTCTTCATCGCTCCTTTTTATCTCGAATACCGGGCGGCTTTGCGGCGTGAAGAAAACCAGTTTTTATCTGATGCCGTCCGAAAAGTGGGAAAGTTGACGGATGTGGGGGAAATCGTGGTCAATGCCCTTGAGCAATGGCAATACGTTCAGCAGCATTCGGACAAGATTCTGAAGTCCTCAACGGGTCTGGTGGATCGGATGGGCGCGGAAACCAGTGAATTCATGGAATTCCTCAAGAAAGCCGATGATACCCGTCAAAAGACCCTTGAGCTACAGGTTGAGAAACTGCAGCAAGTGGAAGGAGATTGGCTCAAGACCACCACCATGATTCTCGATCATGTTTTTGCGCTCTATCAGGCGGGATTGAGATTTGGGCAGAAAGCTTTGGTGACTCAGCTCAGCCAATTCATGGAAGCTTGCCTGGATGCGGTTCGCCGAATGGGGCTCGTTGCTTTCGAACCGGAAAATGGTTGTGATTTCGACGGGGATCGCCATCAGGTGGTTGGAATGTCCGAAATTGTTGATTCCGGATCGATTGTGAAGGAGGTTGTAGCATTCGGATATTTCTTTCATGGCAGACTTCACCGAAAGGCTTTGGTCTACATCGAAAAACCGCAATCCACATCCCCTCCAAGTAGTGTGAAAACACCTCGGATCAAACTTAGGAAGACTCCTCAAAAGATCGTTCCAACAGAAGCGGGAAATACTGAAGCCCAACCCAAACCGGACCTACCGTCTGTCGAGGAGGCAATCGACCCACCACCGGATAATGTTGTCTCCGAATCCGAGGCAGACCGAGAGGATTCTCCACCACAGGCAAACCCGGGTATTGACCAGAAGCAATTACCGCTTTGAGCCGTTTCTCAAACTCTATAGAGTAGGACACTGTCTTTCGCACGACCTTATGTATGGAGGCTCGCTGATGACAGCCTGCCTGCCGGGTCAGTTCACTTGAATTTGAATCCAGCCGCAGATTTCCCGATCTGCCAACAGGTTGCACCCGTGATTTTTTTCGATTCTTTAGAGATCGTCAAGGAGTAGTCAGGAGACGATCTCTCAACCAAGCGCATTTTCATGACACTTCGTGCAGCAAATACCGACTTCAAAAAAAACGACGCCCGGTAAGATGGCTCTGTCCCGTGGACCCGTTGGTGGATTAAACACATGGCTTTCCATTCATCCAGAACCCATGCCTGTAGGTTTTTACTATTGAGACTGGTTTCATTTCCACCTTCAGTTTCCAGTCTGTATCGGGAAAGGATCTGAGGGATGTACCAGAAGGATTCACAAATCAACGCCCATTCGGTCCAGAAGACCAAATCCGACATTTGAGGGAGATCAAGACGGAAGCGTATGGGGATGGGCTGCCGATCCGTCTTGAGCACCGCTGATGGGAAATAAAAGGGGCTTAAAATACCCCGTTTCTTCAGGAATCCTTTTTTCGACTTTCGAATGGGGGAGCTTCGGCCTCTTTTTTTTGTCGGATGCTGAGCAGCTATCGTTTGACCTTTTCCGTCCATGAAGCCGGTCTTACAATAAATCAGACCTCGGCCCTGGATGTTTTCCAGTCCTCCGATCATCATTTGGTAAAACTCCGGTTCAATCAAATCATCGGTATGGAGGAAATGGAGGAAATCTGTTGAATCTGCAAACCGCAGACCCTGATTGTGGTTTTCCAATGCTCCCAGGTTTTTTTCGTGTTGAATCCACTCACAATTCAGAGAGGAAAACGATCGGACTATTGATTTGGTCCGATCCGTCGAGCAATTATCCAGAACGACAATTCGGTCCGGCTTACGGGTCTGGTTTTCGAGCGACTGGAGTGTCTCAGCAATCGTTTCTTCCCCATTATAGGCGGGGATGATAGTGGTGGTCTGGGTCATTGAAATCTGATTTCAGGAAGGAAGCCAGTTACGAATGTCCTCCTCAAGGGAGGGAGTCGACAAGCGACTGAGATGGCGGATGTAATCCTGATCTCCGGCTTTCTGAAAGGGGATGTTCTTCAAGCCTGCTCTGAAGAGGGGAGCATGACCCTGGAGCATGCCGGCCAGGACTTCAGCAACCGCACCTCCCAACCCGCCCCGGCAGATATGTTCCTCAATGGTCACAATTCCCCGGGTGGAAACCGCGGCATGCTGAATGGCGTCGTCATCGATCGGTTGGAGACAGGGCATGCTGAGAATTCGAGCGGATATACCTGACAAGGCGAGTTTTTCTCCCACTTGAATGGTGGTGTGGAGCATGCCGCCGGTGGAGATTAAGGTAACATCCTTTCCTTGTCTCATCTCCAATGCCTTGCCGATTTGGAAAGAGGGGGGTTCGTGATGAATCCGGGGTTCCCCTGCCTTGCCTAATCGAAGGTAGAAAGGCCCATCGGTGGACACCATTGCCTGAACCGCGAGCCTGGTCTCGATGGGGTCCCCTGGAGCCAGAACGGTGAGCTTGGGTAAGGATCTCATGATCGCCAGATCTTCGACGGCATGATGAGTATAACCCTGTGGTCCGTAGGCTACTCCTCCTCCGACGGCGACGATCTTGACATTGAGATTGTGATAACAGACATCATTCCGAATCTGTTCCAGACAGCGTAAGGTTGCAAAGTTGCCGATGGAATAGGTGATCACCGTCTTTCCTGTCTGAGAAATCCCGGCAGCCATGCCGATCATGTTTTGTTCAGAGACACCGGCGTTGACATAACGATCTGGGTATTTATCGGAGAATACTTCCAGAACAGAATATCCCAGATCGCCGGTGATAAGCCATAGGTTGGTCCGCTGTTCCGCCTCCTCGACCAATGTATTGATGAATGCGGTTCTCATGTTCCTGAATTGAGTTCACACAACGCTTCCTTCAATTGATCTGCGTTCGGCGATTTATAATGCCAAAGTAACTTGTTTTCCATGAAACGGACGCCCTTGCCTTTAGTGGTGTGGGCAATGATCAAATTCGGTTTGCCTTTTTCAAACGGAGTGGCGGATAAGACCTCACGGATCTTGCTGACATCATGGCCATCCACTTCCCTGACCGCCCAACGGAAGGCAGACCACTTTTCCGCAAGAGGATGAAGATCAATCACTTCCTCGACGGTTCCGAAACTCTGGATTTTATTGTAATCAATGATGGCTGTCAGGTTGTCCAATCGATGTTGAGGAGCAAATAAAGCAGCTTCCCAGATGGAGCCTTCATCACATTCGCCGTCGCTCAGTAGAACAAAAGATTTCCAGGGTTTTCGATCTCGTTTTGCAGAAAGAGCAAATCCACAGGCGATGGAAAGACCATGACCGAGAGACCCCGTGGAGACCTCTACGCCGGACACTTCCGCATGGGAAACATGCCCCGTCAAGGAGGCTCCGTTATCACAATAACTCTCCAATAATTCGGTGGGTATGAATCCGGTTTCGGCCAAGGTTGCATAAAGGGCTGCCGCCCCGTGGCCCTTGCTTAGAATGAACCGATCCCGACCGGGCCATCCGGGTTCCTCCGGTCTTACGTTCAGGATCTCTCCGTAAAGAACGGCAAGCAGATCGGCCATGGATAGAGAGGTGCCCACATGCGAAGCATTGGCATGGTGGGTCATCTTCAGACTTTGGCTTCGGATTCTGCGCGCCAGATCCTTCAGTGCTTCTATATCAGCGATCATGTGATCCTTCATCGTGAGACCGAAACCATTCTATGGTTTCCCTGAGGCCTTGCTCCAATGCAGTTTCGGGTTTCCATTGAGTATCCCGCTTCAGTCGGGTGATATCCGCTTCAAGATGCATCACCTGATCCGGTCGATAAGGGATTTCTCCGAATCTCAATTCTAATTTTGGGTTAATCATTTTATGCAGCATCTCCACCATAGACCGGAGCGGTAGCGTTTTCCCGGATCCAAGATTATAGATGCCGTTGGCCTTTTCACACTCCAGACATTGAATTACCGCGGCCGCGGCATCCCGGATATACAGGAAATCCCATAGCTGCTCTCCTTTGGTTAACGTTGGATGAGTTGATTTCAACAAATTTCTGATTAGGTATGGAATCAACCAATCCGGAGAATCTCTGGGTCCGTAGGAAGAAAACAGACGCAGCCAGACCCATCGCATCCCGTTCGTTCTACAGAAGAATCTGGAGAAATGACAGACCATCAGTTTGGTAATCCCATAAAGAGTGGAGGGTTCGGTTACCGCTTCCTCAGTAATCGCCCGGTTCAAAGGACCGTACTCCGCTTGAGATCCGATGCCGATCCACGTTCGACAGCCCGATTGTTGTGCCGTCTCCAGAAGAACCTGATTCCATTCCCAGTTTAACTGGATCTGCTCCGGCCGGTTTCTCTCATTTCCACTGACACCCTGCCAAGCTATATTGACGACTGCTTCCGGGGCAAACTCCAGGATTAATTCCTCGATCTCTTTCAAATTACGGAGATCTGAATAGATAATTTTGATGCCCTTGATCTTTTCAGCAATCCGCCATGGATCGGTTTCTTTCCTCAGAATCAAGACAGGCTCATGATTTCTAGCAATGAGCTGATCCAGGAAATGGCTGCCGAGAAATCCCGCTCCGCCTGTGAGAAGAACTCTCATGAAATGGATAGTCGATTAACCATGGGTTGTGTTGTACCGTTTCAACTCTTCCAGGGCCTTATGAATGCGGTGATGCGCCGGTGGGCCTTCTTTGGGGTCCGGGTAGTTGAATCGCCTGCGGTGGACATATCTTGCTATAGAAATCCTGAGGAAATACAGCCAGAATTTCCAATGATAATCCGTTGGAGTTGAACTTACAGACCGATACCCGTCAAGGAACGGATCGAGATACTGGAGGTTTCCGTAAAAAGTTGCCCAGCCCGCAATGTCGAATACCGGATCCCCGATGAGTGCGTCCTCCCAGTCAATGATGGCCGAGATCTCTTCATTTTCGGCAAACAGGTTTCCATTGCCCGGATCTCCGTGCAGGAGGCTGGGCGAGTCAATGGCAGGTTCTTTGCTCAATTCGGAAAACATGGATTGAATGCGGAGGATGTCCTGGCGACCCAGCACTTGATCTTGCCGGCAAGTGTCCAGATGGTTCTCGAGGTGCCCTGTCAGAAATTGACTCCAATCAGCGCAAAGTCCCTCGGGGGTATCCGTCTCTTTTTCAAGTCCGAAGACTTTGATCAAGCCTGCTCCTTTGCCTTTGATCTGATGAAAACCTGCCATGGTTTTACCCCATGCCCCAATGGTTTTCTTCGGGTCGAGTTCCGGATCGATCAAAAGTTCTTTAAAGGTTCGACCTGGAGCGGTTGCCTGAAATTGAAAATCACCATCAGCTTGTCTGCGATCATAGCAGGGCCATTCTGTTTGAAGCCAGGGCAGGTCTAATGCTTTCAGTTTCTGCTGTGCCCAAACCTCGATGGAGAATTCCATACACTGTTGGTTTTCCGGCAGGATTCCGAATTTTAGGATGGAAAGGCAGTCCGTTTCATTGTGGACTTCAAAGATGATATGAAAGGTGCCTGAACCCGAGATAGGAATCAAACGGAGTTTCGAGTTCCGGAAATGTTCCCTACAGATGCGGGTCAGGACATGAGTTGCCGAAAGTGTTTCTCTTTCCCGTGTCGCTCCCAGTAATCGGAGTTGCCTGTCCGGTAACTCAACATCTGCCTTACGCAAAAAACAGTTGCCACGTAATCGGTCATATTCCTTGCAGTATTGACCGATATCAGTGGTTTCAATCATCCGTTGAGATTGTAGCCAAATTCCTTGATCATCAGATGTGCGTAGGATTTCACCTGTTGTTTTTCCGTATCGGAAAGAGTGTCCATGGTTTCCTTGTTTGTATTCACAGAGGGTTTACGAATAGTGCCCCATGGGTAGACCTGATCCAATCGTTTGCCATTCCACGATGCGTACAGCAGGGAGTCATCGAATTCAAAACCCAGTTTTTCAATCAATCCTGTGAGCACGTTGCGGGTGTCGCTCACCAGATCCTCGTAGCGGATGATATGAAACCGATGGGGAAAGATGGAGGAATAAGTTAGGGCGAGATGCTGTAGCAAGCTCCAAGTCAGGACGTAGCTTTTCAGAGACATCGGGAAAGGGCGGCGCTTTGTTTCCGCATAAGCAGAATAAGGGTTGCGGACAATATGTACCACGTGGCCGTCAGGCAAATCCTTCAATATGGATTCACCGTCCACGCCGACGATTGGAGAGTAGCCTACGTAGGCTTTTTCTTTTCCGGATTTATTGTAGTTTTTCCAGCTCTTGAATGTTGCCTTGAAGAAGGCGGTAACGAGATTGCCTCGGGTTCGTTCTGAATTCTGAATGGTTTCGACAAAAATGTCCTTGCGGTCGGATTCCTGAATCTGCAGGTCGGCATCGCGAAATTTGCTGCCGGCGGGATTGCGCAATCTCGTTTTTGCTTCTTCGTCGAAAAACAATTCAAAATCCTCCTCTGCAGTTCCCTGCATTGGGAAAACCGGCCATCGGTATTTAAAGGGAAACAGAGAAGTCAGGTGATCATTGACCAACCGGGTTCCCAATTGGGATTCGAATGGGTAGACAAACAATTCAGGGTGCCCGTCCAAGTGGCGGTGAAGGGTGTTCCCGCCGTTTTCATACATGGCTGAAATAAGGATTAAAGGGAGCTTGTCATTATTCATATTATATTTGTTAGATCTAGTTGAATTTGGAACGATCTCATCGCGAGGTCTGGTTGCCGGTTCCGGCCCAGTGATGCCACGGAGCCTTGCCTTCATCCCAAAGCTGGTTGAGTGCCAGATATTCCCGATAGGTATCCATGGCGTAAAACTCACCTGGGTGTTGATAGGCCATCAGCTCACCTTCTGCTGTCAGTCGTTCCAATGGTTCTTTTTCCAAAATACTGTCGTCTCCGGAGAGATACCCCAATACTTCCCGACTGAAAACAAAAAAACCGGCACTGGCCCAGCCATCCATCAATGGTTTTTCCGAAAACGATTGAACGCGGTTTTCTCCATCCATTTTCAGAATGCCAAACCGGGAGGTGGGTTTGATCGTAGTAACCGTCGCTTTGCGGCCGTGAGCCCGGTGGAACGCAACCAGGGCTTTGAGATCGACATCAGCTACGCCGTCACCATAAGTGACCATGAAAGTGTCGTCGTCCAGGTACTTGGCTGCTTTCCTGACTCGGCCTCCGGTCATGCTGTCGGCACCGGTTTCGGTCAGGGTCACAATGAAGTCCTGTTCTTCATGGGCTTCATGAAACTGAATATGATTCTTCTTACCGAGGCAGATAGTGAAATCGTTGTTCATCGCCTCATAATTCAGAAAATACTCCTTGATCAGGTTTCCGCGATAACCCAGGCACAGGACAAATTCACGGAAACCGAAGTGGGCATACATCTTCATGATATGCCACAGTATCGGACGTCCCCCGATTTCGACCATCGGTTTCGGCCTAAATTCAGTTTCTTCCCGCAGGCGGGTTCCTCTACCGCCACATAGTATCACTGTTTTCATTTTGAGAGGAATTGCTCCAGGCGGCAGTCTAACGGGATGCGGCTCTCTTTCCAAGTAGGATTAGGGAAGACGCTGCGCCCATTTATATAATCGTCATTTTGCATTGATTTTCGGCTTTCCAAGTTGGCGCATCCGGATCCATTCATCCCATCGGTTCAGGCGGAGCTTGAAGAACCGGAGCATCCACCAGTCAGAACGTTTTCGCATGGCCCGGATTCTCCTTCTCCAGGAAATGATATGGCGTCTTTGTGTCCAAATCTCGATCCATGCATCCAGGTAGGCCCGCCTGACGTGGGAAAAACGCCGCACTAGTAACAATGAAATCAACAGTTCGAATATCAAGTAAAAGAACTGTAGAATGAAGAGGATCCAAAAGATATGTTGGGCATTTTTCGCCAGCGTTAATAAACCGTTTCGATTGGAGTAGAATCGCTTGGTATCGCTGGTGCGGAATTCTAGTATCTGCTCGGCACCTTCCGGATTGACCTGAGCCGCGCCCCGATGGTGAACGACCGCATCGGGAATGGTCACTGCCCGAAATCCGGCAATCCATAATCGCCAGGAGAGATCCCATTCATCGGCATACATGAAGAACAATGGATCAAATTCTCCGATATCATGAAAAACTGAAGTTCGGATCAGATAAGCACATCCCTCCGGCATCAGGATTTCTCTGGGTGACCGGGTGAATTGACGGGTACTGGGGAATCCAAAAAGATCAAATCCCCAGACGCCTATGGATTGAAAGCTATTGTTTGAATAGTCTTCTATTCTCGGAGCGGCCGCATCCGCTTTTAATCGGGAAGTTTCTTTGACCAGAATTTCCAGGCAGTCCGGTTCCAAACGTGTGTCGTTATTCAGGAAGAGCAGATATTCTCCGTGTGCTTCTGCGGCGGCACGATTGTTGCCCGTACAGTATCCCAGGTTTTCTCCGTGCTGAATGAAGCGTGAACCGGCCCATCCCGGTTGGTCCAGGATGGATTCAGACAGTTTGTCCGATCCATCGGTGGAAGCATTGTCCGCGACAATGACTTCCAGACGAGAGAACAGAGTCTGTTGTTGAATGGATTTCAGGCACTTTTCGATCCAGAGGGCCCCGTTGTAATTCAGGATAATTACGGAGAGGATAGGATTGTTGCCTTGAGAATTCACTGTCGGTTTTGAGTTGTTCAACAACTGGACGCCATGGTTTCGAGCCAGGAACAGGCTTCAGGCAACACTCGGTCCCAGTGATATTCCCTGGATCGGTTCCATGCATTGATTCTCAAGGTCTGATATTCCTTCGGGTTTCTGCTCAGTTCTTCAATGCTGGTAGCAAGGGACTCCGGGGTTTCCTTTTCTGAAATAAGGCCCGTTTTACGGTGAATCGTGGATTCTGTCAGACCTTCACTGGGATAGGCAATGGCGGGTGTGCCCATGGCATTGGCCTCGATGACATTCAGTCCCCAGCCTTCCCGGATGGAAGTATGGAGCAGTATATGAGAATCCATCAATCTTCGGTTCTTATCCTTTTCGTTTAATGATCCGGTAAACTCGACTTGTGATTCAATACCCATTTCTCTTGTCTTCTTTCGAAGTTGATCGATTTCCCCACCTCTACCAATAATCTGTAAGACGGCATCGACTCCTCGGGATCGGAGTGATGGCAAAGCAGCAATGGCGTGGTCTATGCGTTTATTCGGCGCTAATCGAGACACCACGATCAGCTTTAATGGAGTTTGCAGCGTTTTGGTCGGCAAATGGGTTAAAGCCTTTATCGAGACTCCATAGGGAATCCGGTGGACAGTCCGGATCCCATGATTCTTAAGCTGTCTGCTTGTGGCTTCACTGGCTGTCCAGAAAACGCATTTCCTGTAGAGGCGGTGAATGAACTTCTCCTGGTGTTTTCCGATCCAGCTCCATGGCCGGCTGTAAAACGAATCCCAGATGGGTCCAAGAACTTCGTGAATATAGGAAACACATTGAGTTCGACACCACCAGGGAGCAAACCATGGAATCCCATGGTGCTGATCGATCACCAGATCGTAGCGACTCTGTTTTCGAGCCCAGATAAGTGCCTGAAACCAAGCTGTTGCCGTGCTGCCTCCCCGAATGATCCGAATTCCCTCGAAGACTTCTTCTTTCAATCCTTCTTCGAAACCGAAGGCGTACCAGTCGACTTGGTGTCCTCGTTTCACTAGACCGGAAAGATAGCCCAGAGTCACCCTTTCCGCTCCGCCTGCTGCAGGGTTCAGGGGATCTCTCCAGTTGAGCATGAGAAATTTCACAAAAGTTTATCCGATCCTGTTTTCCATCCTCCCATCAGTGGTGGATGACTTTTCCACCCCATCGAGAGAATTTACGCGGAATCCTCGGTGTTGTTCCGCTGGATATCAGATATCTGTGGCGATTGCATTTAAAAAAGGAGGGGATTTCGCCCTGCACCGGTGATTAATGTAAACTCAATCATGAAACTCAAATAGAAAATGACCTTGACCCCGGAACTTTCAGTATAGAAAGGTTTGACCATGGATCCGGAATGGGCAAATAAAAATCTAAATACGATTCGAACCTTGATGGAACGGGCCGTGGTGTATCGACGCGCTCTGGCCGCCGTCATGATCGCAGTGGGCTGTATCGGGCTTTTCTGTTCTATCATCGGTTTTACCTTGTTGAGCCATACTTCGATCAGTGAACTGATCCTGTATTGGATGATTGTCGGGCTGATCAGCTTAATCATCGGTTTTGTCCTGATCCGCAGGCAGGCCCTCAAAGCCAAGGAAGCTTTCTGGTCTCCTCCGACTCGGCGGATTGCTCAAGCCATGCTTCCCTGCATGACCACCGGTTCTCTGATAGGTGCCGCTGCCGTCGTGGAGCCCGAGATTCAACTTGTGGCTTTCTGGATTCCCGCCCTTTGGATGACCCTATTCGGCTGTGCCATTCATGCTGCGGGATTTTTCATGTCTCGTGGTATCAAGTTGTTCGGGTGGCTTTTCATTCTGCTTGGAATGGCTGTTTTCAGTGGTTTTGTGGCCACAGATCATCAGCCAACGACTGCCCAGCTTCACCTCCTGATGGGAACCGTCTTCGGCGGTGGGCACTTTGCCTACGGGATTTATCTGCATTTCACCGAGAATCGAAAGCTTTCCCAGTGAATCCAGATTCCTATTTTCAGTTGAATCGAACGATTCATGAGAAGGGACGATTAGCTATCATGTCTCTTCTTGCCGGGGCCAATGACCTCTCATTCACTGAATTAAGGAATACTCTGAAGATGACAGATGGGAATCTGAGCATGCACATTCGAACCTTGCAGCAGGCTGGGTATCTTTCCGTAACAAAACAGTATCTTAAGCGCCGGCCTCTTACCACATGCTCTCTGACTTCTGAGGGGCGAGCTTCTTTCGGACAATATATCAATCTATTGGAGAAAATCGTGATGGATAATCGTCCCGGCAGTTCAGGGGAAAAGGATTGAAAATGGAGGAAGCAGGGTCGATTTTTCAGCCATTTTCACATTCTATCTCTCTTTTCAGACGGGATTTACAGAAAAAAGAAAAATCCGGTCCCAATAAAAAGGTGGCTTGAAATTATCTAATCAAAAGGGTATGAAGAGGGCCGTTTATGGATTTATCCATTTTCAAAAAAAAAGGAAAGAAGAAAGATCAGATCCTTTCGATCGATCTTGGCACTCATTTGACCAAAGGGGTTTTGGCTAAAGTCAAAGGGGATAATCTAGAACTGATCAACTATGCGATTGTTGAATCAGAGGGAGTGAGTCATGCTTCAGAGCCTGCCCAATTGGGCAAATTGATCAAAAAGGTGGTCGATACATTGGGAGGCAGTGCTAAGACAATCAGTCTCGCTCTAGGTGGTCCTGAATGTGTGCTTCGTCCCGCAGAGGTGTCCTTGGTGCCGAAAAAGGATATGATTTTGATGATGAAGCACAATTCGAAGAATTATCTTCAGCAGGATTTCCCCGATTATGCGTTTGACTGCTACGTAATCCCTTGTGTTTTAGAGGCTTCCAAGGAGGATGATGATAGTGAAAATGAGGGGAGAGATCAGGAGGGGACGGTAGAATCGAAGCCGGGATCAGGAAAAACCAAGGCGAAAGTCCTCGTCGGCGGAATTCCGAAGCAAACCATCAATAATGTGCAGGAAGCCGTAAAAGCCGCCGGCCTCGCGGTCGATTTCATTACGCCGAATCTGGTCAGTCCTATCAATACCCTGGAGCGGGTTCAGCATGAGTTGTTCAAGGAGGAACCCATTGCGGTTGTGGATATAGGCTATGCCAGTTCCAATATTAATATTCTTTCCAATGGCCAATTGATTTTAAACCGGGTGGTAGGTTTTGGAGGCAAAACTTTAACCAAAGGATTATCCAATGCCCTCAGCATTGATAGCGCCGAGGCAGAAGGACTTAAGGTCGGCATGCCCCAGGAGGTGGAACAGCAACTGCGCCCTCTTCTCGCTTCATTATGTCAGGAATTACGCGTTTCCATTAACTATTTTGAAGTTCAACAGGATGTTACGGTCAGTCAGATTTTCCTTTCCGGAGGGACCGCCCGTTCGAAGGTCATTGTTGACGCCCTCCAGGAAGAATTAGTTGTTCCCTGCCAGTCTCTGAATACCATCGAAATCATGGAAATCAATCTGGAACCTGAGGCAGCAGGTGAATTGGCTGATGCCTCCCCTCAGTTGGCCGTAGCCGTCGGTACCATTTTAGCTCAGTTATAATCAATGCCGATTAAAATTAATTTATTGGCGGAACAACTCGACGAAGCGGAAGCCCGCCGGAAAGACCCGGTGAAACGGACTATCTGGGGTGCGGGCACGGTGGTCGGATTGTTTGTCCTTTTTTTGATTCTCGGTCAAACCAGTTTCTGGAAAAAGCGATCCAACCTCAACAATTTGGACAAGGAGTTGGAGGCTCTGCAACCCCGGATTGATGCTTCTTCCAACCAATGGAATGAGGTCATTAATATCGAAGGGAAAATCAACAATTTGGACCGGTATATTACCAACCGATTTCAGTGGACTTTGCCACTCAATGCACTGCAGTTTTCAACCTTACCTAAGATCAAGGTCACCAGCTTTAAAGCGAGGCAGTATTTTACGAATTCAATAGCCAAAGTTGACGCCGGAAGTTTTCCAATCGCACAAAAGGCAGTCAATGAAAAGTGGCTTGCCTCGGATAACCCCATTGCCGAAATAAAGAAGGAATTTGAACGCAAGTTGGAAGAGCGGATTAATAATGATCCATTATTAAAAACAAATCGATTATTCCTGACAAAGAACGAAGTAACAACTCCGATTTTCAATAAAATGTCTGGGCAGTATGTATCTTCCTTCAACGTTATTAAACCTGCCTACACCATCCGGTCTATAGAATTTACGATAATGGGAAGGGACTTCACGGAATCGGGCTCTCAGTTCAAGGCCTTTCGTGACAAGATTTTCAATAACAGTTATTTTAAGGAAACTTTTGAGGAATCCGACAATCTCTCCATCACCTACAACTCCATTAGCAAAGAAGTGGATAATTTCAATCGGGAGGGGCCTCCATTCTACCAATTCACTCTGTTTTGCAAGTACCCCTTCAAATACGAAGTTAACGAATGACATGAATCCCGAGAAAAAGAAACAATGTCTCATCGTTGCGGGAATAGGCCTGGGTATTCTGTTCGGTCTCTATATGGTGATCTATAAATCCCAGGACGCCAAAGTTAAACAACTCGATGTACAGCTGGAGAAAAAAAAGACGGCTAAGGAAAGGGCGGAAGTAAACTATTTAGGTAAAAAAGAATCTTCAAATAAAACGGCTCTCGAAGAAGCTGGGAAAAGGCTGGCAGAAAGAGAAAAGGATTTTCCGCCGGATAATCGCAATCGATGGGGCGTCTGGCTTCAAGGTCAACTGAATACAATCATTACCGATAAGGGTCTTAAATTGAGCCTGAAGACAGTTTCCTCCCAACCTAGAGAAGGCGTGGTCGGAATGATCGCTGAATTTCCTTATAGACAGGCCACTTTTAAGGTTGAAATGAGCGGTTATTATCACGATTTCGGTAAATTTTTGGCGGAATTTGAGGGAAAATACGATACTATGCGAATCAACGGCTTGGATGTGAAGGCTCTGGATGGTATGCCGCAGGTAATGGGGATTCACGATGCCAAAGTCGGCAGTGGGGAAGAACCTTCATCCAGTGAACTCGAACGACTCGAAATCACCTTTTATATAGAGACACTGTTCCGCGAAGTTTGAAGAGAATCCCCACCTGACAAGAATCGATACTAAAGATCATGGAACAAAGGCGACAGAAT
>DUCD01000140.1:414-5238 GCA_012959985.1 Verrucomicrobiales bacterium | reverse complement strand
AGAGAACGTCTGATTGATGGTCAGGGTAATTTTGGATCCGTCGAAGGGGATCCCCCTGCGGCAATGAGGTATACCGAGGCTCGTATGACCCATTTGGGTGCCATCCTTATGGATGACATGGATAAAGACACCGTCGACTTTGTCCCGAACTACGATGAAACCTTAACCGAGCCGGTTGTTTTTCCCGCAGCGCATCCCAACCTTCTCGTCAACGGTGGCACCGGAATCGCGGTCGGTATGGCTACCAACATTCCCCCTCATAATCTTGGGGAGGTCATCGATGGAACCATTGCTCTGATTGAAAACCCTGCCCTGAAGGTTCTCGACCTGCTCGAATACATCAAGGGTCCTGACTTTCCGACGGGCTGCCGTATCTGTGGATTGGATTCAATTAAAAAATACGCAGAAACCGGAAGAGGCAGTCTCAAGGTCAGGGCAACACTAGCGGCTGAAGAAACCCCATCCGGACGGGAACAGATCATCGTCACCGAAATCCCTTTTGGAGTGAACCGGGCTACTTTAGTGGAGAAGATCGCTGCTTTGGTCAATGACAAGATTCTGACCGATATAGTGGGTCTGAGGGATGAGTCCGACGAGAATACTCGGGTGGTGGTGGAACTCAAAAGAGACGCCATACCCAAGGTGGTGATCAACCAACTTTACAAGTTCACCCAGTTGGAATCTTCATTCAGCGCCAACATGTTGGCAATCGATCATCAACGCCCCAAGATTCTGAACATAAAGGAAATCCTGAATTGTTTCATTGAGCATCGGCGCGAGGTCGTCCTGCGTCGCACACGTTTTGAACTGCGCAAAGCGGAGCAGCGTGCAGAGATTCTTGAGGGTTTCCTGATCGCATTGGATAATCTGGATGATTTCATACGAATCATCAGGGAGTCCAAGAACAGAGACGAAGCCCGAAGTCGCCTGATGGCCTATTCATTCACACGACTGGTCGTTGAGGCCCTTGGTATCCATATTCGTAATGAGAGTAGAATTGTAGAGGGAAACTATGCTCTGAGCAAAGCTCAGGCGAATGCCATTCTCGAATTGCGCTTATACCAATTAACCGGGATGGAACAGGATAAGACCCGGAAGGAATATACTGAACTGATCGAGAAGATCAAAGACCTTCAGGATATTCTTGATAAGGAATCAAGGGTCATGACTTTGATTCGTGAAGGGTTACTATTGGTAAAGGACAAATTCGCGAACCCCAGAAAAACTCAAATAGTACCTGACGAAGGCGAGATAGCTCTGGAAGACTTGATTGCCAATGAGCCCGTCATCATTACCCTTACTCACAACGGTAATATCAAACGAACCAATATCAGCGAATACAAGGCGCAGAAACGGGGCGGTCGTGGTGTGATTGGCATGGTGACCAAAGTCAAAAAAACCATTGAGAAGGAAAAACCGGATTTTATTGAACACCTTTTCACTGCAGGCACGCATGATTATCTGATGTTCTTTACCGATACCGGACGTGTGTTTGTTGAGCGCGTTCATGAGGTGCCCAACATGGCGCGTACTGCTAAAGGGAGAAATATTGCAAATCTACTCGAATTGCAGGCGGGTGAGAAAATCGCAGCCATGATTCGGGTTATTTCCAGCATCAATGAAGACGGGGCTGATGTTACTTTGCGACAACCACTTTTTCTTTTGTTCACTACCCGAAACGGTACCGTCAAGAAGACCGCTCTCGAAGATTTTGTGAATGTTCGCAGAGGAGGGATCATCGCTATCCGAATTGCTGAGGAAAATTCTCTGATCGACGTGAAACTCACTTCCGGTGACAATCAGGTGGTACTGATAACTCGAGGAGGCAAGAGTATCCGGTTTTCTGAAAACAATGTTCGGTCAATGGGGAGAGCCACAGCCGGAGTACGTGGAATCCGATTAGCTGAGGACGATGCGGTGGTCGCTTCATCGCTGGTGGAAGAGGATTCGACTTTGCTGGTGCTTGCTGAGCTGGGAATTGGAAAACGCACCCAATTCGCTGAATATCGTCTGCAGTCCAGAGGAGGTAAGGGCATTCGCACCATGAAGACGACTGAAAAAACCGGTAAAGTCGTCGGGGCTCTTACGGTTAAGCATGAAGATGAAATTATGCTCTTAACTGAGAAAGGTTTGATGGTGCGTACCGCTGTCGGCGATATTCGGGAGACGGGCAGAGTCACTCAGGGTGTCAAGTTGATCAATCTGAATGCTGGAGATCTGCTGCAGGCGGCAGCTCCGGTTCTGCCGGATGAAAATGAGGGGAATGATGATTCAGAGGAAACTGCTGACTCGGAGAATGGAGGCGAGTCGGAAGCGGTTGCTGACTCGGACGATACCCCGCCTGAAGAGAGTTGAACGACTTCCTGCTCTTTGATCGATCATCGAAATCCTTTGGATGCTTTTCGTGCTGACAGGTAACCTGTTCCCATACCTAAAACCAGGCCCACGGTGTGGACCGTGTTGGCGACATGTTCAATGAATCCGAATAGGCAAAGAAAAAACCAGGCCAGCATGAAGTAGAGGACGGTGGTGTTAAGAAAGTACCCCGACAATGGGTCCAGTTTGCCTTTGATCCAGACAAATCCCAGAAGACCGTAAACGACTCCGGACATCCCGCCGAAACTGGGGCCCGTGAGCAGATACTGCAGGTAATTGGGCACGATGGCCAGAAGGAGCAAAAGTAATATGAATTTTTTAGGGCCTTCACGAATTTCGATCAGTGTTCCCAGATCTTTCAACCACAACATATTGAAAAGAAAATGGAGCAGGCCAAAATGAAGAAACACCGGTGAGATGAGTCTCCAGATTTGCCCCTGTTCCCGGATTTCCTTGAGACCGGAAGTGAGCCGAAGGATCTGCTTGGAATTTTTAAGGGAGTCGCTGGGACTTTTAATGAAGATATAATCGTATTCCGAAATATTGAACCAGCCGCTGGCCTCCCCATTGTCTCCAAGGTCAGATAGATACGCCACCACGCCACTGATGACGATAAGGAGCAAAGTCAGTTTCCCTAATCCTGCAATTGCGGAACGCCGCCAGATTTGTTCGGCTGTTAATACTCGTGAGCTTGATTCATGTTGTTGTTCAGACTCTTCGAGGCGCCGTTTCTTAAGCTTTCCGCCCGCTTCGGTATATTCGGGCTTGGAAGGTTCCTCAAGATAGCTCTTCAGTAACTTGTCGGCTGCTTCAATGGCGTCCTCCGAATGTATCCAGATTGTCCAACTCCCATCAGCTTCATTCTCGATATTATTTTCGATGCCCTTGCATTCAAGGAAATCCCCGAACGAACGGGCACCCGATTCATCGCTTATTTGACCAATTGATCGCATGAGTATCTATACGCCCTTTCCATCGAATCGCAAGGTTCTCGTATCCAACTCCTTGCCGGTGGGACAGCTCAGTTCTGCATACAGGTCCGGGCGTCGGGACCGTATCCAGCGCTGGCCGGTGTTTTTAATGAACAAGTCAGCATCAAGATCAGCTATCACAAGTTCCTCTCCCGGTCGAGATGCCTCATTGAGAATCCGGCCGTAAGGATCCAGAATCATAGAATTGCCCGTTCGGATTTCATCGTCGTCCCTGCCGATTCCATTACTGAACAATACGAACATTCCATTGTCATGTGCCCTACTTGGTAACCAGCGCATCAACCATGCCCTACCTTTCGGTCCATTGATTTCCCTCATCGCTGTTTCGGGATCGGCCTGTCGTCGGTCCCAAATATTTGGATCAACTTTCCCCATGGTTTCAGGATCCGGAGAATCGCACCCGCCCGTTTGGTGTGGAGCGAGTAGGATTTCTGCTCCACGTAATGCAGTTATCCGGACATTTTCATTAATGTTGTTGTCATAACAGGTTAATACTCCCAGTCGACATTCCTCCGGGCTGTTGAATACCGTGAATTCATTCCCGGATTCTATATGTGCACTCACAAATGCATGGATTTTCCGGTGAACTTCGATTCGCCCATCGGGCAGGGCTACCAGATAAGAATTAAAGAGTTGATCGTTCTCTGTTTTCTCAATCAATCCTGCTCCAATTGTCATTCCATATTGCTGAGCCAGGTTCCTCAGATGAGTCGCTGAGGGTCCCTCCTTGGCGCATTCTGCCAGTTTAATCAATTCCTCTTTGGACAGATTTCGAAGAAACCAATATCCACTGATACAGCATTCCGGGAATACAATGAGCTTTACCTGTTCAGTGGAAGCGCATTTCACAAAACGACTGATTGTCTCCAAATTAGTTCCCTTTTCGCCATTTTCATGCTCAAACTGGACCACTGCTGCACGAATATTTCGCATAGAGAGGAGCCTACAGGAACCGGGCACCTCCCGTAAAGAATGCGATCTGCACTTGGCAAAATCTCTGTCCCGTATTATTGTAGATTTTCAGGTTTGAAAGTAGGTCCATTAATGGATTCCGACCATAGGAAACAGAATTGAGAATTTGTGAGAATTTGTGAGAATCTGTGAGATTGATGGAGAACTTGCCAAGTAATTTAAAGGGGAAGTTATTGTTGGATGGGGGCAACCTTCGAGGTTCTTTTTTTCATCGTTCCGTAGTTTTGATCTGTCAACACGATGAAGAAGGGGCCATGGGCTTTGTGTTGAACCGCAGTTCGGGTACTAAAGTGGGCGACATGAACGACGATAATCTGGGTGACAGCCTTAAGGATGAAGTGCTTCTGCTTGGCGGTCCAGTGCAGCCGTCGGCTATGAGTTTTATTCACATCCGGGCCTTTAATCTTCCCGGAGATCTGATGAGTCAATTGAATGTGGGACATAGTTTGGATGACCTCCGGGAAATTGGGGAATCTTTTCCCAG
>DUCD01000140.1:0-366 GCA_012959985.1 Verrucomicrobiales bacterium | reverse complement strand
CGAGTCTTTGCGGGATACTCCGGATGGAGTGCGGGACAATTGGAGGAGGAATTGAAGAGGAAATCCTGGCTGGTTCACGAAGCGACTCAGGATCTTGTGTTTTTTAAGGATATGGATAAATTATGGAAGCATATTCTCAAAAACAAGGGTTGGCAGTATAAACTGCTCGCTGAGGCTCCTGAGGATCCTTCATGGAATTAAGTCTTTTTTTTGCTGCGATTTCCCGATGTTTTTCCCCGCTTCCGGTGACTGCTTGGATCAGGTTTTGATCTGGATGATTTTGCCTTGGAGAGGTTGCCCGTGGTTTCTTCCGCACCCGACATTATTTTCAACTCCTTGATTTGGTCTCTCATCAATGCCGCCTTT
>DUCD01000139.1:2244-5243 GCA_012959985.1 Verrucomicrobiales bacterium | reverse complement strand
GTAGGGCGGGGTCTTTTTATTGGCATGTGACATTCGAAGAATTTCATCTGCCTCTGAATCCTTTCCCAGACAGAGCAGCGATCTTTCCCAACCAATTACAGGGCGGGTCAATTTATCTCAGCACAGACGGGTCAATTTACCTCAGCGCTATCGATCGTTGGGGTGAATGAGTGTAAAAACGATGAAAGGACCCGTGAGCCGGACTTGCTATTCTCGATGCCGTCGAATTCTGTTGGGGCTGATGGCTGCCTTCATATTGCTCCTTCTTTCGTGGCGGGCAGCAACGCACTTGAATTGGAATCCGCGCTGCGAGGTTGGACAGGAAGTGGACCATTTGAACAACGTGACGGTTTTCTACAATGGGGGTGTCGGCCAAACCTCTGGGAGAAACCTGGCGCCTGACGGTTACAATTTGGGAATCAAGTACCAGTGCGTTGAGTTCGTGAAGCGCTACTACTACGAGCACTTGAACCACAAAATGCCCGACTCCTATGGTCACGCAAAACACTTCTTCAACCCGACCTTGGCAGACGGAGCACTGAACACGAAACGAGAGTTGGTGCAATACACGAACGCCAGCGAATCCAAACCCCGGCCCGATGACCTTCTCGTATTCGGAACTTCACGGTTAAACCGCTACGGTCATGTGGCAATCGTCTCGGAGGTGACCGATTCAGATGTCGAGATTGTGCAGCAGAATCCGGGTCCGTTCGGTCTGTCGCAAGAAAGACTTTTGCTCCTGCTGGAGAATGGACGTTGGCGATTCGAGAACAGTCGAGTTCTGGGCTGGCTTCGGAAAGCTCCCAACCCGACGGTACAGCGAATGGAAGCCAGGCGTCTCGTGCAGCTTAACCTACCGATCCTTAGTGGCGATTACTCGCCACCGAGGCGCGATACCGGACACTTTTTTCCAGACACTATATTTTAAAAATGACCAAGTTGGGTGAGGGAGAACAACGATTTCACCGGATTCATGGCCGTTCCACAAAAAGGGCCGAAGCAAGTGGCTTCGGCCTTTGTTTTGAAGTTGAAAACATCTGCCTTTTCAATCCTTAATTTGACGATTGATAGAATCGACGTGCTTCGTTCGGGGCAACGGTCATCGGACTGATCGCTCCGTCCACCACCTCATAAGGTCCTTCAATCTGGTCGGCTCCCAGCAGGGTGCCTTCGTAGGTCAGAACGATATTGCCACCCTGAAAGAGAATATCCAGCGTCGGCGTAGGGACGACCACCGGGCCGCCTGCCGGCTCGATTTCAATCGAGAAAGCGTAAGACCGGCCAAGATTCGCATGGCCAAACCCGTCGACGATTCCACCGACCGTCGGGAGGGTGGAGGCGCCGTCGTTATTATTGTCATGATCCATAAACCCTCCGCTCGCGAGATTGGTCTTGATTGGGTTTTGGCTACCGATTCCCGGGGGATTCATGATTCCACCGAAGATCTCAGTTGATTTCGCCTCCAGGGTAAATGGGGAACCACCGAATGGCACCGTGACATTGATGTCCAGGCCATTCTCGTCGATATCGACTTGGGCGCCAACTGCGAGTATCTCGTAGCCACCAGCTCCATTGGCGGAGGCAACATAGGGAATGACACTCCCGGTTTGACCCGCTTGGTACGACCAACTCGTGGCCTGGTAAGCTCCGGCTTCCAACGTTTTGGTGTGTGTGATGTCGACGTTTTGCCGCGACTGATCATTATCACCGGTCGTCGAGGTGTCCACCGTGTTGTTGGCATCGGCGACATCCAGAATTCCGGGGCCGGCACCGACGGTAGGTGGCCTCCCTATCTCGCTCTCCGTAACGTGGGCATTGAAACTATGGACGAAGTGAGTTGAGCCGTCACCGTATTCGAAGCGAATCACAATATCTGAATCTGCGTAAGCTTCCAAACTCTCGATACCCACCGTGGTGTTACTTCCGGTTTTCACGAGGGTGACCCCCTCATCAGAGCCGTTAATGGTGAGAGAAACTGAAGCGGGGTCAACCTCGGTGATTCCGTCTTCCAAGGTGATCTCGATCGCTTCGGCTGCTGAAAGAATATCTGCTTGCATGAGCTTGTTCATTACGGATGCCGAGGTGACCCGAGCGCGTTCTCCGCCGCTCTTATCGTAATAAGCGAATAGGGCGCCTTCGGTGTCTCTATCGTTAATCAACACCTTGACGCCGTCATCCCGCACGCTGTACCACTCAACATGGGAACCGCCCGTGCCGTTGTACCACAGGAGACGCATGGGATAAATGCCGGGTTCCTCGATCAGGAAATGGAAGATCCCCCCCCCACCGAAACCTAGCACTTGACCGAGAACGTCCCGGTTGCTGCCGGCGACAGACAGCTTGAATCCATCGTCGCTGTTAACACCCATGGTGTATACATCCCGAGTCGGGAAATGAATGTAAGTCGTGATTTCATGTTGGGAATAATTTTGGTTATCACTTTCTAATGCGGACTTTATTCCCGGAGCAGCCGCATCTGATAAGATTGGATGGGTATAAGTGTCATCCTGGAAATCACCCGAAGGGTTGGTAGCAACAGCCTCGTAATTGATCACGGTGGGATCGGTAAAACCGTTCACACCCGACTGCCCAAGATCACCAAAACCATCGCGATCCAGGTCCGGACCGACGGACATATCGGCTATGTTGGCACCTTGTTCACCCCGTAGAGCCTCTTCAGACCAGAAAATGCGGTTACGACCCGCAGCAACGGTTTGGAAAGCAAATATCCGGAAACCACCGTTACTCGTGTCGACTCCATCAACCAGGTTGGCCGAATCTACGTTGCGATAACTCACTGAGGTGAAATCCTCCTCGATCGAATGGGATCCTCCCGTGGTGCTGTCGGCTGCGATACGGTAGGTGTGAAAAGATTCTGAGGGGAAAAAGTCGGGAGCGCTGGAATGGGCAATCGAGGTCGTATCTCCATCTTTCGTTACTGTAACCGCAACTTCCTCGCCATCGATGATCATCTTGACGCTGTCGGTTTGGACCACGAA
>DUCD01000139.1:0-2191 GCA_012959985.1 Verrucomicrobiales bacterium | reverse complement strand
GCCGTTCGCGCGACTGTCTATTCCGGCGTAACCAAACTCCGGCGGCGGGTCGATGATGAAGGCGATCGAGGTGGTTGCCAGTTCTGCGATCTCATTGGGAGTAAGAACTCGATTCCAGAGAGCCACCTCGTCGATTTCCCCGTTAAACGAGCGACCTGTGGAGTCCGGATTGTTACCAATCATGAGGTTTTTATCACCGTTTTCAAGCGTAGGCACACTTTCATTGCTCACCGCAAGATCACCGTCAATCCAGAGCTGAGTATTCTTGGTTGAGTCGCTGATCGCGACAAAATGGTGCCACTGGCCGTCATTCACATTGGGCCCCTCATCCCCTGTGTCGCCTGTGCCACCCGCATAGGTGATCCGGTCACCATCGCCTCGGCGCGCCACACGCCAACGGTTTCCTTCACCTTTGGCAATAACGGCCTGCCAGCTTTTGTCGAATGCCGCGGCTCGAAACCAACCGGCAACGGATAGGTCTCCTCCCTCAAAATCGAGCACATTCTCATCGCCACCAGTGATTTCCACGTATTGATCCACTCCATTGAGGCGGATTGCTTTGCCAAGGCCATCCACCTCACTGTTATTGTTGTCTACGAAGGTCACATCGCCTCTGGCTTCCCCGTTGAAGATGCCGGCTGAGTCATCAAAATTATTGTCAAAATTCCAATGAGCAACCAGGCCCTCCAAAATCGAGGCCTCGTCACCACCCGTAGCGATATCGATCGAGAAAGCGTAAGACCGGCCAAGATTCGCATGCCCGAACCCGTCAACGATTCCACCGACCGTCGGGAGGGTGAAGGCACCGTCGTTATTGTTGTCATGATCCATCACCCCTCCGCTCGCGAGATTTGTTTTGATGGGGTTTTGGCTACCGTCCCCGGGGGGATTCATGATTCCGCCAAAGACCTCAGTCAACCCCTCCCCCAGACTAAAGGGGGAACCACCGAATGGCACTGTGACATCGACATCCAGATCACTCTCGGCGATATCAACTTGGGCACCAAACGCGAGAATCTCGTAGCCGCCGGCTCCATTGGCAAACGCGAGGTAGGGGATGACACTCCCGGTTTGCCCCGCATGGTAAGACCAATCCGCGCCATGGTAAATTCCCGCACCCAACGTTTCGGTGAAAGATTTATCGATGTTTTGCCGCGACTGATCGTTAGAACCGTCCGTGGAGGTATCGACCGCAATGTTGGCACCGGGGAGATTCAGAATTTCGAGTCCGGCGCCGACGGTGCCGACGGTTTCGGCGGTGGCCGCCGTGCAAAGACCAATCGTCAGGGTGGTCGTTAAGCAGAGTTTTATGGGGTTGCATGGGGTTATCATCGATAATATCTCGTTTGAATGATTTTTCCGCCCGGCTCGAAATGGCTGGGAATCTCACCTGCCCTGACGATTCCAAACCGGACTCCTTTTATTTTGCCGATTAAGGACCAAGAGACGTATCAAAGCTGAGCCACCGATGTCAAGGAATACCAAGGGAGGCAGGGTGAAGATATTGACTCAAAAAATAGACACCGAAGTCGCCGCTTTGGAGGGGCAAGAAACTAGGAATACCCCCACACTAACGGGGGAATCTGATTACCAAATCGCCCACCTACACAGCGGTTGATTTCGTCCGTCAAGTGCATGGAATCGTCCGCATGAGGTGGACGATTCCGATCGCTATAATCTCAACCAATTCGGGTGATTTATTTGTAACTTCTTTATCTATAATCGGTTCGAATTAAATCTCCACTGGCCGGCACAGATCATGTTCTTATCCACTGAATAACAAACCATGCCATATGGAAGACGCCAATACACGGGTAAGAAATGCGGATAGATTGTGGGGTGTTTCCTCAATCAACTGTTGAACGAAGCCGCTATCGCGGCGTGTATCCGGGACTTTGGGCCAGATGGCCTGGAGATGTCGCGTAAAATGATTTGCATTGGTTGAATGGCTGTCATGATGGAGAAGGATGAGCCGGCACTGCAGCCGGACCGCCTTTCATCAAAACAACCATCGTTTAACATGAATCGAAAAAAAGACTTCTCCCTATACGATCCTCAAGACGCTGAAAGAGGACCTCATTCTTCTTCCTCTGGGTCCAAGAACCCAAACCCTCTACTGGAACTCTGTTCGCCAGCTCAGCGAACATTTTGAGAAATCTCCCGATCAGTTAAGTGTCGAAGAGATTCGCCC
>DUCD01000138.1 GCA_012959985.1 Verrucomicrobiales bacterium | reverse complement strand
CAAGGGGGAAGGGGAGATCTTCGAATTCGGAGCCGGTTGCGGTTTGCACCCGTTCATTAACGCTAGGACCAGAAATACCCCTATGAGGATCACCCCGCTCAATAAAAGGCGGACGATCCAGCTGGCAGTGCCGTTCGGCGTGTTTTCAACGCTTTGTTGCGCCTCCAGTTCCGGAGGTTCCATCAGGAGATGTCGGCGTCTCCATCGTTGCCAATGGAGACGGCACGGTAACCATCTCTTGGGAAGGCTCACTCCAGGGAGCCGACAGTGTTGAGGGTCCCTATACCGACGTTGCCGGAACCAGCCCGATGTCGGTGAACGCGGCGGGAGCGGCTCGTTTCTACCGCGTCCAGTAATTGGATACCAGGTAACGTAGAGATTTAGAGTTTTTCAAATCTCCTCAAGGCCGGACTGAGTCATCAGTCCGGCCTTTTTTTAAGATTTATTCCAAGGATAGCTAAAAGCCGGGCGCTGTAATAGAATCGTTGATTCGCGGCATCGGTTCAAAGGTGTAGGTCTTCACCACAAGCACATTTGGGGAACAACATCTCGAAACACTCAGCAAATCAGGTGCCTCACCCCCGAACATAATCAGAATCGGGGCTGAATAGCGAAAGTCGGGCTAGTTCAGAGGTGGGTGACAGTCACCGCAGCCATTCCCAATATTTGGCTTAATGGAGGCGAATGAACTCAATACTTGTCCGCATTCATCCAAAAAGGTCGACTTAAGAAAATTATTGCTGAAATTGGTGAAATCTGATTTAATTCAAATATTCCCAACGTTAGTTTTGTGGACAGATTGTCTGTCTGCCGAACCCTGTTTGTCAAAAACTGATTAAATTGGACTCTGGAAAAATATGCAAACATTGAAACAAAAAACAGTAATCCTCGTATTACTGATATCCCTATCGGGGATTCTGAGCTCTCAAGCCGGAATTCTGGAACAGCTGTTTTACGACGGCATTACTGGAGTGGACGTTGCAGATTTAAGGAATGATGGAAGATTTCCTAATCAGTTTGATGATTTTCTACCCTACGAAATTGACTCCGGCTTTTCGACTGCCCGAGGACAGGGCGATGACTTCGGAAGCCTGACCACAGGCTATATCCAGGCACCTGCTTCCGGGACTTTTACAATCTTCGTTGCCAGTGATGATGGCTCTGAACTCCTGTTGAGCTCAAATGCCGATCCTGCCAATGCTGAGTTGGTGGCTTTTGAAACCGGTTGCTGCACCGCACTGTTCGGCGGAGATCGTCTTGATGAACGGAGTAACACCGTTGATTGGGTAGCCGGTGGCATCTATTATTTTGAAGCTGTCTACAAAGAAGGTGGTGGCGGCGACTGGATGGATGTCGGGTGGGAACGCCCTGATGGAACTCAGGAAGTCATTCCTTCCGCCGCTCTTTTTCCAGCGACTCAAGGCGGAGCCTCCGTTAGTGGAGCACCGGTTTTCGACCAGGCACCGTTCGATGTTTTTGGTGATGAAGGCGGAACGGCCGAATTTGTCGCCCATGTCTCCGGTGCCCAGCCGATGACCTTCCAATGGCAGAAAAACGGAACAGACATCGCTGGAGAAACTCTGGCATCCTACGTGATTGACATTGTTTCCGTTGCCGATGATTTTGCGGTTTATACAGTTGATGTTACCAATGACTCTGGGAGTGCCTCCAGTTTTGGGGCCACAATTTTCGTCGCCCCTGATAGCACTCCACCCGAAGCCAAATCAGCGGGTTCACGAGGCAATCCCAATGGTGTCTCCGTGATATTTTCCGAACCGGTTACCGAAGCTTCCGCGACCAATAAATCCAATTACTCCATCGATGGTGGAGCCGTGACCATTGAATCCATCGTCCTGTCGGGCAATAAAGTCGTCAATGGAGTCGGCGAACCGGGCACGACTCGAGTCACCATGGTCACTTCAGGTGATCCCTTTGTTGAAGGTTCAGACCACTCCATTCGAATCAGCAATATTCAGGATCGCGCAGCCACCCCCAATACGTTTGCTGCGGTTACCTCCAACTTTTCTTTTGGCGGAGGCGTGACCACTATCTGGGATTTTGATGGTAGTCTTCCTGCCGGTTCGGAAGTTGCCGGTGTTTCGGAGTGGAGCGCTAACGAAGGTGTTGACGGTAGCGGTGCCTTGGTTTTGACCCGTGCCGTTGGAAGTGCCCTTGGTGGTTGGCTCAGTGGTGAGATCGGATCGGTTTCGCAGATCAACATCACGTTTGATATTTACATGGATGATGGAACGGCGACGCAGGCTGACGGTGTGAGCATGGCGATTACTGATTCGATTGCAGCTGCGACGGCCTTCGGTGAAGAAGGCGCGGGAGATGACCTGAATATCAACTTTGACAACTGGGATAACGGAGGTTCTGAAGCGCCGGCGATCGATATCACCTGGGGTGGTCGTGGTGCCGATTTTCTGGTGGCAACCGTTCCGATGGGCGTGCAGGGTTCTTCCACGCTGGACACCGAGGGTTGGTGGCCGGTAACCATTGATATTACCGGTTCCGGAGATGTTACTCTCACCTATAACGGGGAGACTATTCACGATGGCGTTAATATCCCGAATTGGCAGACGATCGATAACGCTCGCGTTGCCTTCGGCGCCAGAACGGGGGGGGCAAATGCCAATCAATGGATTGACAACTTCACCTATAATTTAAGTGGCGGATCCATCGGACCTGTTGGAATTTCCGAAGAGGGTGGACAGCCCGTAGACCTTACCATAGACGAACTGGGTGCCGCCGTCTTCACGGTGATCCCCACCGGGGCCGGCCCGTTTACTTATCAATGGTCCCTCGACGGCGCGCCGATCGATGGCGCCACTCGGAAAACCTATATTATTGCCAATGTCCGGGGCGCTGATGAAGGTGTCTTCTCAGTGGAATTGCAAAACGAATTCAGCTCCATCACAAGCTCGGAAGCCAGTTTGACGGTTATACTCGATACCGATGCTCCGGAGATAGCGAATGTGGAAGGCTCCGGTAATTATACCACCGTAGTGATCGACTTCGACGAGGAGATCTCGGCAGACACAGCCACCGATATTGGCAACTTCCAAGTGATCGATCTGGAGTCGGGAAATGCCATTGGAGTGAGCGCTGTCAGCTTCAATGCTCCGGCCCAAATCGTTCTAACGACGGATCAGCAGATTGCCGGTCAGGGTTATGGAGTGATTGTTAATGGCGTCAAGAATTTGTCCGCAGCCGGCAAGCCAACCGATAATGCGACCGGCGGTTTCGCCGCTTGGAGGGAAGGCTTGGGAGGCCTGAGTCGGATCGCCTGGGCCGCCGCCGTTGGGAACGACCTGGATTGGTATCCCGTGGAATCCAGAGGGAAAGGACGTTTCGATACCATTGCCCTAGAGGTTATCGAAGATGATGAAGGTATATTTGTTCCCTATTTCGAAACCCCGAATGGCGGAGATATCAATACCAATCCTCCCGGCGACGTTGCCAACGATTATGCGGCGGCATTATACGGATTCCTGATTCCGAAAGAATCGGGTCGTTACCGATTTGCGATCGCGTCGGATGATCCCGGCGCACTGTATCTGAGCACGGATGAAGACCCAGCCAACTCAGCGCTTATCGCTTCGGAACCTGTCTGGAACGGCATCCGGGCTTTTGCCGCCACAGATCGACGGGATCCAGATTTTCCCGAGAACGTATCCGATACGTTGCACCCCGATGGAATCCAGCTGGAAGCCGGTAGTAAATACTACGTTGAAGCCTTCTTCAAAGAAGGCGGTGGAGGAGATAACTTGGCGGTGACCTGGAAATCTCCCGGGGACGACAGTCCATTTGAAGACGGCGCATTGCCAATCGCTGGTGAATTCCTGTCAGGAGTCGGACCGGTGGCGAAAGGAATCACTGTCACCAGCATCTCGCCTGCGGAGGGAGCGACCGGCGTCAATAATTCGGACAACGTTGAATTCGTGTTGAATTCACCTGAAGGCGGTGTGCCGCTGAATTCAGATTCGGTGGTTGTCAGAGTCAATGGCGCCGAAGTTGCTGCAGATATTACAGCAGACGGTAATACAACCACTGTGACTTACACTCCGGACCCTCCATTCGGTAACTTTGAAAATGTTACGGTCACGTTGGATTATTCGGATGCGGTCACAAATCCGGGTTCTGCTTCAGTATCCTTTGAGTCGACTTTGGATCTGTCTACGCCGGGAACGGTCTTCATCGAAGCGGAAGATTTCGATTTCGACGGTGGCCAATGGCTTTCGGACGTCAGTAACGGGTTTGACGGGCCTTATGCAGGTGGTGCCTATGATGGCCTTGGTGGAATTCAGGGCATCGACTTCGATGGTGCCGGTGCCACGCGGCAGTATCGAACCACTGATGGTGATTCTCCTTCGATCGATAAAAGCAGCGCGGCTGACGATGTGCGCAACGATCGCGGGTCTTTCACCGTGGAAACCAACTGGATAATGGGTTGGAACGATCCGGGCGACTGGACGAATTATACTCGGGACTTCGGAGATAGTCAGACCTATTCCATGTTCGCGAGCATGTCCTCAGGAGGCGGAGACATTAATTCGTATGTCAGCGTTGTAACTGCCGGTGCAGGCACTGCGGACCAGACATTGGAGCAAATCGGTTCCATCTCGGGACTGGCAACTGGTAACTGGGACGTTTTCGCATTCTATCAACTGCGGGATGATGATGGCAATGGTGTCGTCACCGAGTTGGCCGGGCTGACAACCCTTCAGGTGGGTCCGATCGATGGCAACCAGGACTATAACTTCTTCGCATTCATTCCGGCGACGGCGGCACCTGAGCCTCCTCCTGGGGGTGGCGATGCAACGATAGCAATCTCGACGGATGCGGACGGAAATGTGGTCGTCACATTCACCGGAGTTCTTCAATCCGCCTCCGATGTGACCGGACCTTGGGTGGATGCAGCCGATGAAAGTGCGAGTCCGCTGACTCTTACCCCGGATCAGGCAAGACTGTTCGGTCGGACCCGGACTCCTTGATTCCGTAAATGCATTAATAAGTTTTAATCGACTGATTACAAAGGCCGAAGCAACCCGCTTCGGCCTTTTTTTGTACGGAAAATGTTAGGCCCGTGAAACACATGGAAAAGGAAGAGAATCTTTTCTGACAGGGATTCCCGTATTCGAGCGAGCCTACAGATTCCAGATTCGACTGATGGGAGGGCGAGCGTCACTGCCATTAGGTTAAGGATTTTCCGCAGGTGTTTTAACACCGTCATCCCTGAAGCTGGCCGCGCCGAGGCCGGAA
>DUCD01000137.1:4287-5285 GCA_012959985.1 Verrucomicrobiales bacterium | reverse complement strand
GCCCTGATTATCTGGCGTTCACTTTTATTCACCGCGCAGGCGATCCGCAAACAGTCGGAAATCAGCGCTGAGGTGTCTTTCAGCTTGGATTCGGCAAGCGCCTGTTGCAATGCCTCCGTCCTGTTTTGTGAGCTTTCCAAGTCGGCCTTCAGTCGATCATTCTCGTTGAGGAGGGTTTTACGGTCGTCCCGGGTTCGCTCGATCAATGTATCGAGATCCTTGATCTTCTGTAATTCCTTGATCCTGACGCTGCGAATCTGCTCCAGGAGATTTCTTCGTAGCCGCTTGAGGATTTCCTTTCCGGTTTTCCTGGCGCTTCGGATTGTGCCGAGTTCAGCCCAACCCATCACATAGTGACCGCTGATCATCGAGCTTTCCCAGGCCTCGCCGTCGATGCTGATGCCCATTGCCTCGCAGTAATCCTGCCAGCCCTCGATTCTTTCGCGTTTCGATCCGGTATCCAGGTTCACAGTATGCTCTTCAGCGATACGCTCAAGCTCCTCATATTCACTGACCAATGATTCCAACCAATCGACCCATTGATCCGGCTTGTCATCACCCACACATACCAGGGTCCTTCCATGCCTGCGATCACCGATTTCGGGATAATCTTCCTCGTCACTCATATCAGCCGGGTCTTTCCATCAAGGAGTTCCTGCATCATATCCTGCTTTGGTTAACGGAATCTGGTGAGCTCAAGTTCCAGGGTGAAAATCTCCGAGTCGATGTCGTTGAACGCACCGGCAATGGTTTCCTGCTCGTCGGCACGTGGGGTTGCAGCTCGACCATAGCGAGGAATATAGTTTGGTTTTAATCGCCATAATTTTGCCTGACGGAGGTTTTTCGTCAATAATTTGGTCCATTGCAGATTAGAAATCAAAAAGCGAATTTCCGAAACCGGATTCGGTTTTGAGTCTAGGGGATTCTCAATTCAATATCCAAAGGTAAAAAGGATTAAAGTCCTGTGGTTTACGATCGGGAATTTTTTGGTGTTCCTC
>DUCD01000137.1:2479-4094 GCA_012959985.1 Verrucomicrobiales bacterium | reverse complement strand
CCTTGAGCCACCGGCTATGCCGACAGGTTCCACGATACTCGAATCCAGGACATGAGCAGGTTATGTCTGCCCCATGTTCGGTTAAGGTGTAAGATCCAGTGCCCTTGGAGCTTTTTGCCTGAAAGATCCGTTCTGCAGGACCAGCCAACACCCGGGCCAGTGCATTTAACGCTTCTTCAGATAAGGGAAATGACTTTCTTGAATTGATATCCTTTTGGGTTTCTCCCTCAACTTCCTGTGTCACCTCTCTAAGGAGTTTTTGGATCCAGTCGTCATTCACTTCATCCGGTTGGGTATCAGCCAGACGAGGTGATAATTGCCCTAACAACTTTTCAAGGTCTCCCAGAATGTCGCCTGTAGCGTCAAAGTCCAACGCACTTCCCTCGGTCACTGCTTCAACTAGAGCCGTTTTTGCCGCGAGCACGGTTCTGACGAACTCGTCGATTGTTCCGGATGCAACCAGGTAATGAACATTTACTGTTGCGGTCTGCCCAATCCGATACGCACGATCTTCAGCCTGAAAGTGGTTGGCAGGCACCCAATCCAGATCATTGAAAACGACATGTCTTGCCGCAGTCAGATTCAGGCCAATACCTCCGGCAATGATATTGGCTGCAAAAACCTGAATATTTTCATCGGTTTGAAATCGATCCACCAATCCCTGCCGTTTTTGTGGAGGGGTGGTGCCAGTCAACATCAGACATTTGTCCCCGAATCGTTTTTGAATCGTTTTGATTGGAGAATCGAAACAGGAAAAAACGAGCACCTTCTCTCCCTGTTCAACAGCATCTTCCAAGAGGTCCAGGGTTGATTTCACCTTAGCTTTGGCCAATTTTTGTCGTAACTTTGTCAGTTTTGCCAACAGCTTACCCCGATCACGACCGGCGATTTCACCTGAGTTAGTCCCATCTTCTGAACTCCCAACCGTAGATTGTCGAAGATTAGCTTTAATGAGTGAGGCAACCACTTCCCTGGTTTCTGCGGAGGCTGTGCCTGCTGGGACTTCAACCTCCAGCCAGTCGCGAAGTTTGGGAGGCAGATCCAGCACTTCCTCTTTTCGTCGACGGATCATGATACCGTGAAGTTGAAGGGTGAGTTCCTTGAGATTACTGGCACCATCAGTAACCCAACCGTAGTCGTTTTTTACGGCATCACAGTAGCGTTTTGCAAAGGAAATGAAACTCCGCCCTACAGGATGACGGATCAACTGGAGCAGGACGAACAGGTCTCTCGGTCGATTCGTAAGAGGCGTTCCTGTGAGCGTGTAAACCACCGGATCTCCCAGTCCTTCCAATGCTAGTTTCCGCGCCAATCGACTGCGGATGCTGTTATGATTCTTTAAAAAGTGTGCTTCGTCGAAAAGAATGCCCTTCCATTCGATGCGGTGAATCCAATCAATGTGTTTATTGAGAATATCGTAATTCAGGATCAACCATCCTTTACCTGACTGAATTTCATCGGATGGCGTTTTACCACCCGAAATTACGGTAGTTTCTGCTTCGGCGTCCACGGTAAGGATTTCTCTTGTCCAATTTGTTTTGACCGATGCCGGACAGAGCACCAGATAGGGCCCCGTAGGCTCGAGATGTTTCAGCGAGACAATCGCCTGCCTGGT
>DUCD01000137.1:0-2331 GCA_012959985.1 Verrucomicrobiales bacterium | reverse complement strand
GGAACTGATTGGAATGATTTGGTTTGTTTCATTTAATACGCTCAATTTCGGTTAATGATTTGAACGCACCAGGAGGACACAAAAAAACCGCAGACCATTTGCATCAGGTCAGCGGTTAATCGCGTCCTGAGAGAATTGTTCGGAATCAAATTCCGCACATCGAACTGGTTTCCCAATTCAGGCACCTTACGCTCTCAATCGCAGGTTGCCAGGTCCAACAAATCGGTCGGACCGTTCCTGATGCAGTTTTTATTGTAGCATGAATAGGGCGAATTTCAATAAAAATAATTCGTATTTATCAGCATCCCGAAAACTCTACGTGGATTTCAGATCAATGATGGCCTCAGTAGTTCATAGAGCATTCCATATATTCCCTGAACCAGTGAGTGTCTGGACATTGGCAATATTGACCTGGTTCCGTTTTGAAAAAATTCCCCGTCACCTCCCGTTCGAACGGTTTAGAGTGTTTGACATACCCTAATCATGCATTCAATGATTCGGGGGAAGTTTCTAACCGTGATTTGTGGATGGTCCGTGATGGTTATGCGGTACACGTTGAAGGAACAATTTTCATCGAAATCATTCCCGCGATCCGATTAATCGTCGCGATTCTTCCGTTGAATTTGAAAAATCGGGAACACGTTGCCCATATGGGATATGATGAACAGGATATTCTGCACCTCTGAAAACGGACCTCATTAGTCGGCGGCCTACTGCCTGCCTTTTTTGACAGATGATAGACATCGCTACATTTTATCAGGTTCGTTCTGAATTTGGACACTTCGCCAGTTGGGCTGTCTGGGCCGATCAGGGAATGAATCCCAAGGATGGGATCGCGGATCTTGATCCGTTGGACCCGAATAAAAATCCGGAGTTGCTTCGAACCATTCACGCCGACGCAATTTTAGTCGGATTGAATATATCCCGGCGAATCGATCGGCCGTTCGGAAATTTTCACGATCCCCGACCGATGGCTACAGATTTTAAAATCCGCCATGCCCTCAAGGATTCAATTTTATGGGGCGCATACATGACCGACATTATCAAGAATTTCGAACAAAAGGCTTCCGGAAAAATGATGACTTATCTCAGAAGAAACAAGGATTTCGAGAAGGACAACATCGCACAATTCATAGAGGAAATTTCGAGTCTTGGTGTTTCGGATCCGCTTCTTGTCGCCTTTGGAAAAGACGCCGAAGCAGTATTGAGGCGCAATTTGAAGAATGAGTTTCGGATCTTTGGTGTTCCGCACTACGCGAATTATTCATCTAAAGAAAATTATCGCGATCAGGTTCTTCAAAACCTGTGAAATGATCCCCGATCCCGTCGTCGTCGGCCGTCCTTAGCCAGCGGCCTTTTTTGTGTCAGTATCTGTAGGCCAATCCAGCGTGTCTGCATGCATACAGGAAGACGTACATCACCCATTTCACTTGCCAGTTTTCTCAAAGTGTATATCGACGATTTTTCTTCAACTCGTGTTTCAAGATACCATATCTCAATAATCTCCCTTCCCCGGAATCAAATGACGAACACCTCCGCGAGGATTCTCTACGTCGCCTGCCCTCCTAGGAATCAGATGAACATGCGCGTGCAAAACAGTCTGCCCTGCTGTTTCACCGCAATTCCATCCAATATTGAAACCTTCAACAGAGGCATCTGAAGACTGGATACTTAATCTTTGAGAATCCAGTAAGTCGTGAATGGCGGATCTCTCCTCAGTTGTCAGCTCGAAGTAAGTTGCAACATGCCTTTCCGGAATAATCAGTGTATGCTTTTCGGTGATAGGAAATCCATCGCGAAAGGCCAATGCTAATCCGTTTCTATTCAAAACTCTTTCAGATTCCAAGTTGCAGAAAGGGCATTGATTTTGATATGTATCCATTTTTAAAATATCGAATTGTTTTTTGCCTCGGGCGCCCATTCGTGAAGAAGGCTGGACTTAGCTTGGTTGTATTGCTCTTGAAGAAAATCGTGGCGTAGTTTGTCAGATTTTCCTGTCTGCAGAAGAATTGTCTCTTTTAAAGGATGATTACTGCCGACGTAATACTCATTGCGTTTATAAAGCCGTTCCACCAAGCCGATCGATGGAACCTTGGCTCCTTTTTCTGATGCACCGTTGCAAACCGCACAGGCTAAAACAAGATTCCAAACGCCATCGAGGTTTTCTAAAGTATGATTTTTTTGTAAAACATGTGGAAAGAAGTGATCCACGTGCGCAAGTGACATGGAATCAGGCAGAATAGAGATCGACCCGAAACAAAAGAAAACCAAAATGTATGAAGATTTTGAAGTTAAAAATTAACAAAGGATCTACATTGCTTTGTTCTGCTT
>DUCD01000136.1 GCA_012959985.1 Verrucomicrobiales bacterium | reverse complement strand
CAGATTCATAGTGGACTTAAGTTCCCGATCTCTGGGGTCACCCAAAATGCTCCGGGATCCCAGAGCACGGGGACCGAATTCCATCCGCCCATCCATGCGTCCCACGATATTTCCATCCGCAATCAAACGGGCGAGACGCTGATTCAATTCCTCTTCCACCTCAATCGTTTCATAAACCGCATCCTGAGCATCCAGAAAAGCTTTGGTTTCATTCCCCGAAAACAGGGGCCCCAGCAACGATCCCTTTTGTGCATCCGGATGGCAGATCTTCCGAGGACGATCGAGCAATTGATGTTCAATGAACAGGGCTACCCCCAAGGCACCTCCGGCATCCCCGGCCGCAGGTTGTATCCAGATACTTTCAAAATCTGTTTCTCTCAGAAGGCGACCATTACCGACACAGTTAAGCGCGACTCCTCCAGCCAGGCAGAGGTTCTTCTGCCCAGTGCGTTTCTGTAGATGTCGGGCGCTGCGCAACATGATTTCCTCTATCACTTCCTGAACGGATGCTGCCAGGTTCATTTCACGTTGAGTCAAAGGACTTTCGGGATCACGGGAAGGACCTCCAAACAGTTCGTGAAATTTCCTGGAGGTCATGGTCAATCCCTGACAGTATTTAAAATAATCCATATTCATCCGAAAGGAACCATCCTCCTTCAGATCGATCACCTGCTCTAGAATAAGATCGCGATATTCAGGACGGCCGTAGGGGGCAAGCCCCATGAGCTTATATTCACCACTATTGACCCGAAAACCACAATAATAGGTAAAGGCGGAATACAGCAATCCCGGCGAATGAGGAAAACGAAGCTCATGGGTCAAGTGTATACGGTTACCCTTTCCTTCCCCGAAACAGACCGTCGCCCATTCTCCGGCACCATCAAGGGTCAGGATCGCTGCCTCTTCATACGGCGAAGGAAAAAACGCGCTGGCAGCATGAGATTCATGGTGTTCGGCAAAAACTATGCGCTTACGAAACCGGCCGTGAAGTCCGTTCTTGATCTCCCGTGGTAGATGAAGTTTCTGATTCAACCATACCGGCATCGAAGTCAAAAATGATTTGAATCCGGCAGGGGCAAAGGAAAGGTAGGTCTCCAGCAGCCGTTCGAACTTGAGAAAAGGTTTATCATAAAATCCGACATAATCCAGCGCATCCGCCCCGATTCCCGCCTGCTTCAAGCAGGAATCAATGGCATTTACCGGAAACTCCGGATCATGTTTCTTGCGCGTGAATCTCTCTTCCTGGGCCGCGGCAATGATTTCTCCATCGACACAGACGGCAGCAGCCGAATCGTGATAAAATGCTGAAATCCCTAGAATGGTTGCCACAGGGGCGAAATTACTGGAACATGAGTTACAAGGAAAGACGGAAATGCCACTTGCGGCCTAAATGAAATTGCACTAATTTACAGGAAATAATGAGTGAATTGCACCTAAGCGAAGAAGAACGCGAGGCACGATTGAAGGAATGTGCGGCAATCAGCTTCGAGACGCAAAAATCCATCAACAACGCCTGGTATCGGGTTTTTTCCACTTCTCTGAACTACCTCTTGTTCATCACATTCCTGATCACAGTCATTCTGCTCTGCTTCTTTTTAAAATGGTAAGGGCGTGCTGCCATTCGGTTAAGAATTCACCCCACATGTTTTAGGGCCATCGCCCCTGAAGCTGGCCGCGTTGAGGCCGGAATTTGAAAGGGGTTTATGCAGGTTTCAACGATCCCGGCTCAACGCGCCGGGCTTCAGGGATATCCACATTCCTTTGTTCTATTCCTTAACCTGATGGCAGTAGGACGTGCTGTCCCATCGCCCCCTTCCCACTCAGTCTCGACATATTTCCATTGTTCCCGGGAAGCATTCCTTCTATGGTAACTCTCATCTCTATGAACCCAATTCGTTTCATACTATTCGCCATCGCCCTTGCAACATGTGCTTCCGCCAACCTGCCTGCAAAGGAATCCACCCGCCCGAACATTCTTTTTTTTCTGTCGGATGATCACCGATGGGACCGCATGGGATGTGCGGGACACCCTTTTCTGAAAACACCGGTGATGGACCGATTGGCATCGCAGGGAGTTCGGTTCAGGAACATGTTCGTGACGACCTCCATCTGTGCGGCGAGCCGGGCAACCATTTTCACCGGCTTGTATGAGCGTTCCCACCAATACACGTTCGGCACCCCACCGCTCTCAAGCAACTTCAGTGAAAAAAGTTATCCGGCTCTGCTGAAAAAAAACGGGTATCGGACCGGATTCATTGGCAAATTCGGAATTAGTGTCGAAAAGAATCAAAAGGAAGCCATGTTCGATTATTTCAAACCGATCGGCCGCAATCCCTATCTGAAGAAACAGAAAGATGGTTCGCTCCGACATGAAACCGAACTTGCTGGAGACCGGGCAATTGAGTTTCTGAATGATTCCCAAAACAAACAACCCTTCTGCCTTTCCGTCAGCTTCAATGCCGCTCACGCAGAAGATGGCGATAAACGACCGGGCCTGGGCCATTTTCCCTGGCCAAAAGCCGTCGATGGCCTTTATGAGGATATTGATATCCCCGAACCCAAACTGTCTGCTCCTGAAATTTTTGAAAACCAGCCTCAATTCCTGAAAGACTCCATGAACCGAGTCCGTTATTTCTGGCGTTGGGACACGCCCGAAAAATACCGCGCTAATCTCAGAGCTTACTATCGCATGATCACTGGATTAGACCGTGTCATGGGAAGGGTCCTCGAGGAATTGAAGAAAACCGGTATGGCCGATAACACCATAGTGATCTTCAGTGGCGACAATGGATATTACGAAGGACAGCGAGGATTTGCAGGAAAGTGGTCTCACTACGAAGAATCCTTGAGAGTGCCCCTCATCATTTATGATCCCCGGATGCCTGAATCGGAACGAAGCCGACTCTCCGACTTGATGGTGCTGAACACTGATATTGCCCCGACTCTATGTGAGTATGCCGGAATTTCAATCCCGTCTCACTACCAAGGTCGAAGCCTGGTCCCTATCGCTGAAAGCAAAAAGCTCTCCGAATGGAGAACCCAAACATTTGCGGAACATTTAATGGAACACGAGCAGATTCCAAAATGGGAAGGCGTAAGAGGGATGAGGTATGTATATGCCAGGTATTTTGAGCAGGACCCTCCCTATGAATTCCTCCACGACCTCGAAACCGACAGGAATCAACTGATCAACCTGGCAACTCAACCGGAATGGCTTCCGTTTCTTAAACAAATGCGAAATCGCTGTGATCAGTTTAGAGATCAGTACGGAGGTCCTTATGATCCTTCTCGAGTTCAAAACCACAAGAAGGCTCAGAAAGCGAAAAGAGCAGCGAAGCGAAATGATCCATAGCATCCAGTAAAGAAGAGCCTCACGGATGCACGCCAGTAAGGACGAATTATGGAAAAACCGATTCAATCTGTGGAGCACCGGATTGACTTCCTGAAAACCATCCCCTTCTTCAGAGTCTTTCGGGATGAAGAACTAAAAGAAATCGCTGTCAATCTTCATTACCGTGAACTCAAGGAAAACGATTTTCTGTTTTCTGAAGAAGATCCCGCCAGAGAACTATTCATGGTGAATTCGGGTGAGTTCGAACTGGAAATCAAAGGGGTTTCTGGAAAGAGACTTCAGCCAGGAGACGTCTTCGGTGAAATCGCCCTGATTGACAATCAACTCCGAACGGGGAGTGTCCGGGCCCTTCAAAGTTCGGAAGTCTTTTTTCTGCATGCTGATTCCATCTTCAACGGAAAAGACCTGCCTCCTGCTATCGCATTGAATCTCCTGAGACAGATGGCTAGAAAGGTTACTCACTATCTCCGATCTCATGAACATACCACGACCGATGCCATTCTGGAACAGGGTGAGTCGGGTTACGTCGAATTCAAGTCCACTTTGCGATGGAATATTCACGCGAAAAAATTTGATACCGTCATTGAGAATGCTTCCTTGAAAACCATCGTCGCCTACATCAATACCAATGGCGGTACACTGATCGTCGGGGTAAATGATGATGGGGAGGCCATCGGCCTCGATCCAGACCGTTTTAAGAATTCAGACAAAGCCCTACTCCACCTTACCGCTTTGATCAAACAGCGAATCGGCCCAAAATACATGCGCTTCATTCATAGTCGTTTTGAACAAATCCAGGATATGGAAATATTGAGAATCGACGTCAACCCGGGTTGCTCTCCCGCCTACCTTATCGACGGACAGGAGGACGCATTCTACATTCGCACCGGACCGTCATCCACCCGGTTACGCGTTCGTAGAATCTACGATTACATTCAGGAACGTTTTCGAATTCAACCTGAAGATTGATTGAAACCCAAAATGGGTAGGGCTTACTGCACTGCCATTCGGTTAAGGATTCAGGCGCCCCTGAAGCTGGGGGCGTCGACCCCGGGTCATTGATTGAAACCCAAAAATAGGTAGGCCGTGCTGCACTGCCATTCGGTTAAGGATTCAGGCGCCCCTGAAGCTGGGGGCGTCGACCCCGGATCATTGAAATCGACTTTCATTTCTTCCATATTCCGGCCTCGGCGCGACCAGCTTCAGGGATGACGGCATTAAAAAAACCTGCGAAAAACCCTTAACCGAATGGCAGTGGGGCGTGTGTCCCAGCGCGCCGGGAAATTGGTTAGTTGTAATGGACAGACGGCGCGCTGGGACAGCACGCCCTACCTTGTAATTCCGACAACCCCACCTACCCTCACTCGTATTTCCATTTGAGCACCCAGGGATCATTCATATCCCGTTGAAACTTCTTCAGCTTCTCCTGGTATAGACTCAGAGTCTTATTGTATGCCGGATCATTGGCGAGATTCTTCGTTTCGTGTGGATCTTTTCGAATATCAAAAAGCTCAAATCGAGCACGATGAATGTAATCAGAAACTGACTTTTGGCCGTAAAGTGCATCCATTCCTTTCTGAAACTGGGCCTGCCAACTCGATGCCGCCCAGAGATCGGAAGCAAAGGGATACGGTAATCCATAGGCTATATTCCAAATCAACTTGTAGTTCTTATCACGCACCACACGCATTGGGTAATACATCTGAATTTCATGGAAAGTATGCGAAGCAAAAATGGTTTTCCAATGTTCGGCATCGGGTTTACCTAGGATCGAAAGCCATGACTTACCGTGATAAGTTCGGAATTTATAACCACCACTTCGATTTTCCTTCAGTGCCTCTCCTCGAGCTTTCCAGAATTCATCCGGATTCTTCCAATTCTTCGGGCCATTCGTCTTCAGATCAAGCCCACCGGCAAAATCCAGTAGAGACGGTGTGATG
>DUCD01000135.1:18813-31064 GCA_012959985.1 Verrucomicrobiales bacterium | reverse complement strand
CCGGTTTGTCCTTGCCGCTAAGGCTGGAGCAGGTTTTCACTCAGACACTACTTAAGACAACTTAAGTATAAGCAGAAGAACTACTTTTGGTTCATCACGGGAGGAGAACCCACTGTTCTCTGAACAGTGGCTTATAAGGCTAGCTTCATATACCGGTCATTCAGCTGTTCCAGCCAGCGGTTCACAAAATTCAATTCACCGGAGATTCTGCTTAAACAGGTCAAATGATCCTTACGGCGCGTTGGGAAAACATCAATCGGAGCGTCCCATTTTTCATCAACTCTCCGGATTTCTCGGAGCATTTCTTCCTGCATTTCCCGGACTTGGTCTCGAGAGTGATCCAGTTCCATTATGATGTTTGCTGTTTCCTGGGTGATTTTTGCCAGAATCAGAGGAGATCGCGTTTCTGATTTTTTCTGAATCCAGTGATCCGCTTTTTGACAGAGTTCACTGATAAGGGAAAATAAATCCAGGAGGTTTTTAGGGATGTTCTGGAGTTTTTTATCGAAAAAACCACCTTCCAGTTCTATGAGATGTTTCAATCTCAATCGGGGTTCCTTCAAACACAGGTAGGCTTGATTCACCTGATTCAACTGCTCTTCCGCTTTTTTGCGGAGCGTTTCTTCTGTTTGCAGTTTTTTGTCAGGATGGATTTTCGATGTGAGACAAAAGTAATGTTTTTTCAGGAAATCCTCGTCTATCCAAGGTCTTCGTGCCACATCCAGAAGTAGAAAATAATCCAGCATCAGTGCCTTGGAATTCAAATATCCAATATTTTGAGCGGTCCTTAACTATGCGCTGAAACTTTCTCCACAGGAACAGGTGGTTGAGGCATTTGGATTGTTCACCTTAAAGCCGCCATCCTGCAGAGCGTCGATGAAATCCAATTCTGAACCGGTCACATAGAGGGCACTCTTGGGATCCACTACTACTTTGACGCCTAATGTTTCAACTAGGATGTCGCGATTGGCCGGAGCATCCTGAAGATCCATTTTATATTGAAGCCCGGAACAACCGCCTCCGATTACCGCCATTCGCAAAACTCCGTCCGGACGCCCCTGACGAGTCAGCAGTGAGGAAACCTTGTGCGCGGCATTAGCGGTCAGTTTTACAAGACGTTCATCGCCATGTCGGATTTTGGTAACAGTAGCAGCAGATTTTGAGGTGGATGATATCATATCTGGTCGTCTAGAATTTCATAGGTCTTCCCGTCCCACGAGAAAACAAACAGTTCTCCGTTTTCGTCCTGAGAAAAGGCTGTGGGTTGAAATTGGGAGTCTTTGGGCCTGGTGTGAATGATGTGGTTTGCAACTTTTTCACCGTCTTTTTGCTTCAAAGCCCAAAGGGTGCCACTGGACCAATCTCCGTAGAGATACAATCCCTGCATCCAGGGGATTTTGTTCCCTCGATAGACAAACCCACCGGTGATGCTTTTGCCATCTTCGCGCGGGTATTCGTGAATCGGGTCTAAAAATTCTGAATCTTCTGGTGGTGGCTGTTTTCTTAAATCGAAGCGATGATTGCCTTCCCGGTAGTTCCATCCATAATTCCCTCCCTTTTGGATGATGTCAATTTCCTCCCAGAGATTCTGGCCAACGTCGGCGCACCAGAGTTGTCCAGTTTTTGAATCGAAATGAGTTCCCCATGGATTTCTCATTCCGTAACACCAAATTTCATGACGAATCCCTTCCCGGCCGTAGAACGGATTATCTTTGGGAATCCCGTATGCCAGTGACCCGCTTCTACCATCGACGTCGATACGAAGGATTTTCCCATTGAAGACGAAAAGATTCTGAGCCAAGTTGTGCGGGTCGTTGGCATTGCCGCCATCCCCGACGGCAATATAGAGGTAATTGTCCGGACCGAAACTCATGTTTCCTGAGTTGTGATTCCAGAATGGTTGCCGGATTTCCATCAGTATCCGTTCACTTGATAGATTCGCCTGGTTGGGGTTGGCTTCCGAAACTCGAAATTCACTGATGACACTCCGTTTCGGTGCCTGTTGGGAATAATAGAGATAGAATTTCCCGTTCTGTTTGAAACTCGGATGAAAGGAGAGGTTCAAAAGGCCTTCCTCAAAATCGTTTTTTGCCAGGTTCCGGTTCGAGAGATCCAGGAATGTTTCAGCTTCTGTTGCCTCTCGGTCGTTGGGGAGGATCAGAACTTCACCCGTCTGCTGCACAAAAAAGTAGCGGTTGCTTTCATCAGGAGGAATGGCGATCATGATGGGGCGTTTCAGCTCGATTCCTGAATAGACCTCTTTCAAAACGATCTTTCTATCGTGAGAATCCCCCTTGCTTTCCGGAACTCCCTGGTCGCTCAGAATGCAGATCATCGACAAGAGCGGGACAATCTGGGAAAGTGTATTTCGTTGGCTTGACCTTGTTCCTGCGCTTTGGTTCATGATGCTGATTTTGTCCATTACTGCTGAATCGGGATTTCAGATTCGGTTGATCCAATATAAAAAGAGCCCGAATAAAGCAGAGACGAAGATACCGAATAATACCGACCATCGAAAGATTTTCTTTCGCTTCTGCTTATTCAATTTCCCCATTCCGGGAAGCAGATAATAGCGGTGCTCTCTTGGGTTTTCCTTCTTTCTTCCAAACATGGATGAGGTGGATATTAGATCTCCAGTTGATTCTTGTCGCTTTAAAGTCCGGTGTCATCTGTAAAATGCAGCTTCAACGGATTCATGTATTGACATAAAAGCAGATGGTCATACTGTTCGTGTGAACAGTATGACCATCTGATGAATTCTAACCTGACGCATCGACAAGGGGAGATTCTGGGGTTTATTCAGGAAACTCAGGCTTGTGGGGGAGAGACGCCCAGTTTGCGTGAAATTGCTGCTCATTTCGGATTTCGAAGCATGACGGCTGTTGTGGATCACGTGAAGGCTCTTCGGCGTAAAGGTTTTTTGGAAAGCCATCCGGGGCGGGCACGTTCCCTTCGAGTGGTATCGGATCTGGATGCCCTGAAACGTCCGGTGGTGGATATTCCTCTGTATGGCAGTATTCCGGCCGGTTTTGCTGAGGATCGTCGCCAGGAAGCCCGGGGGTGCATCTCTGTGGACATTGAAACACTCGGAGTTCAGTCGTCACCGCGTACCTTTGCCCTCGAAGTTCGTGGAGATTCCATGTCCGGACGGCATATTATCGAAGGAGACGTTGTGGTGCTGGAGCATGGCCGAACGCCTCGATCGGGAGATGTGGTGGCCGCGTTGATCGATAATGAAAGTACACTCAAAACATTCAAACTGCGAAATGAAAAACCTTACCTCCATGCCGAAAATCCAACATATCCCGATCTTATTCCTGCGGAAGAATTGGTTATCCAAGGTGTCATGGTCGCTCTGATCCGAAAGTGTAGCTGAAAGATGAGAGGGGGGATGTTGGATGTTGGATGAGAGGAGAGATGGGTGAGTTACCGGAATCTTGAGATTTGGAAGATGTCGCGAGAATTAGCGGTACGGATTCATGAAATGAGTCTGCACTCTTTGCCTGGATTCGAGTTGTATGAAGAGGGCAGTCAGATTCGGCGTTCGATGAAATCGGTCTGTTCCAATCTGGTCGAAGGTTATGGTCGTAGAGATTACAAACGGGATTTTATACGATTTCAGACATACGCAATGGCATCATGTCTCGAAACGATCGATCACCTTGAGATTCTTTATGAAACAGGTTCTCTCAAAGATCCTGAAATATACCGGGAAGTCAGTGCTAAACTGGATGAACTGGGTCGTAAGATAAATTGCTTCATCCAAAGTGTTGAAAAAAAGCATCAATCAACTAAATAGCCTGATCAAAATATCCAACAACGAATATCCAATATCGAACATCTTTGCATACATATGGACGCTGATGCATTTTTTGCTTCGGTGGAGCAGGCGGCGGATTCGCGTCTTCGAGGACGGGCGATGGCGGTGGGAGGGGAGAAGCGGGGGATTATTGCTTCGGCTTCCTATGAGGCTCGGAAGATGGGGGTGTATACTCCGATGCCGACGGCGCGGGCGCGGAAGTTGTGCCCTAAACTGATCGTGGTTCCCGGGGATTACGAGAAATATGAACATTTCTCAAAGTGGATGTTTTCCTATGCTTATGATTTCACTCCGACTGTAGAAATCAGTTCGATCGACGAAGGGTATTTTGATCTTTCCGGAGTCCGGGGTTCCCCGATTGAAATTGCTCAGACTATCCGCAAAGCGATCCGGCAGGCTCTGAAGATTTCGGTCAGTGAAGGCTTGGGATCGAGTAAACTGGTTAGCCAGATTGCCTCCAAGTTGCGCAAGCCGGATGCCTTCGTGAATGTTTCTCCGGGACAGGAAAAGGCGTTTCTGCATCCTTTGCCGCATCGATGGTTGCCGGGCATAGGTCCGAAGACGGCTTGTCGGTTGCAATCAGCGGGGCTCATGCAGATTGGCCAGATTGCGGCGATGCCATTGGATCTGCTTTCCCTGCTGCTTGGAAAGGCGGCGCGCCAATACCGGGAGTTCGCTGATGGGATTGATGATCGTCCTATCGTGCCGGAACGTCAGGCGGCGAAGTCCTACAGTCATCAGCGGACATTTCGGGAAGATGTCACTGATGAGGAATGGATTGAGGCTGTATTGCGCGGCATGGCGGATGATTTGATGAGGCAAGTTCGTGGAAAGGGGCGAAGCATCCGTACTCTGGAAGTCAGGGTGCGCTATAACGACATGGCCGAGGACCGGTGTTCGGAGAGTCTGATGGAACCGACCGACTTGGAGACTGACCTTTACGGACGATTGCGACAGTTGCTGAAAAAAGCATGGCGGCGACGGGTCAGTCTGCGCATGGTTTCTCTGAAGTTTTCCAATATCTACGACGGTTATTTTCGGAATGAACTGGACCTGAATCACGAAGTGACCCGGCACGAAAACCGGCGACGACTGGCCCGAGTGGTCGATGAATTGCGACGTACCCAGGGCGACGAGGCCATTCGGCGAGGTCATGATTTCATTCTGGCAGATGCGCCGGGGAAAGTATCGGGACTGTTGAGGAGAGGGGCGTCACCGGTCCGGGTGGTTTATCCTGTTCTTGTAGGCAGGAAGCGGCGACCTGCTCTGCCGAAGCACTATGTGCCTCTTGCCGTACACAGTGGTTATTCTTTTCTCGATTCCACGCTGACACCTGAGAGGGTGGTCGGTCTGGCTGTGCGTTATGATCTTCCCTCGATTGCCTTGACGGACCAGGGAAACCTTCACGGAGCCACTGAATTTGTGGGAGCGGCAAGAAATGCGGGTATTCACCCGATTCTCGGTACCGTATTGGGACGTGGTCCGAAGGCCTTGCATCTTTATGTGCAAAATCAGGAGGGCTACCGAAACCTCTGTCGCCTGATCAATGCATGGCAATCCAGGAAAACGGGGAATCATGAAATTTCAGATTTTAAATCGAAAATCACGAATTCTGAACACGGCTTGTCCACGGATGGGTTGCTGGCAGCAGCTGCGGATCCATGCTGGGCAGACCATTTTTCGGGCAGATTCTACCGAGCCGTGGAGAATCCCTGTTCGGTGGATCAGGACGTTGATTTCTTTTCTCCTTCTTTCTCAAATCTACCCTGTGCTGCTGTGCAGCCGGTTCATTATGCCGAGCTCGGAGACCGGAAAAAATATAATATCATCCAGAGTATCCGTACCCTGACGCTTCTCGAACAGGCTCATCCTGAAAAGCGTATGAAGGGGGACTATCATTTTCGTTCCCCTCTGGAGATGCGTCGGTTGTTTGCGGATCATGGCGATTGCCTGGCGGGCACTTTGGAAATCGCTGAACGCTGCCGTGAGTTTGAATTCCCTTTTGGTCCGCCTCAGTTTCCCGAGTTTCGACCACCGGATGGTTCCTCACCAAGGGAGTTTCTGCGACGACTTGTGTTTCGGGGATTGAATGAACGATATGGTCCACGTGCCAAAGCGTATCGGGAAAAAGTCGAACAGGAACTGAAGGTCATTCACGATGTCGGTTACGAAGAATATTTTCTGGTTGTCTGGGATATTCTTCAGGAATGTCGACGTCAGGGAATTCACTGGATCACTCGTGGCAGTGCCGCGGATTCGTTAGTCTGCTTCTGTCTCCGGATCAGTGGGGTTTGCCCGGTTCGGTTTGAGTTGTATTTTCGACGGTTTCTCAACAAGGAACGGATGCAGTTGAATAAGCTGCCGGATATCGATGTTGATTTTCCTCATGATCGAAAGGATGACGTCATCGATATTCTTTTTAAGCGTTATGGAGTCGAGCATGCTGCGGTGGTAGGTGGTTTTTCCACCTTTCAAGCGCGTAGTGCCGTAGCTGACATCGCGAAAGTTCTGGGAGTTTCTGAATATCAGATTCGGAGGTTTACGGAAAAAATTCCTCGAGTGCCGGCTTCAGACATCGTCCGGGCCATGACCCGGCGGCAGGAGTGTCGCGACCTGGATGTTACGGAAGAGCCCTATGCCACCGCTCTTGAGACAGCGGCGTTTCTGGATGGTTTTCCGCGGTATCCGAAAATGCATCCCTGTGGTGTGGTTCTTTCGCGACAACCCATTGCCGATCTCACTCCGGTGTTCACTTCTACCAAGGGATATCCCACGACACACTTTGACATGGATGCCGTCGAAGCCGTGGGTTTGGTTAAAATGGACATTCTGGCTCAGGGGGGGCTGGCGGTGATGCGGGATGTGGAGGAGATGCTGGCCGCGCGTCATATCGAAATCGACCTGGAAAAGCTGGAACCTTGGGAAGATGTTGAAATCTGGGAGATGATCGCGGACGGCGGTTCCCGTGCCGTGCATCATATCGAGAGCCCGGCGATGGTCAGTTTATGCCGAATGTGTCTGGTGCGGGATATCGATGGACTGATTGCCATCGTCAGTGTGATTCGGCCCGGTGCTGCGAATGAACAGAAGAAGGTTCGCTTTGCCAGACGATACTGTCGGCTGGAGCCGGTTGAATATCCGCATCCTTCGTTGTCTGCCTGTCTCCGCAGTACCTATGGGATGGTGGTTTATGAAGAGCATATTCTCCAGATCTGTGAAGTGTTTTCTGGATTGTCGGGCGGACGGGCGGATGTGCTGAGACGGGCATTGAATCGGGAAAAGCACTCGGTGATTGAGGAAATCCGTGAAGAGTTCTTCGAGGGGGCGGTAAAGAAGGGAAGGTCGAAATCCAAAATTGATGAAGTCTGGAATCTGGTGTCCGGATTTCAGGGATATGCTTTCTGCAAAGCTCACAGTACTGCCTATGGAGTGGAAGCCTATCAGTCCGCTTGGCTTAAATATCATTATCCGACTGAGTTCATGGCGGCGGTGCTCTCCAATGGCAAGGGATTCTATAGCCCCATGGTCTACGCTCTTGAAGTGCTCCGACTGGGAATTTCATTTCTCTCCCCATGCGTTAATGATCCCGGACCGGGATTTCAGGTTCGCTGGATGGAGGAGGAAGAGCCGAAAACAGGGGACAGGGGCTGGAGGACATCGGTCAGAGGAAGAGAACGAGAACGAGGAAGAGGAAGAGGAAGAGGAAGAGGAGGGGGAGGGGGAGGGGGATTTGGGATTCGGGTGCCGGCGGTTCGGGTCAAGGGATTAACGCAGCAGACTGAAAACCGAATGATTGAGGAAAGGAAAAGAAGTCCATTTTTTTCACTTACCGATTTTTATGGTCGGGTTCGGCCTTCGGTCGATGAGATGGAGTCACTGATTCGTGCCGGGGCTTTTGACCAGTTCGGGAAAATACGCACGGCACTCTTCTGGGAATTCCAGATTGTGTGTCGATCCGGTGGAAGGGGAGATGTCGTCGATACCACGCAGGGATGGTTGTTGTCTCCGATCTGTAATGACCGTCTTCCTGAAATTCCTCTTCAGGAGCCGGATCGACTTGATCGACTCAAATGGGAATGTGACCTATTGAGTTTTCCGGTGAGCGGTCATCCGCTGGAGTTGTTTCCGGGAATTGCCTGGAATACCTACTGTCCTATTGCCGAGCTGAAACAATACCTGGGGCAAATGGTGGTGGTCTGTGGCTTGGTCATTCAGGACCGCATCTTCAATCAAACCACGGGAGAAACTATGAAATTTCTTTCCGTTGCCGATTGGACCGGCATGATCGAGACAGAACTTTTCGCCAAAACTTATCGAGCTTATGGACTCAATACGGTCCGTTACCCGGTCTTGGAAATCACGGCCCGAGTGGAGCCTTTTGCAACCGGTAATGGCTTTTCTCTTAGGGTTCATCACGCAGGAAAGCCGAGAGAGGTGAAGGAGTGAGAGATGTGGGATCAAAAGTTGAGTCAAAGGTGACCGTCTTCAAGGATGAAGTATTCTGAATCAGAGCGTCTTTACTTGATGTGTTCAGCGAGTTGGGTTTTCGTACCAGATGACGCCCAGGCGTTCGCGCTCTTCACAAGTCAATAGGTCAAGGTCGCCATCTTCATCTAGATCAATGAGTTCAATACGGTCGAATTTTGTTCCTTCAGGGCCACTGATATCGTTGCAGATTCCGGTGGATGCAACGAGTTTTCCAGATGAGTTAAGTTTAAACCATCCGACACCTGAAAGGCCATTTGAGGCTTGTTCACAAGTGAAGACCAGGTCCGGGGTTCCGTCGAGATCGATGTCTCCAATGCGGACGGCTTTCGAAGTTCCGAAGGAGGCTGGTAAAGTGATTTTGAGTTTCTCCTGGAATTGATTGGAGTCTCGGGAGCGATGAAATGGATGGATTTGATTCGGTTTCACAGCGGCAGCGACGTGCAGAGCAGTGGAGGGCTCATCTGAGTAATCGATAAACATGATTTCCCTTCCTTCAAGCCCAATCGGATGTTCTTTCCAGATGACGGGTGGCGGCTCGATTGCCAGGTTCGGATTTTCGAGCCAGAATATTCCCGAATGAATAGTGCGGCGATCCGATGCCAGTATATCGGGATCTCCATCACCGTCCATGTCATGGATTCGCAGACTCATGATCCAGCCGGCATCGCGGATTTTTATGTATTCCCAATCCGATGTGATGCGCGGGTTTTCCGGAGATGACAAATATCCGATGCTTGCATTTCTGCCTTTGGAGCCGAGAACTATTTCCGGTCCGTATTTTCCATCCAGCTGAACAGGTGCCGCAAACATCCACGATTGAACTTTTGCCACGGATGGAACGGACTCAGTCTTCCATGAGTGTGGATCCATGAATTGGGATTCATCCGCTGGAGCCCAGTGAAAATAAACACTTTTGTTTTTTCCTTCACAGCTGCTGATGACATCAAAATTACCATCGCCATTGAGATCACAGAAAACCGCATCCTCCGGGGAAGTGACCGAACCGACGGTGATTTGTGGCCATGGGGATTTTACCGAATTCCTTCCGGGATGAAGATAGACTCGAATGACTCCGCCTTCCTCCCAACCGGTTGTGATGTCCATTCGGCCATCTCGATTTACATCCGACAAACGGACTCCATCCGCACCGATTGAGGATGAGTCAATGCTATGGCGTTTCCAGGTCTGTTGAAGCCTTGCCTGGGCTTTGCCCAGGTAGCCGGTTGTTGTGATCAGGATTAGGATGCAAACTATAGTGCTCATTGTACCGTTATCTATTTGGATATAAGTTGATCTTCAAACAGCACTTTTCCATTTACGTCATGGTAACGGAAAGTGAGGGTGGGTAGCGACTTATTCTGCTCGATTGTGCCGGAAAGGAATCCACCGGTCACATTCAAATAACGATGATACTCGGGAAAGAAATCCTCTTTTTTCCATCCGCCCGCATGTTCCTCGCTGGCCGGTCCGCATGAGTATTCGCGGACGCCCGTTGTAGGGTGGATAGACATGTATTGCCAATGCCGATCTCCGCATATTACGACCAGGTTTTTTTGAGATGCGATGAATTCACGGATCTCATTTCCTTCCGAATTGAAGTGGCTGTTTGAATGATTGTCTTTTTTATTTGGGCGGTCGGGTCCGACGATCGGTGTCGGGCTGATGAGGATTCGAAAAGCCGCATTGGAGGATAGAACGGTTTGCTTGAACCAGCGTTTCTGTTCTTTTCCCCAGATGGTTTTTTCAGGTCCATCAGGTAGGGTGTTGGGGCTCCGGAAATCACGTCCTTCGACAAGCCAGATCTGAAGGTTTTTCCCCCATCGGATCGTTCGATATGTGGATTTCCCCATGGGGACCTGTTCTCTGAAGATTTGCTTGCCCTGTTCAAAGGTGAACTCGTGGGCATACGGTGACAACATGGAAGGCCAACTGTCATTGAGCCAAGTGTCATGATCATCCTTGATGAAATAGGAACCGACATGGCGATGGAATTCTACATTGGTGGGCAGACTGTAGGTTCGTTGCCAGTGGTATCGGGCGAGATCAGGATTCTTGGCCAATTCATCGTAGTAGATGATATCGCCGGTATGGACAAAAAAGTTTGGAGAAAGGGATTGCATGGAGGCATAGATTTTAAATCCTTCGTCCAGATCCTTATCCGTGAATCGTTGACCGGTGGATACCGTGAATGAAATCCGGGAAGTACTGGTTGTTGTTGGTGCCGTTGTGAATCCGCCTGAATACTTGGAACCCGCCTTGTGGTCATGAAGATTTCTCGATTGCACACTGATTTCATATTCTGTTTCCGAAGCAAGGTCATTGAGTCGGAATTGCCGAGTGAAATCCCTTAATGGCTGAACAGGGCGCCAAGGTGTCTGCATCCAATTGTCCTCCATGATCGGACGATACCTGACTCGGACCTCGCCATCCATGCCGGGGGCGGCATACCTCAATCGGCTCACAGTAGCCCCTTTGGGATACTGGATAGAATCCACAGTTCGAAATCTTTTGCCCTGGTTCTGGTCTGATTTCCGATAGATAATCTTAACCTCCGGTCCATCCGGCGAATTGGGTTTTTCGGCACGGGTCAAGCGAGTCCAGATGATGGCTGAATGGTGAGTCAGTTCGCCAATCTTGAAGCCGGTAGCCTGATAAGGCATATCGTTCGCATGGGTATGGGATTGATATCCGATACCGCTGAAAACGATTGAAACCACGATAATCAGTAAGCTGAGATTTGGGAATTGCATCCGGTCATTATCTCCACAAGGGTTACATTGAGTCAAATTCGCTTTACCGGGTTTTTGTCTTTGTTCAATAACTGTGGGCATGGAGTTGTCCATCGCCCAGTTGTGGGGGTTCAGTAACTCGATTTCAGCGGCGGGTGGAGATTCAAACGCGTAGTGTCAATAAATTTGGTTCGAACGCTATCGGTTGGAATTGAGGGAGTTCGGAATCGATATTTTCAAGATTCACTAACTTCCATTCTGATTCCTTCTCAATCACCCCATATTTCCAAACGAAGCCAAATTCTATGATTCGAACGAAACGGACACATCCACGCTCAGTGGTGTGGGGATTTCTTTACCTAGTCGACCCTTGAAAACCATTTTTAAGCTGGATTTATAGGGGTGGAATTGGTGTTTAATGTCGTAATTTCGACCGGTAAAATGTATAATGCATCCATTACCCGGTCGAAACGATTTGATGGAATTCAAAAAACAAACTTCCCGCCGACAATCCTTTCTGATGCCATCATTGGAAGAGCCATGCGATCCCCGTCAACCTTTGAAAAATTTGGCAGATCAGTTGCCATGGGTGACTTTCGAAGAAGCCTTCGCAGAGTATTACAGTGATGAAGGAAGACCCGCCAAATCGACACGATTAATGGTGAGCTTTCTACTGATCAAGCAACTTGAAAACCTGAGTGATGAAGTAGCGGTGGCACGCTGGATTCAGAATCCATACTACCAATACTTCTTTTCGATCTGACAGGAAACATCTGAATTCATTTTCAAAATTCATGATTTAATCGACACAGGGGAATTTATCCAAACAGGTTGCAGATCCAATCCGGCAATTTAATGACCATCTTATGTTTACCGTGTTGAAACGAATAAGTCCAAAGCAAATACCATTGGAACTGTATCTTGCAGTCACTTGTGTTTGTTTTGTGTTATTCAGTGTTTTTCACCAACTGCATTTTGAATGGGTTTCAAATTCAAACTACAGCCATGGATGGTTTGTCCCTTTGCTTTCAGCTTATATGATCATCATCAAGATCAAGGCTGAACACCCGAAACCCGCTCCTCCTAAAAACAGAAGCGGAATCGCAGGAATTCACGCACTCCTCTTTTTTTCAATCTGGTTGCTGTGCCGACTGATTCAGGAGGCAAATCCGGATTGGAGGCTTGTTAATGTCATCATGGTATCTGCACTATGT
>DUCD01000135.1:17251-18799 GCA_012959985.1 Verrucomicrobiales bacterium | reverse complement strand
GCCTTCAGCCTGCTTTATTTATCCGGAGGATTGCCTTGGGTAAAGCATTTCAGTTTTCCGATTCTATTCCTCTTTTTATGTGTGTCCTGGCCCGGTCGACTAGAGGGACTGGTTATCAATTACCTGACACTTGGGATATCCTTTGTCTCGGCAGATATTCTGAATTGGATGGGCATCCCGACTTTTCAAAATGGAATCACTCTTTTTCTTCCTTCATCAAAACTCATGGTTGCGGAGTCCTGCAGTGGTATTCGATCCATCCAGGTTTGTCTGATGTTCAGCCTGTTCCTCGGCGAATTCAGAAATCTTCATCCATCAAAACGAACCCAACTTTTAATAATGGGTCTGCTCATTCTGATCATCTCAAATTGCATCAGGATCGTTTTAACGGCCGTCGTGATTGAATTCCTTAAGCAGCCAGGGTTTTCAGACAAAATTCACGATTATGGTGGAACAGCTGTTTTGATTCTCAGTTTTATTCCTATAAATCTCCTCTCACTTCGATGGGCAATTTATCGGAAAACAGAAAAAAATCCCCTCCCGATGATCAACTTGAAAAATCCACGTCTTTTAGTGCCTTCACTACTAATTGCATTTTTTCTTATTCTAACGGAATTATTTACTCTGGCGTGGTATTTCCGCAACACACCCACCACGGAGAATCAATCGGCATGGACCATCAATTGGGACTCCGCAAAGCTGCGATTGGATCATTCCAACTTTATTAATCCTGTTAGAGATTACTTGAAATTTGATGAGGGAAAAATTGGGTTTTACACAGGCCAGTCAGAAATCGATATTCGACTGTTCTACATGAAATGGAAAAACAGTTTTGGTATTCAGGATCAAATTTGGGGACATCAGCCTGAAACCTGTTTCCCCTCTCAAGGTTGGAAAAAGACTCAAGGCCCGATAAGGATTTCACTGGAAATATCCAATACCACACTACCCTTTCGATATTATGAATTTGCTAAAGACGGAATCAGGGCGACGGTCTGTCGTCTTGAATGGCAGAAAAGGTCCGAAAACCGATCTCAATCCTACAATCCTTTCATCCGAAGGCTTCAAGCGGTAATGGATGGACAGCAGCTGCGGGGCATAGAGATACTTGAAATACTGATTATGAAAACAATGACGCCAGACGAAGCAGCTGAACTGATTGACGAAATTTTTCAATCCATTACAGAATGACAATGTCCACAGATTGTTATTCTATCGGGAAATGGACTCAAACAATTCACGTTTGACCTGCTTGAGCAGTTCATTTTCATGTTCGGATAGATCTTCTGATTTCAACGAACTTACCAATCCTGAACTTTGAGACAATTTACCGGCCCGCGATAGAAGCAAACTTTCAATCAGTTTAAGACTGGCGCTCTTCTTCTTTAGTTCTTCGGGCATGAGAGCATACACTTTCCGGGCCAGAAGGTTGTCACCCTGCCGGTGAAGCGACAGAGTGAAAGTTGCAATAAAGGCAGGACTTTTGGGATTCCTGAAATAATTCTTCTTACTGATTTCAGCAGCCCGATCAATGTTTTCATTTAAGAT
>DUCD01000135.1:15105-17241 GCA_012959985.1 Verrucomicrobiales bacterium | reverse complement strand
AACTCATAGGTGCTCTTGGGCCAATTTGGTCGTTGTTGCGAAATGGGTCATTAAGATTAAATCGATCATTGCAAGATCATTAGCTGCCAGGAAATTATGTGGAAACTTTTGATAGATGAGCGCAAGGGCATCCCTTAAGGGTCGCCTGTCTTTGAGTGGATAAAGTCGTTTCAGAAGAAACTGCAATCCGTATTGTGGCCGATTGGAATTTCTGGCGATCGCCCAATACACATCTATTGCCTCTTCAGACAAGTCCCAGCGTTCAGCAATGTCGGCAAGCGCTTTAAGATTCCAAAATTCATTACCGGCAAGATTCCGAGCCGTTTTCCAGTATTCGGAATAAGTGAAATCCTTAACCCGTTTTTTAGCCACTGCGAGATAGCCCAATTTCAGAAATTCGAGTGGGCCGATATCTATAGGGTTCAACAACCTGACTGTTTCACTGATTTTCTCCATTTCAAGAAGTACTTCAGTGTACAGAAATAAAATGCTGGGAATGCGCATCAGCCCGGGAGCATTTTCAAGAAGCGTTTTGGCTTCATCGAGTCTTCCGTTAAGTGCATAGTAGTTGGCAAATACCTTCAATCCCACCGCATCCTCTTTAATCTCTTCTTGCCATTCTGCAACCTGACTCTCGAGGGCTTGCATCTGACCTGCATCAACGGATTTCGCAATTCTGACTTTTTCCTTCCAGGTCAACGTTCCACCTGCAGCAAGTTCGCTCATGATGAGATTGACTTCATTGGTTTCCCCTCCCCGAAGATAATGGTTTTTAAGATTTCGAAGCGCCGCATTTCTGAAGGATGAATCTTTGGAGAATTCCAACAGCGATTCTTGAGATAACTGCCTAAGTCCGGCATCGGTTGAACGCAATTGCAGACAGGCGAGATTAAATTTATAATTTGGATTTTCAGGCCACTCTAAAATCAGTTGTTGCAGTATCTTCTGTGCCTCATCGAATCGTTCAGAATTGATGGCACATATGCATACTTTTTCGAGCCAACCAGGATCCTTTTGATAGTCATCCTTGATTTTGTAAAGCCACTCTCCGGCAAATTCAAACTGACCAAACCGAATTAATGCATTGGCATAGGACAGTTTATGATTTGAATTTTCCGGTTCAATCCCAACCACCCCCGACCAAAACTGCAATGCGGAAACATCACCCAAACGGGTTAAGGTCTTGGCCATGACCAGATTACCCTCTAACGACAACGGATTCAGTTTCAGTGACTGCATCCCCAGAATTAACGACTCATTCAGATTGTTTTTTTCGTATTCCGAAGCCGATTTTTCTGCAAACTGCTCGGCCCTAAAGAGGATGTATTTTCGATAAACGGGTTTGGAAAACACGGCTGCCAGGTAGACAATGAACAACGCCAACGCAGCACCCCAAAAATATCTGGTTGGTGATGGAACTTTTTGCATTGAGAAATCGATTATATCAGGGAAATGAACGGAAGGATCTGAGCTTAAAGCCGAACAACCCGGACAGTATGGTAAACCTCGATACCTCAGTTCGGTTGCGTTTTTTTCTTTCTTCTCCCGGTGAGAAGAATAGCAGAAAAAGCCAAAATTGAAATAAAATAGGTCTCGGGTTCAGGCACGGGTACCGCTCCACCAAATGCCCCTGAAGTCGTGACTTCAAGATTTCGAATTTCGTGAAACTGGTTTGCAGAACCAGTAGAAGCTGAATAACCAAAATTCAGTTTTTCGGGAAGTTCCGTTATTCCGGTGGCAGTAAAAAAATCAAAATTATTAATAACTGTGGTGGGTGTATTTCCGGCACCGAATGTTACTGACACATTTAAAATCCCTGTGTTACTGATAGTTACGGTTGTTGCACGGTAATCAGCACCTGTCTGAATCGGGCGAGTGGCTGAGGTGATGCCCAGGCTGCCGGGAAGTGCTGTATAACTTGGTGTAGTAGCATCGGTATCATCATTGGTAGCAAGCCAATCGTAACCAGTGGTTCCAGACCCGGGACCTCTTACGGTGATTGTATTTGTTTGCCGACTCGTGTATCCTCCTGTTCTCCCTTCAGTCTCCGCCGCAAAATTTCCGAAAACATCGTATCCAATTCCAAGAGTCCCTCCTGCCAATCCATCTACACCTGTTCTTTGAGCATAGCCCAAT
>DUCD01000135.1:0-15095 GCA_012959985.1 Verrucomicrobiales bacterium | reverse complement strand
GTGCCTGGACGTGTTGATCGACAGCGTGGATCCTGCATGTTAAGCCGCAACCATGAATCATGGAGGTTAAAGGCTTTGTCTGGTCACAATAAGTGGAGCAGCATCAAACATAAAAAAGGTGAATCCGTCGGCATTTTCCGCCCCGGTGTTATCCCACATGGTAAATTCGAATGATATCGAGATATCCACATCCTGAGCTTCAAGAGAATCGGCCGGATCATAAAACACATAAGTAGAACGGTTTCCCCCATTGTCTGTCAGCCTCAGCCATCCATCCCCATCGACATCCCCTGGAATGACACCGGCAGTGACAAAGGGGTCAGGATCAGTACCCGGCTCGGAAGCAAATACCCAGTCTGAGTCATAGGTAGTCCCTTTAAAAGACTCAGTATATAAATACTGCCCCCATGAAACACTGCAAAAGCAATTCAAAAGCAGGACAGCGAAGGATGTCTGTATGACTCTCATAATGCTCAATTTAATTATATTCTCCAATATTGATGTGGTTTTGGCTTATTGTGACTGAAGATCTACAGGCTTTTTAAGCAATTAATAATCCAAAAAGACAAAAAAACCTACGAAACTTAATGCGCCTGATGAGATTAATCAATTATAGATGTGTAAAAATGAGTTTTTGATTACAAATAGGGATAATGTCCATGAATATCATTAGAAATCCTGTAAATCGCCAATCGGGATTAGTTTCCTGAATAATTCGAGATGGTAGAAGCGTGCAGAAAAAAATTGAATAGATCAGAAACCGTTTTTTAAGAAGGGTAGGTGGACCTGTGCAGGACGATTTAGCCAACGACGAAACAGGAGGAAAGCGGCTTAACATTGGAATCAGCCAACCGTGGCTGTAATTTGGTTTAGATAGCCATTTTCAATGAAGTTGATTGAAATGCCGCCGTCCAGATCCACACCATAATTCCGATCCAGATGGCAGCACTCCACTTCAGCTGCTTTAAATATCTCACCTCAAATGGGACAGGTATGTGATTTGTTTAAATCTCAGGCTGTCAATCTGTGCCGAGTCGATTATAAAGGAAAGACGCATGTTGGAACAAAAAATAATTGATCTACTCAGTAGAGGGGAATCGGCCCCTTTGAGCGAGAAGGCATTTCGGAAGGAATTGAGAATCCGGAAAGATCAGGAGAAAGACCTGCATGAGGCGTTGGCAATACTTCAGGACCAAGGTATAATTGCAGAGATAAAGGGCGAATTATTTGCTTTGTCCGGGGATGCGGACTTGGTATCGGGCCGTCTTCGGATGAATCGAAAAGGGGGAGGTGTTGTTTTTCCCGAAGTGATTTCGGAATCGCCGATTCAGATAGAATCCGGAATGGCCGGAACTGCATTTCATGAAGATCGGGTATTAGTTCGGGTTCAACCCGAGGGTGCCGATGGGGGTTCCACTCCACATTCCTCGCCGGCAGCACGATTTGGCAAGGTGATCCGAATTCTTGAACGGGCCCGAACACATATCGTGGGGACTCTCTGGAAAACCCGTAATATTTATTATGTGGTACCCGATCACTTTCGTTTTCCCCATGATATTTATGTGACGTTTTCCAAAAAGTTACCGGTGAAACCCAGAAAAGGAGCCAAAGTGGTTGTGCGTCTTGAGGAATGGGAGACGCATCGTCACAATCCCGAGGGAGTCGTCGAAGAAGTGTTGGGCACCGGGAAATCCTTCGAAATCGAAACGCAGGCCATTCTGAAGCAGTTTGATCTGAAATCCACCTTTCCCGCACGAGTTGTTTCAGAGAGTCGACGGTTGAATCCCCCCAAAGAATCTCTCCTGCTTAAGAATCGGATAGATTGCCGGAACGATGGTGTGGTCACGATCGACCCGAAAGATGCCAAGGATTTTGATGATGCCGTTTTCCTTCGGAAACTACCCGATGGTGGCTGGAAACTCTGGGTTCATATTGCCGATGTATCCTATTATGTCCGCCCCGGAACGGCACTGGATAAGGAAGCTCGAAAAAGAGCGAATTCAACTTACCTGATTGATCGGGTCATTCCAATGCTTCCGGAACGTCTGAGCAATGACCTGTGTTCTCTAAGACCCAATGAAGATCGATTGACCAAATGTGTTGAATTTGACATTAATCGTCATGGAAAGGTGCGGCGCTTTGAATTCTATTCGGCAGTGATCCATTCTAAACAGCGCTTTACCTATGAGGAAGTTCAGGCGGTACTCGCTCGCCCAGCCAAGGGGAAGGTGGAAATCATGCTTCACCAGGCACAGTCTTTAGCTGCTAAACTCAGGAGCTTACGCATGGGCAATGGTAGCTTGGATTTATCCATGCCTGAGTATCGGTTTGAGCTGGATTCGCATAATCGACTTTGTGGTGTAATCTGTAGGGAACCGGACGCTTCCCATCAGTTGATTGAGGAATTCATGCTTTTGGCCAATGAAGCGGCGGCAAAGAAGATGGCGGACCGGAAGGGGAAAGCTCTTTACCGAATTCACCAAGCGCCGGACGAAGAGCGGTTGATCCAATTTGGAAAATCCTTGAAGGCCCATGATATTCGGGTTGGTAACTTGACTCGGCCCAAAGAAGTACAAAGCCTGCTGAATCAACTGGGGAAGCATCCGATAGGGCAGGTCCTTCAAATCGGGTTGCTTCGCTGCCTGAAACAAGCCCGATATTATCCGGAGCGGGTGATGCATTACGGACTTGCCAAGGAATATTATACCCATTTCACCTCCCCAATCCGTCGTTATTCGGACCTTGTAGTACATCGAATCCTATTTGAGAGTGACCGCGATTCCGGTAGAGATCTTTTTGCATTAAGCGATCATTTATCGACTAATGAACGCAGCTCAGCAGAGGCGGAGCAGGCTCATAAATTCCTTATTCTCTACGACTATCTGGAATCGCAATTGCTACTTCCGGTGAATGAACAAAAAACTTTCGAGGCTTCTGTGACTGAGATCAGAAATTTTGGAATGTTCATTGAACTTGCAGAATACGGGGTGAGTGGATTGCTGCCGGTTTCATCGTTGAAAGATGACTTTTATGTGTATCAGGCGGATCGAAACCTATTGGTTGGACGTCGTCGAAGGAAAGTTTTTCGTTTGGGGGATAGCCTAAAAGTTCGTGTTCTTAAAGTGGATCGATTCAAGAAACAGGTTGATTTTACTTTAGTAACAAGCTCTGTAAAGAAGAGTGGAAAGAAGAAGACCCCCTCAGAGAAAAGAGAAAAGAAGGCGGAAATCGGGGAGAAATCGACGATTAGGGCTAGGGAAAAGCCTGTAGAGAAAAAGGGGAAGATGGGTGTTCGGAAGTTTTTCAAGAAGAAACATGGCAAGTTCCCTGGAGAGAAGAAAGAGGTGAAACCGATCTGATCAAACCAACGCCTCACCTCGCATTGCTCAATCCCCTCATGGGAGGGGACTGCCAATAGGCTGAGGATACGTTAAAGAAGAAGGGACATTCCTTTCCTTTGTTTCCGGTGGAAGACGGGTTGGAAACCCCATTCTCCTTTAGAGCCACCCCTAAACCGAACCGCGGGGAGAGCGGGGGGGGGCTAAAAGGCTAGAGTTTTTCAAAAACCAGCTGTTTGCCTCCTATTCTCCAGTATAGAAAGGGTTTTCCAAGTTCTTTATTTACTTTGATGACGGCATCAAAACCGTCGGCAATTTTCAATTTCCTTAAGGATGGATCATTTGCGATCGTATTCCTATTTCCCCACTGAATATCGTAGCGGTATCCATTTTCTTCCCATGAACCGCTGGCAAGTTTAACAGACCCCATGGCACTGGGTATATTCGGTTGGTTTTGAGAGCCATCGGCTTGGGTGTTTTGATAATTCGGATCTCCTGCGGTGCCGTTGTCAGGGTACTGGCCGGCATCTTCTCCAGCCGGGTCGCCCATAGAAAGACCGTAGCGACCGGCCATATCAGAGTTGGCGAAATTTGGAGTTGAGGCAGATGCGGCTGGTGGCGGTGCGGGTTGACCATAAGCACTCGCGGAGGGACCTGATGGTCCTCCATAGGCATCTCCGCCTGATGTACGTGATGATCTTGAAGCACGTCCACCCCCTCCAGTGCCACCGAAGTCTGCACCGGCTCCCCCGCGTGAACGATTGGACGGCCCTGAGTTTACACTGCCCGCTGCGGGCGTCCGGAAGATGGTGTTACGACGGCGTTTATCCGCTTCAATGACTTGGTCGAGATCGGATTTCATGGCATTTATTCGGTTCAAGATAGGCTGCATGCCCACGGGTTCCTTGAATCTTAAAGTAGTGGCATTGCCTGGAGCGGCAACGAAATAGAGCCCTGCCAGAGTCTTGGCGATGGTTTCTTCGGCCTGAAGAAGTTCATGGGAAGTGATGTCTTTGTTGGAAGCCTTGGTCAATTTGAACATTTCGAATGGTTCCAACTTCCATCTTCCAAGGATGGGTTGGTCCTCATATTTCGGAGAGACACCCGTTCGGAGAAATGTTTCCAAATCCTCAAGATCCACTTGTGCGAATTCCTGCAATAACTCCTGGTTAGTCAGAATCTGAGCGAAGCTATCATTGTAAAGAACATCCATAATACCGGATTTTGACTGAAGTGTGCTTTTCAGTGTGGAATCCTGCGCAATCTGTTGGAATTCCGGGCGGTCTTCATAATCCAGAAACTCCGGATATGAGGATAGGCGAGTGTGATATTTTGGGTTGTTGTAAAGGAGGCCGAGCATGTCAGCCATTTCGTAATATTCATCAGAAACCGGACTGAAATAGGCCGCCACTTTTGTCATATCACTGCTTTCCAGCGATTCTCTGGCATTGTGAAGATGCTTCAGGAGAGGGGGCAGCGACTCTGCATCGGAAACCACCTGGCTTGTGAAATAAGAAGGGACGTTGATATAAACCCCGATGATCAGAATATATATTGTGCCGTAAGGAACTCCAAGGCAGGCACCGAGTTTACGATTCATTTTGGCCCATTTAATGAAGCCTACAGTATTCGATGCAAATTTTATTTTTCTTGTGATAGGGAATCCCGCGATCAATCCGACAATCCCTGTAACCAGAGCAACAGTAATGAACGCAAGCCCCGGTGACACCATGACATTCCAGACGGGGTAGGTGGCCCCTACTTTATCGGCAAGTCCCGAAAAGGCCGGAGCGAGTTTGGTGGCCGACAGCATGCCGATCCATGCTCCAGTTAAGGCGATTATCATACGGATTGCTCCAAAGAAAAATCCAACCAGTACGCACAATCCAATAATGACGAGAGTGGCAATCCAAATTAACATGGGAACAATTTAGTGGTAAAGGTTCAAGAGTGCCAGAAATTATTTTTGATTCCACTCAACTTGGGTTTTAGCAACAATGGCAATTCGGTCAGGAATTACTGTCGACAGCGCGCCGTTTGCCTGATTTCATCACCGTATTACGGCGTCCGTATTTAGGTGTTTTACTACGATCGAAGCGCTGAGACTGCGTGCCCTGCCTAAGGCAAAAGATGCTTTTCAGCAGTTATCCAGAACCTTTGGATTCTTCAGCCATTTCCATACTCGAATGGTTTCTGTTGCGGACCATGCCTGGGCATCACATCCTCTCTGGTTGTGCGGCGAATCACCATCGAGAATTTCAGGTAGGTGTCCGATACACCCCTGATCCAGAAGAGTTTCCGTTGTTTTTAGAAAAGCTTTCGCGGCGGTGACCGCTTCCTCCTGACAATCCCATGCCAGAGCAAGTGCCTCGCAGAATGCCGGGAAAGGCCAAACCCACGCCGTGCCATTGTGATAAGCAGGTTTGCGGCGTGTGTCTTCGTTCCCTTCATATTTTCCCCAATAGGGATGAGGAGGATCGTTCAGTAAGTGTCCTTCGTGTGAATAAACCGGAAGGGGCGGAGTGATTGGCAGGGAGGCGAGTGAGCGGATGGCCCCAGGAATGATCAGGTGATCTCTAACGGCGTCCACGCAGCGTTTGGCTGAATTCCCCTGGAAAAGGCCCAAGGCAATGACCATTAAGCAATTGCTTCGCAAGGCGTTGTCCGGTATTGCCTGTTCAACCGCCAGCCCCCTGCCGCCAATCAAAAGGTCTCTGAAATACCCCTCCTTATCCATCCAGAACCTTTCGGTTAGATTCTCCATGGCGATTTCAGCCAGATTTCCGAAAGAAAGACCGGATGGAGAAACCGTGTTCAATTGATCCAACTGTCGAAGAAGACGGATCCACAGCGCCTGGATTTCAATCGGGTATCCTTCACGGGGAGATCCGGCGGGATGATTTGTATCCATCCAGGTGAAGTGTGAAGGGCTCCAGATCAGGCCCGAGTCCGGATCCATGCGGATTCCATTCGAAGTGCCTCTGACATAGTTTTCGGCCAATGATAAAAGAACTTCTTCGATCGTCCTGCCCTGCGCGTTAATGCTTGTCCTGTAGAAGTCAGGTCCGAGCAGTTCCGCTGTTTCCTCGCAGACAATTCCGAACCAAAGTGGGGCGTCTGAGGTGTCCCGATTAGAGGCATTGGTGCCGTGAATGCTGTTTGGCAGGGTGCCATTTTCTTCGAACTTTGCGAAAGTTATCAGAAGGTCTCGAACTTGGTCATGAAAGCCGGCGGCGAGCAGTCCCCGGGCACATATGAGTGAATCTCTGCCCCAGTCGAGAAACCATGGGTAACCTGCTATGACCGATTTTCCTTGGTCTCTCCGAACCACAAAAGCGTTCACTGCCTTCTTCAAGCGATCTTCGAACACATCCGGGATTGGAAGAATGCCTGTATCTTTGCTCGAATCGGTTTTGGTAATGGAAGCTGGTTTCGTATCAACCAGGCAGGGTAAATCCGGATCCGCGCATAGAGTGAGCAGGTTGGGGGCGTCGTGTCTGAGGGGCATATCAAACCAGCCCGGGCTGTAGGCATCCCCGTTCGGAGTTTGTCCTCTGGAAATCTCATTTGGATGCTCTATGTCCTGTGACCATTCGGGTTCCGGGAAAAACACGCCATGATCGCAGCAGACCTTTAAAGAACGGTTTTCGTGGGGCGTCAGTTCGAAGCCCGGTCGATCATTCAAGGGCCTGCAGTGTTGAGTGAAATGATACTCTGATTCCGGATTTCGGTGAGTTTCGGTATGAAAATTCCTGTCTTCTATATCAACACGGACTATCAAGCGAACCTCATCGATGGACTCTGTCATTTTTTGATCCCTCAAATTTTCAACGTTCTTCGGCATTTCAAATTTGAATACGACCGTATTTCGGTTGGGCAACATTTCAGTCGACATGCGAATGCTGACTGTGTTTTCCACGGAGAATGGTAAGGCAAAGTTCCAGACCGCAGGAGGTCCCGGATTAAACGAAATCAGATGACTTCGGTTCAGAGGTCTGATGAATCCCTGAAGCCTGGCCCAAACTCGGATTCGTTTTGCAAAGACGTGACGATCACTGGGTACCTGATCGTCAAGATTGGCTGCCAGCACCGCATCATATTTGGAATGAACCGCCCCAAGGTCAATGCAGAGACGGGCCATTCCGCCTCTGCCGTTGGTTAGAAGACACCGCCCGGATTCGATTTCATTTGATTCCACTTCTGGAGCGACCTTTGATGAATGAAAGTGCAGTTTCGCTTTGTGGACCGGTCCCCGGCTTTGGAATTTTTCCAGGATGAGTTTGGCATTTCCGGTTATGTTCAATGGGGGGAACACTGCCAGCCAACCGTCCCGGACTGAAATGCTTTGTTCATAAATCGACTGTTTCAGGAAGCGGGTATTCAAAGTGGCCCGAAAAGGTTCTTCAGTCCGTATAAGGAGCCAGTGGTCAGCGGGAACTGGCAGTACCCGGTCAGACTGAAACTCGCTCCAGACGATAACCTGAGGGTAGAGATTTGTGTTCTGAATCTGAGATATTCGACTCAAAAGGTCGGTTGAGTTTCCCGCAGTCGAAAGATAATTTATGGACCCGATGAAAGCTTCGGCGTCTTCATGGATGAATTCGGCGAGTTCCTGCCATTCATATTCACCGAAAGCTTCTACGGGGAGAACTTTGGAAACCATGCGCAAGGCCCAATCGGACAAAGCCCGAAGCCTTCGATATCCAGTTCCTTCCCGGTCTGCATGGGCGTCTTTTTCCAACACAAGACAATGGGCCTGTCCCGGTCCGATTTCGAAGATCAGTTGGTTTTCCTTTTTCTCCAGAAACCGGATAGCTTTCGGATTTGTTTGCAGTAGGTCAGTTAATTCTTCGGGATCAGGCACCCCTTCGATTGTTGGGATGTTGGTAATGTGAGTCTCCTGAAGATCGGTGTTGATTAGGACCCACATCTTGTGTTTTTCATCGAAAGAAGTTCTTTTGAAAACTAGGACGGATTCATCACAGTGGCTGAGTTGTTCCAATTTCGCACCATCAAAAAAGCAGGGATGTTCGCTGATCAGTTGATTAAGCTCCTTCAGTTCCGTAACAATATTTTCTTCACTTTCCCAAGACATTGCCCGGTTTTGGTGAACGTCGACTTTTTCTTCCGCCAGCCACTCGACACCATTGGTATAGGCGAAAGCGCCATTGAAGCTTAACAGGGCACAAACCCGATTTCTCAGTAGGGACCAGCCCCGTCCTTTTGCAGCGAGGCGTTGATTGTCGTGGGTTTCGCTGTAGTGGACCATGATTCCCGGACCGAGTTTCTGTTGATCCAGATGGTTGAAGTATTCCGAGATCTTTTGATTGGAGTAAGTTTGAAAAAGCTCGGAGTATGCCCACTGCATACCTCCGTCTGAAAGTAGATTGCGCGTGGCCTCCCACGCTCCCCCCAGACCTTCCAGTAAGAAAACCGTATTCGGGAATTCCTGACGTACACAGGAAATAATATACTGCCAAGCCGGCAAAGGAACCATATAGCCGGCATCACATCGGAATCCATCCACTCCCCGTCGACACCAAATAAGGAACACCTCTGCAAGGTATTCCCAAAGAAGGATGTTCTTATGGTCCAACTCACACAGATCTTCCCAGACAACTCCCCATGCTCCGGGACTATGAAATTCGCCATCCACATTCCGGGAAAACCATTCTGGATGGCATTCCTGTTCTCGTGAACCCCATCCAGTGTGATTGATCGCCAGATCAAGAAAAACTCTTCCGGTCCTGACATGTACCGCATCGACTAATTCTCTGAATTGATCGATGCCGGTGGTTCGTTTATCGAATGAAAGCAGCGCTGGATCCACCGCTGTCAAATCCTGCGAGGCATAGGGACTTCCAAAACGTCCGAACCTGGCATAAGTCACCGGTGTGGGATTGATGGGGAGTAAGTGTAGAATGTGGCAACCGAGATCATCGAGAATATGGGGTAGCTGTTCGATCAGGTCACGCAAAGTCCCGGAGGGCGGGATAAGATGATATCCCTGATCATCCCATTCACGAAGCTGGGATTCCAGTTCCGGATTCTCTGTTTTCAGCAGAGCTTTAGTCTTTCCGAACATTCTTGGAAAAGCGCAATAGATCGTATTGCCTGTTCGGCAATGATTCGGTTGCACATTGATTCCGATGTCAGGCCCGTGAGGCCACGATTGGAAGCCCTTGGGATCAATGGCGTAGGCTTTGGCTTTGAAGTAACCTACTTCGGTGAGGGGAAGGGTAATCGACCATTCCTGATTTTCGAAAACCATCGGAATATCCCTTAGAGAAATATCCTGCATGGCCGCTTTTCCCTTCAGGCAATGTACGATTTCATTCCGAAGATCTTTTGCCCTGCCAATGTTGGTCCGGAGAAAGCCGACCCAACCTTGGGGGATTGCTTGTCCTTCGGCAGGTTTGAAGACGAACCGAATTCGGTCTCCGGTAAACCGGAGGATTCGTTGCCCCGGTTCCGGGAGCATATTCCATTGCATCGACATCAGGAGTAAAAGGGGAGTTTTGGATTCTATCGGAGTTGGATACCGTAAACTCGGCTTGGATTACGAAGTGAATCAGAGGATGGATCAGGTCGTCAAGGCGTTGAGTGCAATTTCTCGAAGAGACTTCAAATCGAGTTTTCCGCTTCACAGGATGGGGAGGGCCTCCGTCTTGACATAACTTGATTTTCCGGGTTTCCACAAATTCGGCATTTCGCTTTTGAAAACCAATGTGTGAAGTGTTTCCTCAGATCCTGCCTGTTCAGTGTATATCACAATCAGTTTCTCACCTTTTTTGTCGTCGGGTATGGAAGTGATTGCCAGGACCTGATCTTCGGAATTGAGCAATCCATGAATCGATTCCTCCACGGCAATATGCGGGATCATTTCTCCTCCAATTTTGCTGAACCGGGAAAGGCGATCGGTGATGGTGATGAATCCTTCCGAGTCGATCTTGCCAATGTCTCCGGTATTGTACCAGTTGTCTTTGATGACTTCAGAGGTTTTCGCGGGTTGATCCAGATAACCCTGCATGACGTTGGGGCCCTTGATCCAGATCAGTCCCTCCTCGCCTTGGGGAAGTCTCTGTTCGGTTTCGATGTCCAGTATACGGGCGATGACGCCCGGAATCGGGAGGCCGATGGTTCCGGGTTTGGTGCAAGTCTGGTGCACACCCGCCAGTTCCACATCCGGAAGATTGACGGTAGCCACAGGAGAAAGCTCGGTTGTCCCGTAACCTTCAAGGGGGCGTTGGGAGAATTTTTTCTCAAAGGCGTCGGCTATGCGCTGTTTAAGTTTCTCAGCGCCGGTGACGATCAGGCGGAGACTCTTGAAGTCCTCGGGTTTGGAGCGGCGGATGAAGCCAAGCAGAAAGGTCGGTGTGGTGAAAAGTATGGTGCAGGATTGCTCTCGGATCAGGGCACTTATTCTTCCTGTATCCAATGGATTCGGATGAAATGCCACGGAGATACCGGTAAGCAGTGGCAACCAGATCGTGCCGGTGTAACCGAAAGAGTGGAAGAAGGGTAGAGAGCCGCACAACTTATCCTTGGGTTGAAGGCGGAAAACCTGATTGATGCCCTCGATGTTGGACAGGATATTGTGATGCGAAAGCATGACTCCCTTGGGTTCGGCCGTGGAGCCGGATGAAAATATAATGGTCGCCAATGAGTTTCCGTTTTCGGGGTGGAAGGGGAAAAGACACTTGGTCGGCAGAAATCTAGCCTTCAGTAAGGCCCGTAATTTGGCAGGTTTTGAGATGCCTGCAGCGATATCTTCCAGATACAGGACCTTGGCTGGCATAGGGTAATCGCCGATTTTCTCCAAGAAAGCTCTAGCAGTTATGGTGGTCTGTAACTTGCATTGGTCTATTGCAGATCGGGCTGATTCGGCAGAGGTGCTGTAATTTAAATTGACTGATACTTTGCCCAATAGCGATAAGGCAATATTGACAAGGGTGCCCGCAACAGTGGTTGGCAGCAGTAGTCCGATTTTTTCCTGATCTTTCAACTCCGGTTCCAATGCACTGGCGATGGCGATGGCCCCGATTAATGTTTTTCCATAGGTCAGATCTTTTCCCGTGGTATCGGAGATTGCGGGGTTTTTCCAGTTGGCACGGGCTGTTCGGACAAACGTTTCGGCCAAGGTTCTGGGTTGGTCATGCTTATCATTGAAATAATCACAGGATAACTCCATGACCGCCTCTCGGACCTCGGCGGCGGTTGCCTTTGTTTGCAACGGTTTTCCGTAAAGAACGGAAACCGGGTAAGGGAATTTTTCGGGACGACGGGACAATATGGCTCCGGTTGAAAAGCTGAAGATACTACCCCAACCTCCGCCGATGTAGGCCGGGATGATTGGGTAATCAGAACCCTTCAGGATATGTTCGAATCCAGGTTTGAAATGTCGTAGCATTCCGCTTCTTGTCACTTCACCTTCGGCAAATACACAGACCAAATACCCCTCGTCAAGGGCCGCACGCGCCTCTCTCAGCGACCGGACGAGTTGTTTCGGAGAATCCTGTTTCGAGATGGGAATTACACCCATCAGCATGTAAATGGGTTTCATCCATCGGTTCTCATAAAAATTACGATACATGATGAACCGAATACGTCTCTGCTGGGTGGCTGTCAGGAGCAGGGCATCAATATAGGTAGGGTGATTGCAGACCAGTAGAGCAGGGCCTTCCAGTGGTAACTGCTCAATGCCGCTCACTTTCAGGCGATAGCAAAAGCGAATAATCAGGACGCAGAAGAATCGCACAACAAAATCGGAAAGTAATCGGAAAGCGGCAAGGGTCAGGAAAAGGGTGAGACAACCGAGAAAGACGAAAGAGCCTGAAGGAGAAAGCCCTAAAGCTCTGAGAGTCGCGAGCAGGCCGGAGGCAATCAGAACGCCGGAAAAACTGAGAAAACTGTTGGCGGCGAGGATTTCGCCGAGAGTTTCTCGGGGGCTTTTGAACTGGATAAATGCCTGTAAGGGAACGATGAATAATCCAGCGCTGATTCCAGTGAAAAAGATCAATACAGCTGCAAGAGTAAAATCTCCCTTTCCAGGCAAGAGACCTAGAAGGACGGGAAACAGCGCCAATCCGGCGGCACCGATAGGAACGATACCGAATTCCACATTTCTTCCGGACCAACTGCCTGCCAGTAAGGAGCCGGAACCGATGCCCAGGGCCGCAAACAAAAATAAGTAGGCCGCATTTTCCTGATTTTCAATCCCCAGAGTTTCAATCCCGTAGGGTATTAAATTCATCTGAATGAAACCACCGACCAGTAGGAAATAGGCAGATGCGATGACAGAGGTCAGCAGGTTGGGTTCTTTGCGTATACTTGAGAGGGTTCTGAAGATTGGGCTGAGGAAATCAAAGGTCGTTTTGGATTGCAGTCCGGAAGCCGGGGTTTTTTCAATTCGAAAGCTGCAAATAAGGCCGGTGACGGCGATAAGAATACAGAACAGAGAGGCCTTCGGATAGCTGTCACCCGACAATTTATAGAAAATGGGGGCGATGGCGGTGCCGAGGATGATGGCGAGAAAGGTGAACGCCTGAATGAAACCATTGGCTTTGGATAGTTTTTCCCTGCCGACAAGTTCGGGCACAAGACCGTATTTTGAGGGTCCAAAAAAAGCGCTTTGGGTCGCCATTAAAAACAGGATGAAATAGAGCCCGGGGACGCTTTTTGCAAAGAAGGCCATGGCACCGAGACACATGATCCCAATTTCAAGTATCTTGATCCGGACCGTGACCGTTCGTTTACTGAAACGGCCGGCAATAACTCCCGCTGTCGCCGAGAACAACAGAAAAGGAAGCACAAAGACTGCCCCGGCAATGGCATTGATGCTTGTTGAAGATTCACTTCCTTTCAATTCAATCAGGAAAAAAATAATGAACAACTTGAACAGGTTGTCATTCAGTGCCCCGAAGAACTGAGTGGAATTCAGCCAGGTAAACGACGGATTCAAAGAAAAAATGGATTTGCCTTTGTTCATGAAGGATTTCTTCCTTGTCAGCCGATAATAATGTCTATTTCCAATACATATTGCTTACGAGCGGTCACTATAGATACCTTGATGCACATCAGAAAGAAAAATCATGCGATGAAATTGTCTCGAGATCCGTAGTGGATAGGGGGCGAAATCAGTCCATTTTATAGTAAATGTAACAGAAATCCTTCATCCTTCATTGAAAACCAATCCCCTCAATATACAATAAGCCTATGGCCAAAGAAAATCTAAGACTGTCAGCTGCCGACAGGTCTCTGTTTGTCAAGGTGGCCCGACAGGCATTCATTAATCCTTTCAGTGAAGAGCGGGATCGCCTGGACTTGGAGTTGGCCGGATCCGGAAAAGGCAAAGATCAACTTTCCATCCGCAAAGCAGTGGTGGAGAAAGTCAGTCATCGAGTTGAGTTGCTGGTGCAAAAGAATGTGGGAGTTTACACGCGGTATGTGGAATCCGATCGGGCTACCCTGCGCCAAGTGATTCTGTTTTATGTGTTTCATCTGTTTGTGGACTTTTTTGACCACCTGATTCTGGATCAAATCAAACGCGGTGATACGTCCTTGCAGGTGGAGTTTGCCGAAGATTGTATTGAGAGACTGGAAGAATTCGGGTTTTCAAAACGGGAAGCTGAACAGTTTTTCGCATTTTTCTATCAACTCAGGAGGGCCTATTATTTCATCAACCAGAGATTGGTAGGCCGCAGTGCATCCATGCGGGCATTCCGGATGCATTTGTGGAACAATGTTTTTACCTGGGATGTCGGCTGGTATGAAAAGTCTTTGTGGGATCGGATGGAGGATTTCTCCACTCTGTTGCTGGGAGAAACCGGAAGCGGGAAAGGGACGGCAGCCCTTGCTGTGGGAAGTTCGGGCTATATACCCTATGATCGAAAGCGCAAACGGTTCATTGAAAGTTTTGTGGGAAGTTTCCTCTCCATTAATCTTTCACAGTATTCCGAGGCACTGATTGAGTCCGAATTGTTTGGACATAAGAAGGGAGCTTTTACGGGAGCGGTTGAGAGCCATGAAGGTGTCTTTTCACTGTGTCGTCCACACGGAGCAATTCTGTTGGATGAGATAGGTGATGTGCCTCCACGCCTGCAGATCAAGCTGCTTCAAGTTCTGCAGGAACGATTCTTTATTCCGGTGGGAAGTCATCTCAAGAAACGCTTTCAGGGAAGGGTGATTGCGGCCACACACCGGGATCTGGCCACGCTCCGCAGGGAGGATCGGTTTCGTGATGATTTTTATTATCGTCTCTGTTCGGATATTCTAGTGGTTCCTCCCTTGAGGGAGCGGTTGAAAGAGGATCCGGCGGAAATTGACGAATTGGTGAAGCATGTGCTGATCAGATTGGTAGGGGATTCCGGTCTCGATCTTTTGGATCGGGTTCAAAGCGTTCTACAAGATTCCTTGCCCAGAAATTACGATTGGCCCGGCAATGTTCGCGAACTGGAACAAGCGGTCCGCAGGGTTCTGTTGACAGGGCAGTATTCGGTGGATCCATCGGGTGGGGATTCCCCGGCCGGCCTGGAATTGGAAGATCAGATCCGGAAGGGGAGCATGCGGTTAAAAGATGTGTGTTCTCTTTATTGCCGGCGTCTTTACGAAGAGCACGGGACTTACGAAATGGTTTCACGAATCGCCGGAGTGGATCGTCGTACTGTTAAAAAGTACATTGAAAAAAGTGATTGAAGAGATTCAGGTTTTTTTCTTCGGTAAGTTGATGTTCTCTCGGGCCTTGCTTTTATGTTTTTT
>DUCD01000134.1:4208-5339 GCA_012959985.1 Verrucomicrobiales bacterium | reverse complement strand
CGCTATTGAAAAACAAACGATCAGGAAATTTTATGCGATCCATTAAATGCTATTCATCACTGCTGCTGGCAATCTTTTGTCTATGGGGTGTCCCCGAAGCGCGCGCTCAAGCTTTTTGCGCTCTAAGGAATCCGGTCCTGTCTATTCACCGGTTTTTCCCTGAATCCACCGGTTACCATTCCGTGGTTCGTTCCATAACAAAAGAAACTAGAATTACTGTTGAAAAGGCGATTCCCTTCAGGCTGCATTTTCGTGAACTTGGCAAGCATACTCTGTACCTGGTTGAACGAAAGGGCGAGCCGATCGGCTTGATTCATGTCCGCTCTGAAACGGGTGAATGGGGATTAGTTGAGATTGTATGGGCATTGAATCCGGATTTAACCATTCGTGATTTCAGATTCCAGAGATGCAGAGACAGGCATCGCAAGAAACTAGAAGCCGTTGCCTTTAAATCGCAACTGACTGGGAAAGATATTCAGGAGTTGATGATATTCTTTAATAAGGATTCCAGCATTCCTCTGACGGAAGTTATGAACATTCCCAAAGTGGCAGAGAACCTTGCTTTTACCGTTCTTCGCTCGGCAATAAAGACGATTCAAATTACTTCGACCGCTTGGAAAAACGAAATCGAACAGATGCAAAAACAGTGATCTTTATTGCCTTGAATCAGGCCATGACGAACCTACCGTTATGCTCTAGAAACCATGAAAACCTTCTAGTAGGGTTTTCCGTTTTCGAGGACTCAGGATGATGAAAATCAGGATACAGACTTATCTGCTGGTGGTTGCGATGTGCTCTACCATTGTAGGTGTTGTGCTGGCAGTCTTCCTAAATAAACGGTACCGTCAAGTGGATAATCAGGTTTTTCAGGTCAGTAAATCCGAGCTGATTCTCAAGGATTTGGAGTATCTGGAAATTGGAATCGCCCAAGTTCTGATCCTGTCCGATCTAGTTTTCGGATCCGAGGAAACGTATTTAGCAGAGGGAGCCTGGGATTTGGTTAAGAAATGTTCACAGCTGGCAATTCAACTGAATTCCGCCTCACTTTTCCCAAATAGTCCAAATTTACTAACAGAATTGGTGATCAATCTGAAACGAATTGAGGATCTGCATTTCAAGGTCGGTCAACTG
>DUCD01000134.1:0-4160 GCA_012959985.1 Verrucomicrobiales bacterium | reverse complement strand
CCCTTAATCAGCTAGATGCCGCAGCAGCACCCATTGTGCAAACATTGGGTATTCTGAAAAAGAAATCCCGAACTCAAGCCGAAAACCTTAAGAAAAGGCTGATTCAGGATCGGGAAGCGCTATCTTCCACAACTCGTGTCGCCGGTTTTCTTTATCTGCTCACCATGTTGGTAATTGCACGTTGGGCGCGGATAAAAATTGCAAAACCCATTGAAGATTTGACCGAATCATCTCGTAGAGCCATACGCGAAAAGATTCCGTTTAAACCTTCAAAATCTTTTGTTACGGAGGTGAATCTGCTGGGAAATGAAGTGGCCCTGATTATTGGAAACCTGGAATCAACCGTTCGGGAGAGAACCTTGGAATTGGATTTGAAGAACCGGTATCTTGAGGAGGAAATTGAAAAGAAAATACGAGTGGAATCCGAATTACGAATTGCCGGACAGGCTGCCCGGGATGGCAACCGGGCAAAGAGTGAATTCCTGGCCACGATGAGTCATGAGATCCGGACTCCACTAAATGCCATAGTCGGATTAAGTGGTCTACTTCATGGACGAAACCTTACTTCTGAGCAGGAGGAGTGCCTCAATATGATTCGTGGCAGCATCGATTCGCTCATGCAAATCATTAATGATGTACTGGATTTTTCCAAGATTGGCTCGGGAAAACTCGTGATTGAACAGAAATCCTTCGAACTCTGCAAATTGCTCGAATCCTGTTTGGATACGGTGACCCACCAAGCGTCGGAAAAAGGGATTGAACTGATTGGAGTCATTGATCCCCAATTGCCACGTCGGGTTCATTCCGATCCAACCCGTTTGCGTCAGATTGTTGTCAACCTGTTGAGCAATGCCGTAAAGTTCACACTGAATGGCGAGGTCAAGTTAAAGGTAGGCGTTGAGTCCAAAGGATCGATTCCTAATCCAGTTACCAGAATCCACTTCGGTGTGCACGACACGGGAGTCGGTATCCCAAAGGATAAACAAAAATCAATTTTTGATCAGTTCACCCAAGCGGATGCTGGGACTACTCGACAATTTGGAGGAACGGGACTGGGATTGACAATCAGTTCCGAACTTGTAGGCATGTTGGGAGGCGAGCTGAAAGTGAATAGTGATTCCGGGACGGGGGCGGAATTTTATTTCGAATTACCGTTGAAAACTCAAACAAGCATCACTCATCAATCCTGTTACCTAAAGTTGGCTAACTCTTTGGAATCGTCCCATGTGATGATTGTGGATCGGAATCAAGCGGTAGCTGAATGGTTGACTACCATGTTCCAATTCTGGAACATGCGGGTTCAAACATTTCATGATGCATCTTCGGCATTAAAGGCCGTCCGTAACGGGTCGAATATCGAACTGGCATTGATTGATCTCAATCTGGAACAAGTTGATGGGTTGACACTGGCAAAACTCATCAGGAAATACCGTTCCCCTAAAGAATTAAAGCTGATACTAACAGGTTACAGGAACGATCCTCTACTGAAATCAGCGGCCGACGGTATCGATGCTGGAATCTTACATCGTCCATTGAAAGGAGAAGTAATTCGCCAGGAGGTTCGGGACTTGATGGGGATTCAGAAAAAGGCTGATACCGAGAGCCTGACATCGGAATGGGAAAACCAGAAACTGGGCGAAAGATATCCATTGGAAATCCTGATTGCTGATGATCATGAAATCAATCGGAAAGTCATCCGTAAGCTCTTTCATCAAATGGGTTATGATCCTGAATTTGCAATAGATGGACTGGATGCACTCGAGCAGTTGAGCCATAAACAATTTGATCTGCTTTTTCTGGACATTCATATGCCAAGACTGGATGGAATTGAAACGGCAAAGAGGATTGTTTCCGATCAGAAATTCATGAACGTGCAACCCTTCATGATCGCCATGACCGCGGATGCTATTCTGGAAACTCGTAAAACATGCAGAGAAGTAGGCATTCAGGATTTCATCAGTAAACCAGCGACCCTCGAAAGATTGAAAGAAAGCCTTATCAACTACCTGAGCGAGCGGGACATTTCCAGTGTTTCCGATCATCCCGTGATGGATTTAGATATGAACCTGAAATGCAGGGATTTAAAGAAAAGCGGAATCTTAGATGAATTGGGAGACCTGTTTGAAGAAGACCTCAGTGAACGCTGTAAGCAGATCGAGAGATGCCTGGATTCAGGTGATTTCGAGGAGCTTTATACTGAGGTCCATTATTTGCACGGGGCAGCCCTCAGTGTCGGTGAAACCGAGGTGGCGGAAAAGTGCGGTATTGCTGAAAACGAAGCCAAAAATCACTGTGCAGACGCTTCTCTAAAACTTTTAAATTTCTTGAAAGAAAAGCGCGAGCATTCGGTAAGCATATCAAATCAACCTGAAAAATGTTGATTCTGCCAGGATTTAACGTGTAAACCGTAGAACGTTTGGGACAGATTCCCCATGACGGTTTAATTCAGTTTCTTCTGTAGGAATGCCTCCAAAACACCCTTGGTGAGGTCGAGGTTCATTTCGAGTTTGTCAATCAAGTCTGACAGGTTCTCATGATTGTCAGACAAGGCCGATTTTTCGATTTCCTCTAGAAATTCTGCTGTCTTTTTCCCCGCAAGGCTTGCATAGCTCCCGCTGACACGTTGCACTGCAGAGGCAAGTTCCTTGTATTTCTCCTGGTTCAGATACTGTCTAAGGTTTTTGATCTGAGCGGGGGCCTCACTGAGAAAAAGATCAATCAGATCCAGGAGCATTTCACGCCCCATGGCGGATTCAAGCTGTTTCAATTGTGGTTCATTATCACCCGGGTTATCCGGATCTTTCGGGCTTTTCGATTCAATGACTTCCTGGTGATTCACGGATGAATTTTCACATAGAAATCTTGGAGCAACCCTGGATAGAGCCAATTTTAATTTTTTCGGATCAATGGGTTTTACCAGATGATCGATGAAACTTTTTCCCGAATATTTAAGCCAGGAATCCAGAGTTACCTGGGTCGACATGGCAATCATGCAAGGTCGGATTTCTTCTGGAAATTCCTTAACTATGATGTTTGACGCAGTGACTCCGTCCATGAACGGCATGTTGAAATCCATCAGTATGACATCTACCGGTTCTTTTCTGAGAGTCTCGATGACTTCCTCTCCATTACTTACAAACGTAAGTTGATGCTGGCTATGCATCAAAAAGCTTTGAATAAGTTTTCTACTGATCGGATGATCCTCTGCAATTAGGATTTTCAGAGGAGCCACATTAAGTTGATTTTTTATTAGATCTGAATCAGAGGAATCGGACCGTTCGGAAGTTTCAGAAATGGAGTTTGCAACTGCGGATTCCTCAGGGGCTTCTGACGAAAACACAGCTAGCAACAAGGTGGAATGATTGTGTGAAAAATGGAGCATTTGAATTGTGGCCTTGGCTTGGGTCCCATTCAAGGTCGAAATCCCTTCGATCAGGATAGGGGAAGAAGCGGTTTCTGAGTATTGAAATCCCTGTGTCGGTTGAGGAAAATTACTTGTCAATTGCCTTCCGATTTCACCCGAAAAACAGTCTGTTTCCGGCTTCACATTAAACATTAAGAAATGCCATTCTGAATACGCGCTGTTCAAACATACCGTTTTCATCTGAGAATCCATGATGACCGCCGGTTGCTGAAATCCGGACAGGATAGATTCGAGAAGTAGGACGGTAAACATGGTCTTCTATTTACGATCTTTTACATACTGGGTGCCTGGCCGTTCGTGCAGAACGGGACCATTTTACAAAATTATTCGTTTCGTTACAACCCTGTAGAATTATTAAATGGTCTCTGCTGAATGGAGGCTGTTGCCACACGAACTTGACGTCTCAATTCGGATGGAAGGCTTTGCTTTAATTCTTTGAAGTGTTTCCATATGATCGATAAGGTGAATGGAATGCGTAGTGTAGAATAATTCGGTTAGTATTAAAATTCCGGTATTTCTTTGTGTTTATTTTCACATGCTCGAGGGTGTCCTCTGTTAAATCTAAATCTGGAATGACAATTTGCACCTACACTTTTCGCTCAGGTCAATTTTGTGGATTTTGTTTACGCCGCTTGGCGGTTGTAGTAATTGAGCAATCCGCCCAGGCGTTCGCTGCACTTGATCTCACCAGTGTTTTCCTGATGTTGAAATTGTGATCGTATGATTTTACTGTCCA
>DUCD01000133.1 GCA_012959985.1 Verrucomicrobiales bacterium | reverse complement strand
GTCGTGATTGATCATTGAATCTGTGGAAATCTGTATCCGACTTGACTCAGATCAATTCCTGACGGGCCGATTGTTATAGGGTTGGACAGGAATCGGAAGATTTATTGACGCTATGGGAAACGACCGTGTGCCGACTCGATAATGAAGACCCTGTTTGGATCCATTGCCATAACTATCAAACCGAAGCGCTGTTGACGCCCTTAGGTGGACCGCGCGCAAACCTCGAAAACGCAAATGATTTCACGCCGCATGATGTTGTCTCAAACAGGGTGTTGCGCGGCGGCCATTTCATGGATGCCGCTATTGAGAGAAACGAAAGAATACCATGCAACGAATCCTTCTGTTACTCATCTTAGTGATATCGCTGTTATTTTCTGGGTTCAGTCATATCGTCGCGGCTGAAGACCTCGATTACCTTGAACTGCGAAATCAGTTTGCTGATCCAGATCATTCTCGGTGGGGCGAGGTCCCCTTGTGGTGGTGGGAGGGCAGTCCAATGACCCGGGAACGCGTGACCTGGGAGCTTGAAACGCTGGCAGCCAAGGGAGTTAAGGCTGTCTGTCCGATTCAACGTTCCCCGGGGCGTTGTGATCCACAGTCTTTCAGTTCCGAATGGTGGGATCTGTTTGCCTTCGTGAATCAGGAATGCCGTCGGCTCGGCATGTCTCTCTGGGCTTATGATCAGGTCGGATACGGACACTACGGATGGTTGGAAAAGGCGGCCGCCAACATCCGGGATAGCGAAACATCCCGTGTTTCTTTTCAGGCGACCGTCGGCGAAGGCGGATTTCCTGTAAAAATGGATCTGCCTGGGGGGAGCCTTATCGGCGCCCGCGCCTATCCTCTGTCCAACGGCATCCTCGACGATCAACTCAGCATCGACATAAGTTCCGAGGTCAGAGGTCAACTCCTTCATTGGACTCCTCCCCAGGGTGATTGGAGGATTGCCGTGTCCATTGCCATCCCCACTCCGGACTTCTACCTGAGCGGTGACTCGACAGATGCCTTCATCGACATGTTCTATGGCCGTTTGGAGAGAACCCTTGGTCCGGAATCCATGGGAACCAGCTTTGTGGGGATCTTTCAGGATGAGCATCCGCCGACTCCGCGGGATATTTATACCAGGAAGTTGTCGGATGGATTTCAGTCCCGTTTTGGTTACTCGATCGAAAGGGCCATACCCGCTCTGCATTTTGATGTCGGTTCTCTGACACCCAAGTACCGGTCAGATTTTTTCGATTCCTATCTTTCGCAGATTGAGCAGAATTATTGGAAACGGGTATATGATTGGACTCAGGAACGCAGGTTGCTCACCAGCCATGACAACTGGGGACGCAACAATCTTTACCGGCAGAGCGAGGGATACATCGACTATTTCCGCACGCAACGTTGGTTTTCCGCTCCGGGCTATGATGACGCCGGACAACATCCGCTGGATCGGCGAAACTATTTTGACACTAAGATTGCTTCTTCGATCGCGCGGCTTTACGGGCGTCCTCGAGTATGGAACGAAGCGTTTCACTCCAGCGGTTGGGGGCGCACGACCGAACAGACGCTGAGTTGGCTCTCGACTGGAATGGCCTTTGGGGCAAACCTCTATGACGAGCACGGACTTTATTATTCGGCCAACGCCGGCACCTGGGAACATGCCGCGCCCGATCCGCATTGGAGGCAACCCTACTGGGTGTTTTATCAAACTTTGTCGGATTGGGTTTCTCGAAGCAGCTATTTAATTTCACAGGGGCAGCACATCGTCGATGCGGCGGTGCATTATCCGGTGGTCAGCATGCTGGCGGGCGAAACACCGGGCATTCCAGGCCCCGATTACAATCTGTTCATGAAATTGTCCCGAGCCATTTTCGATGGGGGAATCGACAACGATATTTTCGACGATGACTCCGTGATGAATGCGACCATTCAGGGCAACGCGATTGAAATGGGAGGGAATCGGTATAAGGCACTCGTGTTCGGACCTGAGACGACGGTCCGGTTGGCCGTTCTGGAGCAAGTGGTGAAACTGGTCGAAAGTGGAGGGACCGCGGTATTTGTGAAGCGCTTGCCGACGGCCACCACTGAAGGAGGGCGTGGAGACGAAAGACTGCGCGCCATTCTGGAGAAATTGTTGGGAGATAAAGCGGGGGTTCCGACTCGATCTGAATCCTTTGTCCGTCGATTTCCCGGCGGCGGGTTATGCGCCTTTCTGCCCGATGTATCGGAGAAATTGCCGACGCTGATCGCTCAGAATATCAAGCGTGATTTTATCGTTGATCAGGGACGGATTCACTTGACGCGCCGTCGCAAGGGAGGTGTTCATATTGTTCTTCTCCAGAACATCCAGGAGCAATCCATTCAGCTGAAAGCCCGCTGCCGGATCGAAGGAATTCCTGAATTTTGGGATCCCTTTACGGGGAAAGTATTTCCGGTCGATCATGCTGAACGCCGGAACGGCATCACTCATATTCAGAGCCGTATCGAGGGAAATACTGCACAGTTCCTGATTCTACGGCCAGGCGCATGGACTGAGTCCCGTAATCCGATTGTCGCTCGGATGCCTGTTGTGAAGCCCATTTCCAACGACTGGTCCTTCACGGTCATTCCCACGCGAGACAATCGGTGGGGAGAATTTCGCTGGCCGCCTTCCAACCAGATCATCGGACCTGAAGTTCGTTTATTCAAATATCGTGAGGAAAGCGGAGAACTGGACGCTTCGATCGAATGGATTCGCTCTGATTATGATGACCGGGATTGGGCGGCAGTTCCCTACAGTGTCGGTCCCTACTGGCTTTCACTGAATCTTCCGGAGGAAAAGGAGGGGATATTGGACGCGGTGATCAAACAACTCCCCCGGATTACGGAGGGCTCCACTATCCGCACGGAGGGAGAAGCGATCCGCTGGGAGGCGGTCCATTTTTCGAAATCGATCGGTCTGGTCCGCGCCGCTCCATGGGGAGGGCATTCGGGTTATCCTGATGGTCATATCGATCGAAACTTCATTCATCTTGAGGAGGGCAGGAAACTGCTGTTCACTCGGTTGCATTCTCCCAGAGATCAGCGACTGGGATTAAGAATTGAATTGAGAAATGCCAAACCGAGATTGTGGGTGAACGGTGTGGAAGAGCCCGTCGAAGACGCCATTGGAAACCTGCCGTTGAATAAAGGCGTCAACACGGCGCTGATTGAACTGCCCGATGGTGGTCATGGACGTCTGTTTGTTCAGAAAACACCCCCCTCGGTCATGACCTTATCCGATGTTGTCAAAGGCAGTGTTCAACCTGATTTAAAGCAGGCAAAGTGGATTTGGTCGGGGAATTCCGGGGCCTGTCATGTCAGGAAAATGTTTCACCTTGATCACGTTCCGGATAAAGCGCGATTGACGGTAAGCGCCTACAGCGGATACCGGATCTTCGTCAACGGAGTGAAAGTCGATGAAGAAATCGGTCCCTGGTCCAACTGGAAGAAACCGGAAACTTTCAACATTGCCGGTTTATTGAGATCAGGGAAAAACGTAATTTCCATTTGGGGGCAATTATTTGCCGGGCAAAATGTCAATAAGGGCGCCGATGCCTTTCGGAGCAGGGGTATCGTCCTGGCCATGAAAACCCGAGATGCTGACGGAACGAGTCTCCACCTTGTCACCGACGGCACCTGGAAGGGCGAAGAAGAAGAAGTGGAAGGTTGGCAAACCAGTCGGTTCGATGATTCAGGCTGGAAATGGGTTTCCGTTGTCGGAGAAATGGGGGATTCGCCGTGGGGGTGGGAAGTGGTCCATCACATCGGATCCGTCTCGAAGCCCCGGCGGCCACTTTCAATTCACCTGGATTCTCCTTACCTTGAATGTTTCGATGAGGTTCCCGACATCATTTACGATGTGAAAAAACCGGGAGAGCGTCGAGTTGGATGGTATCGGTTTGACTGTCCACCCGGTGTAAAGCAAATCAATCTGCCCGGCAAGGTAGATGCCCGGATCTGGCTGAATGGGAATTCCGTTGAAGTCAGGAACCAGACCGCCTTCATTTCAACTCCTCCGGCGGATGTTTCGAAAGCGGTTGTCCGAATTGAAATGGATCATGGGGCCTACGCCGGAGCCGCCTTTCCACAACCGGTTTCTCTCACCCTGGAAGGAGGGAGTATCCAGCCTGGTCTGTGGAGTGATTATGCCTTGCCAACCTATTCTGGAATCGGAGTGTATTCGCAAAATGTAAACTTCACTTCCGTGGAGACCAATCGCAAAATCACCCTCGATCTCGGACAGGTTCTGGTTGCCGCGGAAGTTTTGGTTAACGGGGAATCAGTAGGTGTGCGCCTGGCTCGGCCATTCAAGTTTGACCTGAGCGGAATCGTCCGTGAAGGCGAAAACACTCTCACGCTCAAGATTGCCAATACGATCGCTCCACATTATAGAACCATTCCCGCCATGAACCTGGGACCGACTGATTCTGGTTTGATAGGCCCGGTGAACCTATGGTTGAATTGAGCGGGTATTCGGCGCCGACATCTGGAATCGGAAGTCAGCGCAACATCCGCCAATATTTTCTGTCTGTTTCAAAACAATTCATCGGGGTTCGACCCGACGCGAACGACTCGGGCAGGACACCGTACTTTTTCATTTCCCGGATGTACTGTCGATTGGGTTTAAAATGAGCAGTTGAATATCTTGGGATGCTGTCCACGGTTTCCTTTCCCGATCTGATGGATTGCAGGAGGAGCAGATAATCCAGGTCCTTCGTGTCCTTGAAAACTCTGCCGCAACTGCCCCACCCTCCGGCATCTTCCGTCAAAGGCCCGAGCAATAGAGGGGAGAGCTCAGGCCGAGAGAGGTTCAGGAGGATGTGTGGGCTGAAGCGCGCCAGTGGATCATTTTCAATCACAAGCCTCTCATGTCTTGCCGTTGGGCGGCCTATGCCCCGTTTGTCCGGATGATCCGGCGCTGAAAAAGGGATCACCGACACTTTCTCACCATTGTGGCAATGATTGCATCGCCGCCTGAGAACCTGCTTTTGTTCCCAGAACACCCGGCCTGACTGGACAGCAAGGTTCATTTCCTGATCGTTTCGCAGGGCCGCATAACTCCCGGCGTAGGGAGCGGCGCTTTCAATCCATAACCACACGGTTCGCCATTCCTTTTCCGTTAATTCCACTGAATAATGAGTTCCGTCGATTTTATCCATGATCCGGCTCGCGGAAGTCCCTATCGTTCGGGGAGGTTGATTCCCCAATCCATTTCTGGAATCGGCAATCTGTCGCCGTGCAAAAAGGGTGAAAAAACTCAGGGACCACTGCGGCCCCAGATCTCCTTCAAGAACCACTTTTCCATTCCGGTCCCGATAGTTGTGGCAGGAGACGCATCGACGATCCAGGATGGGTTGAATATCACGGTTGAAATCAAGA
>DUCD01000132.1:12752-31620 GCA_012959985.1 Verrucomicrobiales bacterium | reverse complement strand
GCTCGAATGCTGGCGCTTCTGCCGACTGTGTTTGCTCCAAATGCATGATAACTTGTTTCAATTCAAGGAGCAGTTGCTTCCTCCGTTGCTTCCCAAGGGGAGAGTATTGGTCAGTACCACCATGGTGCCATCCAGTCGCGGTATATTGCATTTTTCGAACTTCTCTGTGATTCGGAAAGATCCCTTCGGTTTGATGAAAGCCCAGCAGACGTTTTCCACTCCTCAGAAAATCACCATACTGCCTAAGCGGTATAAGGTGCCTTATCTGGAGTTGTCGGGGAATCCCCGTTATCAGCCCGGCGGGATTGCTCTGGCTTCCTCTATTGGGGAATCCGAGGAGGTTGTCTCTCTCAGGGAATATCGTCAGGGAGATCCCATTCGTCATATTCACTGGAAGAGTTGGGCCAAACTCGGCAAACCGATCATCAAGGAGTTTCAAAACGAATACTTTGTCCGGCATGCCTTGATTCTGGATACATTTGCCGGAGAGACGGATGCCAGCGCATTCGAGGAGGCCGTTTCGCTGGCAGCCTCCTTTGCGTGTACCCTTGAAACACAGGAATCCCTACTGGACCTGATGTTCGTGGGGTGTAAAGCCTATTGTTTCACCATCGGACGTGGGTTGGCTCACCGGGAACAAATGTTGGAAATACTGGCCTCGGTGAAAGCAGCTCCGGAAAAACCATTTGAATCTCTTTCTCAGATGATAGGGCAACACGCCATGGGCATAAGCGGTTGCATTGCCATCTTCCTGGACTGGGATTCCCAGCGCAAAGCGCTCATCGATGTATTAAAAAGCCGTGGTATTCCAACCAAGGTGTATGTCATAAAAAAGCCAATTGAAATGGAAAGGCTTCGCGCCGATCTCACCGAAGAGGAGACGGCAGGTCTGCATTTCCTGGAGACCGGACAGGTGCAGGAGGGGTTGGATCGATGATAAACACCCCGATCGGTTTAATGTCGGCAAGTCTGGTTTTCTGGGGCTTTCAATCCGGCTATGTTCTGCCGGGTTGCTTGATTGCGGTTTTGCTCGAAAGCAGTCGCAAGTCAGAATCAAGATGGGAGTTGGCCGATTCCGACCTGAATCGAATCTGGCAGTTGTGTAACCTTTTGTTCCTTGGTGGAATTGCTCTCGCCTTTTCTTCGGGGGAAAAAGGGAATCCGTTTTCCAGTTACCTTGAGGCCTCCAATTGGACGGAACGTAGCCATTCGCTGAATGCAGCGGCCCTGACGATCATGGTTTTCATTCAATGGTTGCCGATGATTTTTTTCCCTTTGATGGGGGCACAAGCGTGGGGTAACAGAGATCGGATCGATTTCCGACAGTTCTCCATTATCCTGCGTTGGCAGAAACGAAAGCAGAAACAAGCCTCGGAATCCCATTCCGAAGCCCGGTCGGCTCACCAAGGTACAAATTTCAGTTTTGTATATTTCGCAATGATTCTAGCGGCAGCATCCGCAGCGAATAACCGTTCTGGATGGTTTTATCCCGGACTATGTATCCTGGTGGCGTGGGTGCTCTGGAATCTAAGATCACCGCGATACCGGGTATCCGTCTGGATCGGAAGTTTTGCCTGCGCCGTGCTCCTTGGATATCTCGGGCAAATCGGCATGAAATACATGGCGGATTTTACTGAAAATCTACATACCGCATGGGTGAGTGGATTCGGCGGTAATGGGTTTGATGATCAACAAACACGGACCGCAATGGGGCGCATCGGGGAATTGAAATCATCTTCCCGGATCGTGATGCGGATAAAACCTGGATTATCCGGACCGGTTCCTGCCTTGCTGCGCGGGACTGCATATGATGTCTATCACAAAGGAACGTGGAATGGTGTGAAAAAACAACGGGCCCCGATCCAACCGCTGCAGGACAATATCACCTGGGTTCTGGGTCCGTCCAAAAATTCTTCCGGGCAGGTTCGCATCGATCTTTCACTTAAAAACGGTACCGGACTCCTGCCCATTCCTAATCGAACCGTCTCACTGAAAAACCTGCAGGCGATCGGTCTGGAGACCAACCGGTTTGGGGCCGTCCACATGACAGGAGGTCCGGGACTGGTTCTTTATGATGCCCTTTTCGGAGAAGAATCTGTGATGGATTCGCCCCCTTCGGATGCAGATACAAGTGTTCCCGAATCCGAACGTGCACTCATTACCGAGGTCGCAGATGATCTGGGTCTGCTGGATCTTCCGATAGAGCAAGTGCCGGACGCTATTGAAAAATTCTTCGGTGATGAGTTTGACTACAGCACCTATCTCAGTGGGGAATCAGAGTCTACACCTAAGGAAAACAGTCTGTTTTATCGATTTCTACTGCAAGATCGATCCGGGCATTGTGAATACTTTGCGGGGGCAACCGTGCTTCTACTGAGACATGTGGGGATTCCGGCACGCTATGCGGTCGGGTATTCGGTCCAGGAACCTAGGGGAGACGGATGGATTGTTCGAGATCTTCATGCCCACGCCTGGGCTTTGGTTTACATTGATGGTCATTGGTGGGATTTCGATACGACTCCTGCTTCATGGATTGATGTGGAATCAGCCGGTATCGCGTTCTGGCAGCCGGTGAGCGATCTTCTGTCCGAATTTCTGTATCGATTTGCCAAATGGAGATACTATGGGGATCGGTCGCAATTAAAATACTATTTGGTCGTTGGTCTTGCCCTGTTTTTTGGAATGACCCTTTTCAAGCTCGCCCGGCGCAAAAGAAAAACCGGAAATTCAGAATCTGACGGCCAGAAGGTTTCTGTTGTTTTATTACCCGGACAGGATTCGGAATTCTTTCGGATCGAGCAGGCTCTGCATTCCAAAGGATACCTGAGACAAACAGGGGAATGCCTGACGGACTGGTTGAATCGTCTCGAATCAGTTCCGGAGTTGGACATTGAATCCCTGAGACCCTTACTGGCATTGCATTATAGGTATCGTTTCGATCCCGGATTATCTGAAGACCATGATCGAGAAGAACTCAGGATGGGAGTGGATAGTTGGCTCGATGCAAAAGCTTTCAATGCCGCTAAATGAATGTGGCTCAGGCTACGGCAGCCTTTGTCTTTAATATCGTATCCACAGTTGCATATTCCCATGCAACTGAATTGACTTGAAAATGGGTTTCAACTAGTTTGGGTTTATGTCAGTTGAGTTGAGTTGAAACCATGGGCGGTTCAGGATTATTATTCTCTGCCGGAGTAGGGATTTATGATAGGTGGATTGTGGATCCTGATTCCAAATCTTTGGAGATATATCATCTCGATGAGAATCCGAACCAACCTACCACCCGTTTAATGGAGAGTGATTCATTTGAGTCCCGTCTGTTTCCGGGATTGTTGATCGGGTTGGATCAGGTGTTTGAATGAGCCAGCGCTTTTGATAGCTATGATGTATTACCGATCTATCCTGGGTGTTCTTATCCGTAATGCTTGTTGGTTACTGATGGCGCTCATTGTGTTTCTCAGCGGTGGAAATCGACCCTCCCTTTTTGCCGATGACCGTGATTCAAAAATTCCAGTCGCGTCGATTACTAAGCAATCTGCCAATAAGGCAGAAGGTGTCTGGTGGTCGTTGCGTCCTCTTGCTGTCATGGAACCCCCTTCCAATAAGGATGCTCCTGTCGACTGGAATCAACATCCGATCGATCGTTTTATATTTCAAAAACTGAAGGAACGGAATCTCCGACCTTCGGCGTCGTCCGATAAAACCCGTCTGGTTCGCAGGGCCAGTTACGACTTGACCGGATTGCCGCCATCTCCTGATGCGGCGTCGGACTTCGTTCTTGATGAATCTCCCGAAGCCTACGAAAAGGTGATTGATCGACTGCTGGCTTCACCGGCCTATGGAGAGCGCTGGGGGCGTCATTGGCTGGATGTCATTCGCTTCGGAGAAAGTCGTGGATTTGAACGCAATGAAATCATCCGGAATGCCTGGCCATTTCGAGATTATATCATTCGTTCCTTCAATCGGGACAAGCCGTTTGACCGCTTGATTATGGAACATCTGGCTGGAGACGTCATCGGGGTCGACCAGCCTGATGTCGAGATCGGAACCACCTTTCTGGTCTGTGGTCCCTATGATGACGTTGGTAATCAGGATCCGAAACAAGCGGCCCAGATCCGGGCCAATACGATCGATGAGATTATCCGCACCTGTGGGGAAGCATTCCTCGGTCTGACGGTTGGTTGTGCCCGTTGCCATAATCACAAATTCGATCCGATCCAGCAGAAGGATTATTACAGCTGGTATGCCACCTTTGCAGGAGTGCGACATGGGGAGCGTGTGGTTGCAACTACTCGACGTAAAAAAGATTTCGATATGGCGATGTCTCCACTGACAGAGGAAAAATCGCGATTGGAGAAACAGCGCAATGATCTGAGGGATTCGGTTTTCAAACGAGCAGAGAAGAAAGCTGATACCATTGAGAAAGGTTACACGCGACCCGCCATTGATCGGATCCAAACCAAAGAAACCTTTTCGCCTGTTCAGGTAACTGCAGTCCGCCTGGTTGTCGAAGGAACCGAAAACAATCCCAAAGCGACTTCCGGGTATCATATTGATGAGTTCGAAGCTTGGACTGCCGGAACGAATTCGACAAATGTCGCGGCGGCTGCACACGGAGGAAAGGCGGAAGGTCGAAGCCGTGTGCCTGAAGATTTTGCCGATGCCTACAGTCCCGACCTGACCATTGATGGTGTCTACGGAGCCAGGTGGCTGGCGGCTGGATCGACTCTGACCGTAAGGTTTTCCCAGCCTGAAATGATCGATAGAGTCGTTTTTTCCAGTGATCGTCCGGGAGCGACCGCCGGCAATGGAGTGGCTGCTTTTGTGAGTGAATATCGCATTGAAGTTTCCTCGGACAACCAGAATTGGAAAGAGGTGGCGAATTCTTATGATCGTCATTCCCTCAATGATTCACATCGACGAAAAAGGTTCTTTGATTAGGAAGTGGCGGATCATGAAAAAGAAACAATTGGAGAACTGAATCAAAAAATCCAGGAGACGAATCGGAAGATCAGGCACATCCCATCACTGCCTAGGTATTGGGCTGGAAACTTTGTTGAAACAGGGGGTGATTTTCATGTTTTTCTTGGGGGGAGCCCTGAGCGAAAAGGAGAAACCGTTCTTCCCTCGAGTTTATCAGCGCTTCAATCATTAGTGGAACCTTACGAATTGGATGGCAAGACAGAGGAGGGGCAGAGAAGACTGGCATTGGCTGAATGGATTGTGGACAAACGGAATCCATTGACCTCCCGAGTGCTTGCGAATCGGCTTTGGCATTATCATTTCGGAGTCGGCATCGTTGCGACGCCGAGTGACTTCGGTAAGATGGGGGGAATGCCCACACATCCGGAACTGCTGGATTGGCTTGCTTCCCAGATTCTGGATCACGACTGGAAACTGAAACCGATTCACAAGATGATCATGCTGTCCAAAACCTATCGGCAGTCTTCAGTGTTTCGGGAAGCGTCCGCAGACGTTGACTCAGATGATCGTTTTTACTGGCGTTTTTCACCCCGTAGATTATCGGCTGAAGAGATCCGTGACACTGTGCTGAACTTGGCCGGAGTGCTGGATTTAAAAACGGGCGGACCGGGTTTTCGACTCTACCGTTATCTTCAGGACAATGTGGCAACCTATATTCCTCGGGAACAATTTGGTCCGGAAACGTATCGACGGGCCGTTTATCACCAAAATGCCCGCGCCGCTTTAGTGGATCTGATGACGGATTTCGATTGTCCTGACAATGCCTTTGCCGCGCCTCGACGGGCCTCGACAACCACACCTCTCCAAGCGCTTACCATGATGAATCATTCGTTCACTATGGACATGGCGTCCTCCATGGCAGAGCGGATTCAAATCAAAACCTCATCTGAAGACTTAGATCAACAGGTGCGACAGCTCTTTGAAAATGCCTACTTGCGGCACCCCAGCCAGGAAGAAGCCTCACGGTCGGTTCAATTCATCCAGGATTACGGCCTGCAGGCTTTTTGTAGAGCCATGCTGAATTCCAACGAGTTAATTTATCTGAATTGAATGAAAATGCATTTGGGATTCAATCCATCAAAATTGCCGCATAGAGCCTGGACCGATCAACTTCTGTCCCGTCGGGGGTTCCTCAACGATGTCTCTACCGGATTGACGGGCATCGGATTATTATCTCTGCTTCAAAAAGACCTGTTTGGAGCAGTCTCTGCTGGGGGGGGGGCGAGAGGCACAGGGGGGCCTACAAGGACAAAGTCGCATTATGCTCCCCGTGCGAAAAGAGTGATTCAGATCTTCTGTCCCGGGGCGGCTTCACATATCGATCTATGGGAGCATAAACCCGAATTGGTGAAACGGCATGGAACTCCTTTACCGGGTGAAGGCAATTTTCTTTCCTTCCAGGGAAAGAATGGAAACCTGATGAAAAGTCCATGGAACTTTGTTCCCTGTGGACAGTCCGGGAAATTGATCAATCCGTTGTTGCCATACATGGCGGCCCATGTGGATGACATTGCGTTCATCCATTCCATGCACACAAAAACCAATACTCACGGGCCGGGATGCATCTTCATGAATACCGGTCATGCAACCGAAGGCTTTCCCAGTACAGGGGCTTGGCTGTCTTACGCTCTGGGAAGCGACAATGAAAGCCTGCCCACTTTCGTTTCCATTCCTGATCTGCGTGGGGAACCACCTAACGGCAAGGCGAATTGGAGCAATGGCTTCCTTCCGGCAAATCATCAGGCCATCATCATGGCTTCGCGGCCAATCCGGAACCTGAAAACTCCCGACAGAGTGTCGCTGAAGGAGGAAACCGCGACGCGGGATCTGATCCAGTTCTTCAATGAAGCGCACGCCGATTCCAATCCGGGTGATTCAGAACTGCGGGCGAGAATGGCCGCCTATGAGCTGGCAGCCCGAATGCAACTCTCAGCGCCGGAGGTTTCGGACCTAAGTTCTGAACCGAAATCAATTCGCAGACTCTATGGGGTCGATAGTTCCAACAAATTGAAAGCAGCCTATGCTCAAAACTGCATCTTGTCTCGACGATTACTGGAGAACGGGGTTCGCTATGTCAGCCTCTACTGTGCTTCCAGAGCTTCCGGGGTGGATGGGCTGTTGAATTGGGATGCCCACAAAACTTTGAAACCGGATTACGAAAGACATTGCCCGATATTCGATCAACCTACGGCCGCCTTGCTGACCGATCTGAAACAACGGGGAATGATGGATGATACCCTGGTTTTGTGGACCACGGAATTCGGTCGAATGCCCACGCACCAGGAAGGCACAACGGGAAGGGATCACAATCCCGATGGGTTTACCTGCTGGATGATGGGGGCTGGAATCAAGGGAGGGGTGTCTTTCGGGGCAACCGATGATTTCGGTCGAAGGGCTGCGGTGAACCCAACCACCGTCTGGGATTTTTACGCGACCGTTCTCCACCTGTTGGGTTTTGATCACACGCGTTTGACCTATTACAACAATGGCTTCGATCGTAGACTGACCGATGTTCCCGGTTACTTGATCAAAGACATCCTGGCTTGAATGGTTTTTCAACCACCCACTTCCCTAAGAACACGAAGACAAGGAAGTGAAACTGAATTTCCAGTAAACGGCGAAGTGGTAGGGTTATTAATCCAATTTTATTTCTCTACTTTCGCCCAAGTCCGAAGTTCATTTCAAAGATGTTAAGTTTCAACCGACCCTGGACCGGGGCGCCCGGTTTCATTTCAGCTTGATCGAGTTCGGCCGAACCGCCGACCATCTTCATGCCACCGCCGCCGAAGCCGAAGGTCATTCCTTCGATTAAGGCTCCCTGAACCGGTATTGGTTTTGAATTAGCTGCGTTGAATTGCGTTGTTTCTGCCGTGGCGGTTATAGTAATCCGTTTTCCATCGGATTTTCGTTTACCCACTATCATGATGGTAGGTTGACCGTTTCCCGGCCCGGGAAATTGGTTTATTTGTGCACCGGATCCGGCAGATTCGAATTCGATGGACTGCCCGTCGAGGGTCAGGGTTATCTCGGCGGTTCCTGTATTCATATAATCGATAGACGATCCGCTATTCCATTTACCGGAAAAGGTAGCCGTCAGTTTCCCAAGATTCTTGAAATAGATTGGTTTGCCTGGAGGATCTTCCCATGCTACGGGTCCATCTTTTGTTTCTTCCATTAAGCTTTCTCTGCGGTCGCGGATAAATTTCCGAGTTTTCTCCAATGCAGAATGAAACCCGGATTGAGAATCATGAAGTTCATTTTTAATCAGTTCTTCGATGCGATCGATATCTGCCAGCAATTCGTCTTCCTTCCATGTTTCTTTTAGAACGGTGTGCAACTTCTGAAGATAGAGTTTCTTACCCGGTTTGGTCCTGTAAATTCGGTTCGGAATAATTGCCTTTGCCTTGACGGATTGCGGGCCTCCTCCACCGAATAAGCTGGTGGTGGTAAAAGCGGAATCCGTTCCCCAGGGAATAAAATGGAATTTTGCCTGATTACCATCATTGTAGACAAAGAAGTTGTTCTGGTTGTTGGCGTAGCCATCCCAGAATCCAATTAGGCTTTCGGTTGCCCAGAAGGTCAGGAAGGCATCCACATCAAAAACGGACTCCAGCTTTTGAAGGATGTCTTCCGATTCCTCCTTTAAGACTGCCGCTAGACTGCTTAGGTCGGTTCGTTCTTCTGAAGTGGATTTTGTTTTGGTTTCGAATCCATTTACCCAGTCCTCTGTGAAGTCTACCAGGGTGCCCTCATAAAGATTACCCGAGGAATTCCCATACCTTCGCTCCAGAAATTCAGTCCCAACAGATTCCACATGGGAATAAACCCCGAGCGATTCTCCATTGACGCTTACCTTGGCGAAACTGCAGCGTGGACTCGGCACCCCGGCGGCCTCGAAAACCTTGTAGGACAAGTACTGGCTGACCACCATGCCGTCCTGTTTGTTGTTGTTCAAGGTTAGGCGGTTTAGACCAGCGAGTTTACCGCCAGGGACATACTTGTTGAATTTCACCTTGAGGGAAGGTCTGACGGAATCCAGTGAGCCGAGAAAGCCCTTCTTTCTGAGTCCGACCGAATCAAACCTCACTCCATTGATGATGATGTTGCCCTTGAAATAAGTGAATGGTTTTGCAGGGGGCGCATTCTTCCGATCTTCGCTCAAACCCTCCGCAAAGCTCCTGGATTGACCACAGAGTGAAGCCCATTCCGCCGCATCAATTTCAATCTGGATGTCCAGTAACTTACTTTGGTCAAAGAGAAGATCCTGAGTTAGCTTGGAATCATTGTCGTCGGCTTGCAACGGGGATTGAGTCAGGCCGATTACAGAAAAACAAAAGAACAGACAGAAACGATCGAGTAAAGAGCAGGAAGAGCTAGAGAACATAACCATCTGGATAGCGATCTGTGAGGATTGTGTCAAATTCAATCTGGGTTACTGCCCGCGAAAGACCCGAATGGACGCGATAAAAGTGAATAAAATCGAAGACAAAAAACAGCCTCGGATCAATGATCGGAAATACCGGATTCGAACGGTGTGGCTTATTTTAGTGACCCTTTATTCTATCTTGGATATTCTTATGGAATGTATTTTCCATTCCAACCCTTCTTTGCTTCGCGTATAGCGATCGTTTTGGTTATTGCGATGATGTCGATTCCGTTTGACAGCACTCTCTTCGCACAAGTTTCCCGGCCTAATGTCCTGATCATATATTCGGATGATCAGGGTTCCATCGATGTGAACTGCTATGGAGCCCGGGATCTGGAGACTCCCAACATGGACCGATTGGCTGAAACGGGGGTTCGCTTTTCCCAGATGTTGGCTCCCGGTTCGGTCTGCACTCCCTCCCGAGCCGGCTTGATGACGGGGCGTATTCCCTGGCGCGTTGGGTTGCCCAGCAATGCAGCCACCCGACGAGGGGGGCGGGGGATGGAACCCGCCGTCTATACTGTCGCTGAACTATTTCGAGACAATGGTTACCGGACTTCGCACATCGGCAAATGGCATCTGGGTTTCCAAAAGGAAACGATGCCGACCGGACAGGGATTTAATTACTCATTCGGACACATGGGGGGGTGTATCGACTTCTATTATTGGGGGGGGCCCAATCAGCATGATCTTTGGCGTAACGCCGAAGAGGTCTGGGAGGACGGGGAAAACTTTGGTGGTCTGATGGTTCGTGAGTTGAAGGCGCAGATGGATCAGGCCAATCAAAGCCCTTTCTTTATCTACTGGGCGGTCAACTGGCCTCATTACCCACTGCAGGGATTTGCTAAATGGCGCAAACACTACGCCCACCTTCCGCCGCCGCGCAATATGTATGCCGCCTTTGTTTCCAGCCTGGATGATTTGATCGGAGAGGTTGTGAACCATCTGGAAGAAACTGGAAAACGAAAAAATACCATCCTTCTTTTTCAGTCCGATCACGGTCATTCGATCGAAGAACGAACCTTCTCCGGCGGTGGTGACTCGGGTCCCTACCGAGGTCATAAAGGCTCGCTCTTTGAAGGAGGACTTCGGGTTCCGTCCATCGTTTCGTGGCCGGGGCGAATTCCTCAGGGTCAGGTCCGTGACCAATTTGTTACCGGATGCGATTGGTTTCCTACCTTCGCGGAGTATTGCCGAATCCAATTGCCTGAAAACCTGAAGTTGGATGGTGAGTCCATCACCCGGGTGATCAAATCGGGTGACGCAGCATCACCACACCCCGATTTCTTCTGGTCTAACGGTAGAAAAAATCCTTCCTGGGCCGTGAGAAAGGGCCAATGGAAGTTGCTCGGCAACCCACGTGATGGACGAAATCCGAAGTCGTTGACGGATTCAGACAAACTGTTTCTGGTTGATTTGGATCAGGATATTTCCGAAACGAAAAATCTGCGCGAAGAATTTCCTGATAAAGTTTCCGAGCTTCAGAAGATACGCCGGGAATATGAAGCAGGCATTCAGAGAGATCTTCAGGTTCTGTATCCGGACTCAAGTCCGGTTCAGAAATGATCGTTTGTCATTGACTGAATTCCTCAATGGTTTTGGTGTTATTCTAAATCATTCGTCCCTTGCAATGTAACGTAGTATGACCCATAGTAGTACCGGAAATTGAAAATGGCATCATCTAAAATTGCAATAAGCATTGAAGAATCAGTTTTGATGCGCTTGGATCAATTGGTGAAGAATCATGTTTATCCAAGCCGTAGCAAAGCCATACAACAGGCGGTGGAAGAGAAGCTTGGTCGCATTGATCGGAGTCGCCTGGCTCAAGAATGTTCAAAACTCGATCCGGAATACGAGAGCAAGATGGCGGAAGAAGGGATGGAGTTGGAGGGATGGCCCGAATATTAAGAGGAGATGTAATCTGGGCTGATTTGAACCCAACTAAATGTAGAGAACAGGCCGGTCGAAGGCCCGTGTTAATCTTAAGTCATGATATCTTCAACGAACGTTCCGGAACTGTGGTAGCCGTTGTATTAACCAGTCAACCTCAGCGTGCGAAATATCCTCTTAACTATGAAATCACATCCATGAATTTCCCCAAAAAATCATGGGTGAAAATCAGTCAGATTCGGACCCTCTCGATCCAGCGATTGGGAAAGAAGCTAGGTCACATCCCCGTAGAAGAAATTAACACAATTGTTGATGGTCTCAATGAGATTATTGGAGGATAACAATTGAATTCACAAATTTAATAATGGATTCATCCTTTCTTATGAAAAAATCTACAACCCATTCGATCGTTACATCCGATTCACCGGCCTCGATCTCCCGGCGCAAATTCTGTGGCACAGCCGTCGGAGCGTTGGGGCTTGGATTGACCTTTCCCGCAATCCTGCGCAGTCAATCGCCAAACTCGAAAATGAACGTTGCCGTCATTGGATCGGGTGGGCGTGGTGGCCATAACCTGAGACAGGTGGGCGCATCAGAAAACATTGTTGCTCTCTGCGATGTGAACCACCGAAATCTGGAACGGGCTTCCGAACAGTTTCCTCAGGCGAAAATGTATACTGATTTTCGGCAACTTTATGCAGACAAGATGGAGAATCTGGATGCGGTCGTTGTCAGCACCACGGAACATACTCATGCTTTTGCCGTTCTCCCGGCCTTGAGAGCTGGTAAGCATGTGTATTGTGAAAAACCGTTGAGTCGCGATGTGGCTGAAGCAAGATGGGTGACCCAAGCTGCCGCGAAGGCGGGTGTTGCCACTCAGATGGGTACTCAAATTCATGCCGGAAATAATTACAGGCGGGTGGTGGAGTTGATTCAGGCGGGTGCCATAGGAAATGTGACAGAAGTCCATGTCTGGGTTTCCCGCGCCTGGGGACACCAATCTCCAGAAGATGCCAAGCTCCACCGGGACATTGTTTCCAGTGTGGAAAAACCTTCCGAAGCGATGACACCTCCGGATTATCTGGACTGGGACCTGTGGATTGGCCCGGCACCTTTTCGGCCCTATCATGAAATCTATTTTCCCGGACCGAAATGGTACCGATGGTGGGATTTCGGGAATGGAACCATGTCGGACCTGGGAAGTCACTGGAATGATCTGCCCTTCTGGGCTCTGAAACTGGATGCTCCCCGAACGGTGGTTGCTGGGGGTCCCGATCCTCATCCCGAAATTGCTCCAGCATCGATGTGGGCCAAGTATTCCTACGGACCGCGACCGGGAATGTCCGCTTTGGAATTGACCTGGCATCAGGGAGTTGAAAAGCCCGAAATATGGAAATCGGGAGGCATCCCCCAGTGGAAGAACGCCGTTCTGTTTATCGGAGACGAGGGCATGCTTTTGTCCGACTACGGCAAACATGTGTTGCTTCCCGAAGAGAAGTTCAAGGATTTCCAAAGACCTTCGCAGTCGATTCCTCCTTCAATCGGGCACCATAAGGAATGGCTGTACGCCTGCCGGACAGGTGCCCCGACGACTTGTCCGTTTTCTTATGCCGGCCCCCTGACAGAAGCCAACCACTTAGGTAATGTCGCGTTCCGTGCTGGAACCAAGATCGAATGGGACGCAAAAAACATGCGTATTTCCAATTCCTCAAAAGCAAATCAATACTTGAAACGGGAATACCGGGAAGGCTGGTCTTTAGTTTAATTGAGGAAATGAAGAAATTAGGAAGTTCTACGTCAAAGTGGTGAACGGGGACGTTGGTCCCAGCGTTTTATTGACCAATCTGCTTATAGAGAGCAGGAAAAGGATAAATATCGGCATTTATTGATACTGCACGAAAGATGGTAAATAGGATTATTAAAAAGTTTCGTCACTTGGGGAGCGGAAAAGCTCTACTGATTCTTCTTTTCTCCCTTGGAGGAATGTTGGTGATTGCTGCTGTTGCTCTGTTGTCGGGAGGCATGGGAAACGGCGATTTGACATTGATTTATTATCGCGCCCAGCAGGGGAATATGGCCATATCGGTTACCGAACGCGGCAATCTGGAAAGCCAGGATAGTGTGGAAGTCCTATGCATGGTGGATGATGTCCATGGAGACGATATCAATGGCACACCCATCGTCTGGGTGATTCCTAATGGAGCTGCTGTCAAGAAAGGGGAACTTCTCGTTGAATTGGATGAGGAATCACATCGAGAACGGTTGGATCGTCAGATATTGGGTACTGATAAAGCCCGCGCCGGGCAAATCAAGGCAAAGGTGAAGTACGAAAACCGCATTACTCAGAATAAGACCTCCTATGCCGAGGGAAACCTAAAGGTCGAACTGGCGAAGATCGCTCTGGATCAGTTTGGAGATGAAGAGGCGGGGACTTTTCAAATCAGCCTGCAGGATGTGGAACTTCAGATTCAGGTAGCACATGCCAGCGGTCTGATTGAGGAAACCAATCTGGAGGGAGTCGAGCAATTGTATAGCTTGGGGTATCGAAGTCACGGTGAACTTGCGGAAGCACGGCTCAGTGCGATGAGAACCAAGAGTCAACTGGCTTCGGCCATCGCTAAGAAAAGAGAGCTGCTCGAATACGAATACAAGAAACAGAAAATGGAGCTGGAAGGAAAGCTTGCTTCGTCTGAACGTGGTCTGGAACAGATTGAGAGAGATAATGCATCTTTGCTCGAACAGGCCCGTGCCACAATGGAAGCGGCTGACCAGGAATACATAAAGGAAAATGAACGAAGAGAGCGGTATCTGACCTTTATTGAAAATTGTAAAATTTACGCTCCTCAGGACGGTATGGTTGCCTATGCCGGTGGTGGACGCCGTTACTATGGTGGCGAAATTCGAGCCGGTTCAAATTTGAGATACCGGCAGAAAATCCTCACGCTCCCCAATTTGTCGAAAATGCAGATCAAAACCTCCGTGCATGAATCCGTTCTTGATCAGATTCAGACGGGATTGAAGGTCGATGTCCGCATTGACGCCTTTCCTAACCTTTCCTATCAGGGATCGGTCAAGTCCATCGCCGTTCTCCCCGATCAAGGCAACTATATGAGTTCCGATACCAAGGTGTATGAAACGGTTGTGACCATTGAAGATGAGGTCGATCAGATCAAACCGGGTATGACAGCGGTGGTTGAAATCCATATTGATTATTTGAAGAATGTGATTTCTCTGCCGGTACAGGCGATCGTGCAGATTAAGGATCAGAACTGGGTCTACGCCGATCGAAATGGAAGCATAGAACGACAGGACGTTGTTCTGGGGAAAACCAACGAGAAATTCGTTGAAATTATTAGCGGTATTTTCGAAGGGGATCGGGTGGTCCTCAATCCGATGGCTATCATTGACGAAGCTCAGTTGTCGGATTCTGAAATGGAAGACGATTCCCCGTCTAACCCGATTGGCCGCGATTCCTGATTGATTTTTAAGAATGCGGACTCGTCTGGCTGTTCTGGAATTTACTTTCCGTAACTTGAAACAACACAAGCTGCGGAGCTTTCTTACGATCCTGGGAACGATTCTCGGTGTCGCCTCCGTGATTTCAATGCTGGCTGTGGGAGAAGGTTCAAAGCAATCGGCGATCGAACAGATACGTCAATTGGGTGCGGCCAATGTCATTATCCGAAGTGTCAAACCGGAGATGCTTAAGGAAATGGAGGACACTACGAGCGGTGCGACCCAACAGATTACCAGTGCTGTATTGGAGTATGGTCTGAAATACCGAGACCTCGATCTTCTTTCCTCGACCCTGCCGATCGTCAAGAATGTGGTTCCCCTTGCTTTAGTTAGACGCAATGCACAGCAGGGACGTTTTCGAATTTCCAATGCCCGAATTCTGGGAACCGTTCCAGGCTATCTAAAAGTAAAGAATCTCACCATACGGCGGGGGCGATTCCTCACCCAGTTGGATTTGAATACCACAGCTAATACAGCTGTTTTATCGGAAGGAGCGGCGCGGAGTTTGTTCAGTTTCGAAGATCCTCTGGGTAAAACAGTGCTGCTGGGAGCAGGAGCCTACCGGATCATCGGTATCCTTGATGCCCAGGCCAGTGGTGTGGATACTCCCGGGGCCGTTGGACAGCAGAACCTGAATAATGATATTTACATTCCAATTACCGCTGCGCAAAGACGTTTCGGTGAACTTCAACTGATCGTTCGTGCCGGAAGCCGTGAATACGAAAGAACCCAGTTAAGTGAAATTACTTTGACGGTGGAGGACGAGAACTTGGTCAGCCAGACGGCGGCCATGGTTCGGAAATTATTGGACAGGAATCATCCCAACGAGGACTACGAGATACAGGTTCCCCTTGAGTTGCTGAGGCAGGCGGAGCGGCAGAAACGAATATGGAATCTGGTACTGAGTTCTATTGCCGGGATTTCGTTGCTGGTTGGTGGAGTCGGCATCATGAATATTATGCTGGCGACTGTCACCGAGCGGACTCGTGAGATTGGAATCCGTAGGGCTTTGGGAGCCAAACGCCGCGATATTACTGTTCAGTTTCTGGTTGAAACCGTGGTTTTGGCTGGTACGGGTGGTGTGATTGGAGTGGCGACCGGATTTGCCATGGGATTCCTTGTTACTATGACTTCGGACATTGAAACGATTTTTCGAGTATGGGCTGTAGTGCTCTCTTTCGGCATTTCGGTTTGCATCGGAGTCGTATTCGGCTTGTATCCGGCACGTCGGGCTGCTTTATTGGATCCGATTCAGGCATTACGACACGAATAAGGAAATCCTCATAAATCCGAAGCGATGCTGGGGGCTTAGCTTAACCCCTTTAATTATTTGATGCACTTTCCAGCATAGAGTAAATCAATGGCTTTCCATAAAAAAATTCCATTTTGGTATCGCTTGGTTTCACCACTGTGTCTGGTATTGGCCTTGATTTCATTGTTTTGTGCTTTTGCACTGTTGGCTAAAGGCATGCCCGAGGTGGGAGTCGAACTTCATCGTGCCCGAATTGAGGATAATCAGGAACACCAAACGCGACTCGAAGATCGCTTGAAAAAAAGCCGATGGGTAAGGCGGGTATTGATCGGAGGATTATTCGCCTCTGCCATCGTATTCGTCGGAGCTGGATTCATGACATTGAACCCCGCCCGTTCCGATGAGTAGAACGAGTCTTTTTTAAAGGTAGGGAGTGCTGTCTCCAGCGCGCCAAGAGAGGTTGGTATCTGACAACATTATCCACCCGGATGCTTGGCGCGCTGGGGACAGCATTCCCTACCGATTCAGCCCCCCAATAACCAAGCTTATGATCTGGGCTTATCGTCTTCTTCGTGCAGCCCAGGTAAAGGCTGGTCGAATATCCGTTTCAGTTGTTTCGATACTTTCAGATAAGGAGGGATATCCCCGTAGGTGGGGCCGGCGGATTCGGGATAGATCAGATTTCGGAGGTGATGGAAATCGGGATCGTTGATATGTGGCCAGAATCCGATTTCATCCAGTTTCATGGATTCCAGATCGATGGCAAACCGGACATCCTCTACAATATAGCGAATTCGAAAATTGGCGACATCAATCAAGGCCTGTCTTGAGTCCTGGAGGGCATCCAACAGGTCGGTAGCTCGCACGCCGGGAACTCCCAGAGCCAGTTGCAGTCGAATGCTGGTGACCTGTTCCGCTGCCAGGGCGGCGCGGGTAACGCTGATCGGATACTGCAGACGGGTTTCCGCCAAGTCTCTCAAGCGGTTCCTGATATCAAGCTTGATGTTGTCCTCGAATTCCATCAGGCCACGTCGCCCGGATTGATAGTTGATCAAGGCCCGCCGAAAATTGTTGCGCTGCTCCAGCCGGTTTGCCGGAAGATCAAATGACAGACCCAACCGTGTTTGGCTGTCATCTGTGGAAAAGTTCAGTGGTTGGTTATCACGGGTGCCCAGTGTTTGAGATACATTCAGATTGAATACCGATTTCAGATCGTCTGCGGTGATTTTGATAAGTCTCCAATCGTCGGCAAGTTGACCACGCTGGTTCATCAGATCCATTCTCTGTATCAATGCGGTCGCCATGGCGTCGTCAAGGTTGATGTGGATGGGTAGCAGTCCGGTCTGGCCGGAACTTAGGAGGCGTTGGGTTTTCTTCATCAATTCCCGGGTTTCCGTCAGGGTCCGGTCGAGGCGTTCATTTTCGGTCGAAAGTGTTGCTGATTTTCCAATCAATCCTTCGAGCTCGTTTAAAGTTTCAGTCATCTGCGTTTTAATCGCTTCGGCTTCGCTCAGTAATTGACTGAGTTTCTCGCGTCTCGGATCTTCCAGGACTTCGTCCAATTTCACATAAATCGTATCCAGTTGGGTCTGAATTAATTCCAGATCTTCTTTTTTCTCTACGATCAACCGGGAATCCACATTCAGTTTTTCGCCAAGTTGAAGCTCGAATCCGGCTAGTTCCCTCATGGCTTTGATCAAATCAGCCGTTCTCTGAAATTGAAGTATGATGGGATCGCGTGAATCCGCTGCCTGGGCGGATTCCAACCTTGCCGAATGCAACTCAACAGTAATGCTGAAATAATCCACCAGGAAGCGTGCCAGTTGGAGTTCCAAGTCATCCGGGTCTTCATTCTGCCATCCGATAGAACGGCGGAGTTGAAACCATTCCAACATACGCTTAAGCTGAAAAATATTCGCATTCAGAATTTCACTTCGAACGGGTCTTGGATTTGCCAGGCGGTCTTCCACGCGACCACGCCATCGGCGGACCCGTTCTCCTGCCACTTCGATTTCATCCAGAAGAGTTAATTTCTGAAGTTCTTCCAGATCAATATTGATGGGAGTTTCAGTTGGAATACCCAGAGTGATTTTCAATTGATCCAAATTTTGTTCGAGTCGATTCCAATTGGAAATAAGGCTGCTTCGTCCGGACAACATACTTTGCTCGAACTGATCGACCGCAACTTGATTCGGGGCTTTTTTAACCCCCGCACGGATCTCGGCCTTGGCTTGTTCAAAAGTTCGGATCAATGAGATATAATTCTGGGATTCAATTTCAATGCTGCGGTAGTTTTGAAGCAGCGCATAATATCGGGAAGAGAGTTGTTCGAAGAATCTCTTGCGAAAGCGAGCATAGGTTCGGGCCGCATAAACCAGATTCCGCTCGGCCTGAATCAAGGGATTGAGTCTCACATCGCGTTGAAGCAAAGACTGGTTCAGATTAAACAGGAACTCAGATCCGACATCCGTTGCAAATCCTTCGGGGCCGTTGAAGGTGACGACGACTTCATTCGCCAGGCGTGCCATGATCGTTCCCCCTGTGGACAACATTTTACTTCCTTCCAGATTCGAACTGATTCCCGTAGAACTAACAGTTTTTCCATCCCGTCTGGTTTGAGTTAAATCGGTGTCCGTCCCGTTGCCATTCGCTGAGAATTTTGGGGCATAGTCAAACCGATCACTGGTCAAGGCCAAAGCCGCCCGGTAAAGCTGTTCCTTCTGGCTCTGATTTTCACGGCTTTCGATTCTAGCCAGTTGAATGATTTTTCGAAGAGATAGTCGTTCGGCCTGATCCCTCAT
>DUCD01000132.1:4849-12701 GCA_012959985.1 Verrucomicrobiales bacterium | reverse complement strand
AGAGATAGTGGTTCGGCCTGATCCCTCATAGATTCCAGTGGATCTGACTGATACCGTTTTCGGTATTCATCCCGCACACTTTCAAATTCCATCATGCGGGCAGTGCATCCCTTTGGGATACCTTCCCAGTAGCTTTTGGGAATCGGTTGAATCGCCAAACCTCCAATCCGTGGTGGATTTCGAGCGGATGGAGAATCAGAGGCGATTGCTGTTTCTATCGTTGGTGATTCTTCATGGGTGACAGACTCCGATTCGTCCGTTTCTGGATCGGGTTGTTCCCATAAGCTCGGAATACGATACGCATATAGATTGGGTCCCGGTTGGGGAAGGGATGGATCGTCCCGGTCACTGGTATCATAATTTCTGGAACGGGGATCCGGATCGATTGAAAAATCAAGTTCAGGTGCCCATGGAACGTCGGTCGACTGTTCCCCAATGTAGGCGTAAACCTCCTTGTCGGCTTTTGTCCGGTATTGAGTTCTGGAGCAACTTGAAAATACAAGAGCGCTGCATAGAACGATTACAGTTCTTAGAGAGATTGAATTTACTTTTACCTGCATAAAACTGGATAAAATTCGCCTCACGAATTTCAGCACCCCCGGACTATTGAATTCGAATCTCCTTTGGCGTTTCTGGGGGCCAATTGGACCTATAGTCACCGCCAAACGGACCGGGCCGAAATATCGCGCATTAACACTTGAATTACTATGATGGTTATCCACAATCTTATATTCAAGGTAATACCAAAAATTACTGAAAACACTATCTACCTTAGCAGTCGTAATCCTGTGCCCCATCCGAACCAAAGCGGCGACTTCGTCGCACGCAGTCCAAAACCTGCCGGAGATTCCGAACGCCTTGGGCCAATGCGATAGCGGTTTGGAGTGAGGTCAAGAGCCTGGGCGATTCACCGCTTTTCTTTGGATAACCCACCGAGGTCTGTCCTTCCATTGCCGCTATATCCCGATAATCAGGGATACCACTCCCTTAATCGGACTTCCGTTCCGGTTCCCACCAGGCGTTTGAAAAGATTGAGGTCGCTGCCCCGGTAGTGGTAGGGATAAATGACTTTCGGTTTGAATTCCCGGACCGCATCGGCAGCTTGATTGACCGTCATGGTGAACGGGATATTCATGCTGATGAAGGCTGCATCGATGTTCTCCAAGGCTCCCATTTCTGGAATGTCTTCGGTGTCGCCACTGAAGTAAATACGTCGCCCCCCAGCGTCAGTATATATCCATTACCGACTCCCTCAGGATGATAATTCAATCGCCCACGGGTTGTATTGTAGGCTGGAATGGCTTCAATGGTAATTCCCCTCGATTCCAGAGTGTCTCCATTTGCCATCACTGTAGCCTTGGCTCGTAGGGTGCTTGAAAGTCGAGTGTACACAATTTGGGGCGCGTAGATCTCTGTCGATTCCTGGGCTGTAGCTGAAAGGGTGGACATGTCAAAGTGGTCTCCGTGCGAGTGAGTGATGAAAATGAAATCGGGATCCGGAAATCGGGAAAACAGGCGGCCACCGCCTATAGGATCAATGTAGAACATGATGTCATTCCAACGCAGGACAAAGGTGGCATGATTGATCGGATGAATTACGATGTCTCCCTGAGTGGTTCCCAGATGATCTCCGGTGAGGACGACCGGTTTGGCCAGTTCACGTATCCGGTAGAACCGCCGATCCCGTAGAGCCGTTGACGCATCCTTAAAATCCAGACCACTTGAGGTTGGTTCGGATGTGGACAAGATATTCCAATCCGTCAGGTTATCAGACGCTTGGATTCCGATCGGATTCCGATTTGTCGTTTCGACATGGAATTGAACTTCCCCGGCCAGTTTTTTCAGGTTCACAATGGCCGGCTTGTTCTCTTGTGATGGCACTACTGTGACGAAAAAACAGACAGAGGCAAAAATTACCGATGTTTTCATGGAATTCGATTCTAGCAGCATGGTTACACTCCTCAGACTGGATGAATCATCAATTGATTCATTCCCTTTCGTTTTCTCCGTCTATTAACCCCAAGGATTAATACAAACCTGCCGTAAACAGAATGATTCTTGAGGCTGTTGGAGTTCACGCTTTAGCGTGGTGTGGAGCTACGGTAGAAAACACGCTAAAGCGTGAATTCCAACTCTCAGTCTCCCTCAAGCGCATAGCGAACTTAAATTTCGTGATCAAATTCAAAAACATTAGTGAAACGTTCGGATTAATCCAGAGTCTGAACGGTTCCCTTCAAGCCGTTGATTCGGATTTTTGTGCCGTTCATCAATCGAGCTAGACAGTTGCGGACGGACATCACAGCAGGGATTCCCATTTCGCGGGCGGTAACGGCCCCATGGGACAATGGCCCGCCGCTTTCGGTTACCAGTGCGGCCGCGCTGTAAAAAAGAGGTGTCCAACTTGGATTGGTAGTGCGGGTAACAAGAATGGCGCCTTTCGGAAATCTTGAAAAATCCTCTGGTCCGAGGACCTGAAAAACGGTGCCCTCTAATGTGCCGGGGCTTCCTGGAATCCCTTTCAATGTATCTATGGAATCATCGACATATTCTTCTGATTGTCCCTGCACCCATTCCGGAATTCTGGATTTGTCTTTATGGTAAGCTGATTTTTGGTCGGCAATCAGATTCTTCAGCTGATCCCATTCTAATTCCGTCTTCTTTGATACGGCTCGATCCAGTTGGTTACGGTGCGCAAAAAAAATGTCCATGGGTGTTTCCACCACCTTGATTCTGACAAGGTTTTCTCCCAATGCCTTCAATCCTCGACGCAGGGGGAGAGTTAGCCGAGTTGTCTGATAGTGCTCCAAGTCATCCAGACGGGTGTACACCCGGGCCAGTCTCAAGATTTCATAGAAAAAGAAATGTAGATCCTTTGGGATTTCTTCCAATAATGCTTCTTCCGTTTGAAGAGCTTTAATTTTTAATTCACGTTCCTTTTCTGCCGGCTCATCCGCTTTTTCTGATTCGAGAATCAGGCGAATGTTATCCACGACCGTCCAGGGTGAATCAATCCAGGTTGGAATATAGGGATCAAAATCAACTTCGCGGTGCCCGTGACAGTGAAGAAAGTCTTTAAATTTATCGGAAAACTCTGAGTAATCCGAAAGCAGCTTATCATGGATCAATTCCTGTGAATCTTTTTCAATAATAAGGTGAGCCAGCTCGGGAGTCAGCCTGGCGAGTTCGGCTAGATCGTATAGCTCGCGATTGATCTGACCTGTTTTGGTTTCGCAGAACGACATGAGTTGATCAAAAACCTCACCGGCCTTTTTCTCCCCTACAAACAGGGTGATTACTCTGAGCAGTACACGGTAAAGAACTCCCTGGGTAATGGATATGGCAATGTTGGGTAGAAAATAATCACCGGCTAACTGGTTGACTCGGTTGACGTAATTCCACAATTCATCAGAAGATCGATTCTTAAGGTTTTCATTTCCCAATTCTCCCAATCGGATTAAATAGCCATCCAGATTGCGGTACCATCTTACCGGTAATTCCTGAACCCATCGGTATTCCTTTCTTAATGTAGGAATCAATTTTCGAAGATCATCGAGACTGTTGAATGAGAACGGTAGTCGACGTCCATACAACATGACCGCATTCTGGTTACCATATATATAATGATCATGCTGAGCAAACCACTTGCCTTTAAAGGTTGGATAGCCCATGAGACGAAATGAGTAAGCCAGAGATCGGTGAAATCCCGAATCCACAAGATCCCATGCCAAAGAAGAGATCACATTTGGGAAACGTTCGGCCGATTCGTCCCGAGTCCATTTTGGAAGTATCGTTGTGACAGTGCGGGATTGAAGCAGGTACAGTTTTTCGTTGTAGAAACCCCATTCGATATCCTGTGGAAAAGCATAGCATTCTTCCACGCGTATCAATAGATCTGCTATTTTCTTCAGTTGGTCCGTGGATAAACAAGGTGATTCTGATTCCTTTTTTGAAATTCTGACTTCTTCGGTGCCCGTAATGACTGCTATGGTTTTACTTTTCTTCTCCCCAATGGATTGATTCACCACTTGACGAGTTGACCTCTCGATGACGAAATGATCGATTTCACCTTCACCCGAGACAACCGATTCACCGAGACCGTAGTTCGCATCGATGATCATCTGGTTCAGGTCACCGCCGACTGGATCGATGCTGAATCCGACTCCAGCAACTTCACAGGGAATCATGGTTTGAATGACCACAGCCATTGAGACATGAGATTGGTTGAAACCCTGTTTTTTTCGATAAGCTACTGCGCGGTCTGACCAGAGTGACAGGTAACAATCCTTGATGCGTGCCAGGATTTCATGTTCACCACGGCAATTCAAAAAGGATTCATGTTGGCCGGCGAATGCGGCATCCGCGAGATCCTCCAGATTGGAGGATGAACGTACCGAAAAACAAAAGTCCGCAGGATACTTATGTAGACATGTTGTCACTTCATTGGTCAGTTCCTCAGGCAATGGTATGTCCTTGAGTTTTGTTATCAGCTGATTCGTCTGTGTTTTCAAAAGTGCAGGGTTTTCATAATCAAATTGATCTATGGCTGTCTTGATACATTCATCATTGGGAATCCATTTCTGATAGCCGGAGACTGTGATGATGAATCCGATAGGCACTGGAAAGTTTTTTTGTGTTAAGACCGCCAAGTTGGCGCCCTTTCCTCCGCTTATCGAAACATCGCAGGCTTGGTCTGAACTAAAGTGAAGCGTAAACGTCATTGGATGTTTCTTCTGGTTGTGTCTTGTTCCTGATTACGGTTCTGTTCCCACTGATTGATCAGCCACAAGGCGAAAGCGCTCAGCAGGAATCCGGCTGTCAAATCGATGAAGTAGTGATATCGTAGGTAGAGGGTTGAAATCCATAGTCCGACACAGGGAATCAAATATAAACGGAACCTCCAGGGACGATGTTTGCGATCGAAAAACAAGATGAACGATGAAACTGCACAATGCAGGCTTGGAAAAACATCCACTCCGTTGCTGCCGCTTGTAACCACCTTGTCATTGATTTCTGTAATCCAGTATCCGATTAGGGGAGTATCGAATGCTTCAGCAAGGTAGAGCCAGGGGCCAACTGCCGGTATCAGGGTATAGGACAAAAAACCGATTCCATAAATGGTAAATAGACCGGTGAAGAATTTCTGAAACAATCCCAGAGGTCCGAAAGAAAAGTAAAATAAACTGACTGCCAGATAGATGTAGAACAGAAAATAACAGAAACTCATGAATTCGGTGAGAATGGGGTGGTAGTAAGGAATCAAACGCAAACTCAGGTTTTTACCGATTATTGCCTGATCAATAGCCAGCAAGGTTCCGTCGAATTTTTCCGGGATGATGTGATGGATCGAAGTTTTCATGTGGAAGTACAGCAGATTCATGGCGACCGGGTAGTACCAGAGCCTCAGTTGCCAGGTCCGGTTGGTATTCCATTTTCGGTTCCAAAGAATCACACCCATATTCAGGAGAATGAACATCAGGTAAAACAAAGAATCTGGATGAAGCAGGCCGAGTGTCACTGCCAAGCGAATCCAGGTAATCCACATGAATAAACCAAAGAATATTTCATGAGGTAACAAGGGCCCATTGATGATTTTTTCTATTTTTGATTGAACCATTGTTTCACACGTGTCAGGAAAACCTGATAGTAAGTGTTGAACTCAGATCCCCTGCTACCATTGAGACATTCCACGATTCTGTAGCGAGTTCCATTGAGGTTTTTCAATCCCAGAAGGGTCACGACAAGATAGACTCCAAACGTCGGTAATTGTCCGTACAGGAGAGCGAAGATTCCCAGTAGGATTACCCACAAGGAAAAGGCCGGGACTCCGGATAGGGTTTTCCATAGGGCGATGACGTTGCGATCGTCTGGAAAATGTTTCCCCGCCCAGGCGGCAACCCCGAGTGGAGGGAGATTGCATAGAATGGCAGCCACGACGAAAGGAGCTGACAGCATCAACCGGAAAAAGGCAATCGGCAATCCATACTCCGAAAAAATGGGAACACCCTGACTCAGAAACAGTCTATGCTCTTTAGACAGTTGATCGAATCTCTTCCAGGTTTGCAGGAATTCTTCGGAATTGTGTTTCTCCAGTTTTTTCAATGCATTGAAATACGTTCCCGGGAAGCTCCTTCGCTGAAGAAAAGCAATCTTCTGAGCAGTTTCCTGGGAGGATGTATTCGGATAGTTCACTCCAACAGCTTCCAAGGCGTTCCGGATTCTTGTCTTAAGTGTTTTTCTTCTATCGAGTTTCGTCAATGAGTCCTCCAGCGTCAGAGGAACCGGATGACCGACTTTAATGACAACCCGGCTTCGGAATTGCCATGGGACCTCATAATGGATTCCCAAGGGGACGACGTTCAGTGGTTCGTTGTTTTGCTCCAGATACTTCAAGATCAACTGAACTGCACCCGACTTGAAAGGTAGGTGTTTTGGCCCAAGTGAACTGGTGCCTTCCGGGAAAATAAACAGCTTGCCTCCTGACCCTAGAACCTCAAGGCATTTTTCCATCGCTTCCGCGTTCTGCTTTTTATCTCCCCGATCCTTGTCTCTGACAATGGGAATTCCATCGAAGAATAATCGGGCGAACGGGGATTTTACAAGTTGGGTCGATATCAAAAAAACAGCATCCTTACAGGCTTTTTCATAAACCCAACCATCGACCGCACCATTGCGATGCAGACCAAGATACAGGACAGGTCCTTTTGTCGGTAATCGTTCCTTATTGAGAATACAGACTTCATGGTAGTAAAGATTTCGGCAAACGAAACTGATCAAGTACTGTCGCTTTCTTTGCATGGAAAACTTGGAATGGATGTTCTAACTTAGCATTTATTGATTGACGAAATCGAATCTTTCCGTTCAAAACATTCCCTGAACTGTGATTTACCCCATTGAATGTAATCGCTGAAACCATCCCTATCGACTGAGTTTTGATGAAGAGCTTCCTTTCAATTCTTTCACAATTTCGCGAAACGCGGGGTGTCGGCATACAGAATTTCCGGTTCCTGGTCCGGTTCCTGGTTTTGTTGATCGGTATGGTATTGGCCTACAGCCTGGTATTCCACGTTTTAATGATACGTGAAGGTCAGGTTCACTCCCTGTTCACCGGTATTTATTGGACTCTGACGGTCATGTCCACTTTAGGTTTTGGTGAAATCGTCTTTGTGACGGATCTTGGTCGTGCCTTTTCAATGCTCGTTCTCTGTACAGGTGTGATTGTGCTTCTGGTGATTCTCCCCTTTACCTTCCTGGAGTTTTTTTATATTCCATGGATGGCGCGACAGCAGGCCGCAAGGACTCCACGCGAATTACCATTTGATACCAAGGGACATGTCATCATGACCAATTACGATTCGGTCACTGCTGCCCTGATCCTAAAGTTTAAACAGCACCACACTCCCTATGCCTTGGTCGTTCCGGATCCTGAGAAAGCTATGGGTTTTCACGAGCGGGGTATTCGAGTTGTGGTTGGAGATCTGGACGTTCCTGAAACTTACTTTCGTCTTCAGATCGAAAAGGCCGCCATGGTCGTCGCCACCGCCGATGATATCCTTAACACCAAAGTCGCTTTTACCGTTCGGGATATGTGCAAATCCGTCCCCATCGTGTGCTCTTCGGATATCGAAGCGTCCGTTGATATTCTGGAGCTTGCCGGCTGTACCCATGTGGTTCAGATCGGCGAATTGGTCGGGCAGTTCCTGGCGCGGCGCGCCACCGGCGGAGATGCCGTAGCCCATGTTATCGGACGGTTCGATGATCTTTATATTGCTGATGCTACCGTGAATGGAACACCATTGGTTGGAAAGGCCTTGGCCGACTGCGGTCTCCGGGAAATGATCGGAGTCTCGATTGT
>DUCD01000132.1:0-4839 GCA_012959985.1 Verrucomicrobiales bacterium | reverse complement strand
GCGCGGTAAATTCATTTCACCATCGTTGGATATTCAAATCCATCCAGAAACAGTTCTGGTGATGGCTGGATCCAAAGAACAGATTGAAGCGTATGATGAAATGTTCTGCATCTATCACCGCGCCGGAACGCCTGTTGTGATCATAGGAGCCGGTCGAGTTGGTTTGGCTACGGCCCGGGCTCTGGCAGAACGCGATGTGGATTTTCGCATTGTGGACCAGGAGGAGATCCATACCCCGTATCCGGATAAATTCATCAGGGGCAATGCTGCGGAGTTGGAGGTTTTGGAAACTGCCGGAATCCGGGAAGCTCATACCGTCATCATTACAACCAGTCTGGATGATTCTAATACTTACCTGACTATCTACTGTCGCAAGCTTCGTCCTGATATCCAACTCATCAGCCGTGCCACTCTGGAACGGAATGTCGCCGGTCTGCATCGTGCCGGAGCTGATTTTGTGATGTCTTATGCGGCCATGGGGTCCAATATTATTTTCAATCTTCTCAAGCACAGCGATCTTCTGCTGATCGCCGAAGGATTGAGCCTTTTCCACGTAAAGTTGCCGGATTCGCTCGCTGGAAAGACCTTAGTCGAAACTGGAATCCGCGATCAAACTGGTTGCAGTGTTGTCGCCGTCAGTAAAGGCGACCAACAGGACATTAATCCGGAACCTTCAACCATTCTTGAATCGAATTCTTCCTTGATTCTGATTGGAAGTGTCGAGGCTGAGAACCGTTTTTTGAAACTTTTCGTTCCCAGGGATTGATGGCGAAGCGGTTCAAATGTCTGTCGTTGATTCCTTGATCAGGTCGATTCGATAGAAAGTGGCTGAGGATCCGGAACCGATCTGAATCTGAATATCAAAATAGGAGTTCTTGTCCACCTTAAGAATCGAGGACTCCTTGGCTTGATATGGCTCCCACGAGTTCAGGCTTTCAGATTTGAAGAGTTTGAAATTGAATCCAGTCCGGTTTTTGGCCTCTCGGTAGATTAATTCGATTCCCAATGACGATTCTGTGCTCACTGATCTTCTAACTTCCAGCTTTGAAAAAGAAGTGGCATTTGTCGGGTCCGTTCCCATTGCAAATTCCAGAAAATTGGAACTTCCATCCTGATCGGGATCATGGCCGAGTCCGTTCTGGTCAGTCGGAAGCAAGTGTTCAGATACCCAGTCCTCGAATTTTTGATCCACATTCTGTATCGGGGCCTGGACTTGATCGATGACGTTTTGGAACGACTGAATCGGATGATTGCGGGAGCCGTAGCCGTTGCGCTGCAGCAACAATTCCCATTGAGAATGGCTCGGAGAATCGGCCACCCCATTGATGATGGCGAAGATCGGTTGCCCGGATCCGCCGAACATCCTGGCCAATGTTCGATTGGTATCCTCAAGAACCCACTTGTAGCCGGCACGCCTGATGAAATTTTCGGTTTGAAAATCCTGACCTTTCTGTAGGTTCACCGCGATATGGACGATCTCGATGCCGGCAGGGTTGCCCATCTGTTCCGAGTAATGCCTGACTATTCCCTCCTCAACCTGAGGAGCTGCCGCTTGGCAGAAGGGTCACCACCAGGTAAACCACTCCAGCATGATTATCTTTCCTTCAAACTCAGAGAGCGACACATCCCGATCGGAACCGCGTTCCTTGAGCGAAAAGTTTCCGATGATGTCTCCCTCCTGATATGCTTGGGCTGAAAGAGATGCCTCCTGTAACCAGGGAATGAACAGCAATGCCAGTAGTCCAAGAGTTCTGTTCATTTTTCCAGGAATTGTTTTCATAGTTGTCATCATCAGAATTGAATTTGGTAAGCTGCTTGAATGATGCCCCAGTCCCTGTCCTGATAAAGATTCTGAAAGAAGATGGTTCCGAAGTCAATGGCATCATAGGAAGTGAAATAAGGAGCTGCGTATAGTTTAAAGATGGAGGAGTTCCAGTGGTAGTGCAGACCGAGCCCGACTTGGTAAGCTTCTAGACCGGGGGCTGCACTGGAGAACAAAAGAGAGTTCTCGATCTCTCCCGTATCTTCATAGTAACGGCCCGACAAATTGACGAAAAGGGAAGGGGTTAATTCATACTCCAGAGTTCCCCCGAAATAGGTCGCCTCGAAATCGGGTTTTTCTTCTGTATACCCGGCAAAGGTGCGCAGGACCCATTGGTTTCCCAATGCCACATTGATTGATCCTTTGAACGAAAATCGCCGATCCCGGTCCGTTGTATCCGTGGTTTGAAATTCCAGCTTTGATCGGATCCGAGTCGTCCAGATATTCTCGGTAGCTATGGATAGGATGTTGGAATACAGTGTTTCCCGACCTCGGAACAAACCATTTTGATCGATGTCATAGGCGGGAGCAATATCATCCTGCATGGTGCCGATGTTGAGATCCAGAAATCCGATGGTTGGCAGATATTCCCATCTAATTCCTATGGAAGCATTCCAGCCATTCGGATCAGGATTCTCATAATCCGGAAGCAATGAAAACTGCTGGGCATAATATTCGCTCAACCAAAGGGAACGGTAGTCAGTGAAACCATCGTAGAGTCCGGCTACTGACGTAATGGATAACCGATCCGTCAACCGTCTTCGGTAACTGGATTGAAAGGAGTAACGTTGTTCACTCAGATTACTGGACGAACCCAGGAAATCAAAGGATACCGGCTTATAATCCAGATCAATGGTATTGTAGGATGCGCTGAGATCCCACTCGTTTTTTCCCCGACGGTAGCCATACCTCAGGGAACTCTGGGTGAGAAGTATATCGGAGGCGAATACGGCTTCGACGTCGGGTTCGATTTCGTGAGTGATCGTCCCACTACTCTGCGAGGAGACAAGAGCACTCTCATCGCTTACCGAGCCTATCGTATCGATTACGGTGCGTATCGGCCCGCTATTCTCCGCACCGGTTTTTCGATAAATGATCTCAAATCCACTATTGGCTGTTCGTGCGTTTCTCCCATTAATGATCACCAGGTAAGGAAGGGCTAGGCCTCCCAATTGTTTCATGAGATTCCCCTCAAGGTCTTCAACAACCTGTTCCGGCTTGTTACGCTTAATGAAGGCAGCGGTGCTGCGAGGATTGGACTGGTCAATATTCACGGTAATCATATTTACCGGAATTCCCTGGAGATTACCCCCGGCTTCGAAATAATGCTCCTGTAGGAGCTGCATTTCCTGAGTGGTTCGGTTACAGGGTAGACACCAGTGCGCAAAGAAATCCAGGACCACGATCTCTCCGGAAAAGTCCTGAAGACGGATATTTTTATTCGATTTCCATTGGCTCAATTCAAACATCGGAGGGCTTGCCTTCGATGCCGCATCTACTGCAATTCCGAATAATAAAACCGTAATCGTGATACTGTAGATCGCTCCATATCGTATTTTTGGAATCATTCTGGAGAAATCGGATAAACGTTACCTACAGGATGTGCAACCCGCTGCCTTGGCTCCTCCAGAAGAAGAGGATCCGGGCTCCAATTGAAACAAAATCTTACTCTGGTAAGAGTAAACAGAGGAATCGGCGAAAAGCATATTGGGTTTTGAGACCAATCCCTGTTCATGCAGCTCCACTGTGGAACATCCCGTGCATACCCATAAAACTCCCACTAAAGTCATCACTTTTTTACAAGAACAGGCCATGTTGCGTCTAAATTTCATCAATACTGCCCCCAACACAATGTTCCGAATAAAACCTATTTTCACTGTTTCAGCAAGCTTCGGTATGCCGTGGATTTGGCTCAATAGCGCCCCTTCTCATATGGGTCGCCTCACAACACGGATTCCTTACAACTTTTTTGGGAAAAGCAATGTGATTGACCCGAATGGCACTAAGTTCAGAACACCTGACCTGTGATGGTTTGAAAGCATGAAATTGAGGGGAAACAGCGAGGTTCGACCGAAATCGGAGCAAGGTATAAAGTGATACCGGAACACGGAGATTGCTCGTGGAATCGCGATGGGTCTATCCTCGGTCATGCAGCTGCAGTTGCCCATTTTTCAAGATGGCACCCACCTGATCACTCGAGACCTTGGATATCAGCGACAGGATGGTCAAATCACCTACTTACAGGGAGTAATGCCGGTATTTGTTCATAGTATTAAGGACGTCGCTTCCTTTCAGATGATCTCCAGCCAGTTCTATGTGAATGGCATTGTAAAACAAATGGATATTGTCAGGGCATTCGGCATCAAGCCTCTCGCCCTGAAACGGTGGGTGAAAAAGTACCGTGAAGAAGGCCCCGGGGGGTTTTACATCGAAAAACGAGGCCGCCCACGTAAAAAAAAGCCGGATAAAGTAGTTGAGAACGACCTGAATCGCCCAGCCCAAACAGACAGAGGGAGCAGTAAGAGCGAGCGGAGTCGCGAAGATGCAGCGGCATCCTCAGGTTTAGGCGTGGGGACAACCGACTCGGGGATGCGCGTGCTGGGGGCCCTGGGGAAGATCCAGCAGGCACCGAGTGAATTTCATTGTTGTGACGATGTTTGTTTCGGGGGAGTTCTGTTCGCTTTGCCTGCGCTGTTGGCCTGTGGGTTGCTGAGACACGGATCGCGGTTCTTCGCGCTGCCAGCTGGATACTACAGCCTGACACACATCCTGATGCTGCTTGCTTTTATGGCCTTATACCGCATCCGGTCCATCGAAGATCTGCGCTACACCGCCCCTGGTGAATGGGGCAAGCTTCTAGGATTAGACCGTTGTCCTGAAGCCAAAACTTTGCGCGAAAAACTCAAGATCCTAACGAGCGGCAATCCTGAGGAAGGGTCCGCGCAACTCTGCGAGGATTGGATGGAGGCAGATGCCGCCAACGTCGGGACTCTTTACATCGACGGTCATAGCCGCGT
>DUCD01000131.1:3671-5405 GCA_012959985.1 Verrucomicrobiales bacterium | reverse complement strand
GCGCAATGTTTCAGCGTCCGCCTGATTGAACCAACGTTGAAAGTCATGCGATGAACCGCCACCCACAATCATTGTGGAGATCGAATCTGAAGCGCCTCCAGCCAGTGATGTAACGGCGGAGAGAAAGATTGACGTCAGAGCGAGTCGTATTGTTTTCATAGGATTCTTATGTTTTGCTACTTTGAAGCGCGGATTATTGCAAGAACGGTTTTGAGCGTTCACCTTACCTTGTCTGCGCCGTCAACGCCACAAAGGTGGGCGCCACTTCGTTATCGAAGCTCTCAAGGGTGACAGACTTGATAATGCTATCATGCTTTACATTGACACTGAACCAGCGGACTTGACCATACCGGACGATTTCCGCGGCCTCCCTGGACCCTGGAACATTCGCGCGTCCATTGTAGTCCGCAAACTCGATTCCATTTCGAAAAACGGTTTCTTCTGTCAGACCGTCTTCGAAGAGGAGGGTGAACCGGACCACATCCCTGCCCTTGTATTTATCGCCGCCAAAGGGCCAGGCCCAGCCGCCAACTCCTCCGAGAACATGGATTCTCTCGGCACGAATATTCGTCTTGGCGACCACTTTCCTGGGATGGCGTTTTGAATAGCCTCTGCCACCTTTAAGGACAATCACATTTTTTCCAGTCTGTGATTTTTCAGGATGCATGATTTCGAAAGGGATGCCATCCACGCGAACGATTCCAAATTGTTTAAATCGGAGGGATTCTTTTTTGGATTGGCGATTTGCGTAGATTCCCTCCTGGCTGTTGGCGGTAAAGGCTGTTTGAAGATCAATGATTCGATACTGTGAATCATCAGCACAGAGATACTGGATCATGTCCCGCAGCCCGTCGCTGCCTAGCGCTTCGAATCCGGCCGGCATCAAGGACAGGCCCGAGGAGCGTCGGTTCTGGATATCTTGTTTTTGAATTTCGAAGGTTCCAGTGACGTTTCTCATCATAACGGTGGAGGTATTTTCACCAACAACGATCCCGTCGAGTATTTCGCCATCCTTGGTTTCAACACTCGTAGACACAAAATTGGGCTCCACCACTCGATTAGGATCCAGGATATGGGTTAACAGGTCGCGGGAGCCATGGGCTCCCATCCCGGTGAGATCGGGGGCCAGATCGCCACCTTCTCCGTTGAACTTGTGACAAGTTCCACAATTTGTCGCAAAGAGCGTCCGGCCATTTTCCAGGTTTCCCGGTTCTTCGACCACCTGGGAAAATGTGGCGATCAAGTGCTCCATTTCTTTTTCCTCCGGGCCGCGAATGTCGGCGATTAGGATCAAGGTCCTTTTGGCTAGGTCCCGGTCGGAATGGGTTTTCAGGCGATGTATATTTGCGGAACCCAATTGGTTTAAGGAGATTTGACGACTTTCCAGGGCGTCGAGCAGAAGGCTTGTCCAGACGCTTCGCTTGACAATTTGTGCAAAGGCGTTGAGTTGAAGGGTTGTGGAAAGTTCACTGAAATGATCTACCAATTGACCGCCTCCGGAGGTGTCGGGAATCGCTCCTAATGCCTGGACGAGTTGTTGCCGCAAACTGTCGCTGGTATCGGTTGTAAGCAGCGCACCCACAAATGGAACAATGTTTGGGTCATATCGTCGAACGCCAAGCAATGTTTTTGCCGCTTCCACGCGGGTGGCTTCCTCGATGGAAGAATCGGTCAATTTGTTTTTCAGTGTTGCAATGGTTGAGGGCAGTTCTGAGGATAACTCATCATTGATGT
>DUCD01000131.1:1369-3661 GCA_012959985.1 Verrucomicrobiales bacterium | reverse complement strand
CAGCGAGCGACCAAAGGCAGTGTGGCTGCAACGACAGCGGTATCCATCGTTTTCAATAGTCTGGACAAGGCAGAAAGAAGGCGTGGATTCCATTTGGGACGGATGTCCTCCCTCAATGTCTCGGTTATGGATTCCAAAAGGGCGACTTTGAGGGAGTTGACATCGTTGGAGGCATTCGAAAGCGTTTGCGTCAATCGACCAGCGCCCTCCGCTTGTTTCTGAAAAACGAGCAGTTGTGCGACTTGTCCGGCAAGCGGGACGTAGGATTCCGGATTGGAGACTTCTAGCAAGGCATGCAAAAACAACATGGGATTGTGATGAGCCACAGCCAGCGCGGCGGAACGGGTCCAATCATCTTCGAACGAGATCCAGGCTTGGATGACTTCCTCGGCTGAGGCCCTGGAAAGGTCGAAGGTGCTGAGAGCCAGCAGGGCGTTTAATCTCACCCGCGGTTCTTCATCGCGCAGCAATGTCTGAACCATTTCAATATCTGCTGTGAGCCCTGTGTTGTCACGGTTGGCCACGATCCGCAGAGCGTTGATTCGAAGAACGGGTTCACTATCCAACAGAGCGGTTTCCAGAATTTCATCGGTCAACCGGTCTATTGATTCCAGAGTATACAGGGCGGCAATGCGAGCTGGATTCGACGCTGGAATGTCCTGAATGATCCGATCCAGGTTTTTCACCTGTCTGAGGTCCCTGGATTCCCGCTGTAGCCGGGCGGCGGTATCACGCACCCATCCGTTTTCGTGGCGAAGTGCGTTCGCCAGGACGTCACCGTTGCTTTGGTTGAAGTTCGGCTTCGTCATCATCTTGGCATGCTTGTGCTGTATCCTATAAATGCGGCTGAATTTGTGATCTCTATCCGGTCGTGTGGCGGCATTGCCGGCACCGTGCTTGGGACCTCGGGTATCATTGTGAATCGCGGCTTGATTGTAGAAGTCGACCACATACAAAGCACCATCCGGACCGACTCGTTGATGGATGGGACGAAACCAGAGATCCGTTCCGGTGATGAATTCGGTCTCCTCCCGCCCATGCTCCCGACTGGCGACAAAGGTGACACCCTTGGGTTTAAGTATCTCATGGTGCACGAGGCTCATCGTTGTTTCCGAAACAAAGTGGGACCCATCGTAACGCTCGGGCCAAGCTCCCCCATTGTAGAGGCAGCAACCGGCGGCGGCGGTGAAGCCGCCGACCCAGTCAATCTGAACATAGGCGGGACGGGTATGCTGTATGGCCGGTTTGATCTCTTGATGATCCGGAACGACACTGAACGCGCGCACGTGTCCCATGTTGCCTTTCGCCAGGAATTTCTCCGGCATGACGACATGCAGGAAATGCTGTCCACAGGTGGCCGTCGTAAAGAACAGCTCTCCATCCGACGCAAAATCCAAGCCCCATGTGTTGCAGGAACCTGATGACACCTGTTCCACGGCGCTTCCGTCCGGTTTAAATCGAATCACGCCGGCCGTGACCCGATCGAATTCACGGCCGGATTTTGCAGATACAGGACGGCCCGCGCTGTAACCGATCGCACTGTAGATCCAGCCGTCCAACCCCCATCGAAAGTTGTTGATGACGGCGTGTGTGTCACGATTACCGAAACCGGTGTAAAGAGGTTCCACTTTGTCGCAAACACCGTCGCGGTCGGTATCCCGAAGCCAGAGAATATCCGGCGCCTGAGCCACAATGACGCCGTCCTCATGAAAGACAAAAGAGGTGACGATTTCGAGTCCGCCTGGAACACCATGCCGGTGGTCTGCAAACACATGACGTTCGTCCATTCGTCCGTCTCCATCCGTGTCTTCCAGCCAGGAGATTCGATCGTAGGCCGGGCGATTCTCAGTTTCGCCCTGGTATTTGTGGGGATGGAGTGCTCGGTCTGAATAAATTGGCGCATCGTTCCGGTGGATGCGTCTTCCATTGGGATACTCAGGCGATTCCGCAACCCAGAGACGACCGTCGTGCGACCAATCAAGTGACAGCACATTTTGTATTTCAGGTTCGGAGGCGATCAGATGAATGTCGAAATCCGGATGAACATTCAGTTTTTCGATCGTCTGGTCTGGAGGGGTGGGTCCGCCCACAGGATAGCTCAAACTGTCCAATTCGGTTTGAGTGCAGAATGCATCAAGGTCGGGTTGTTTCCGACAGACTGTACCCCCGACGTGGATAAGATTCTGAAAAATGCATTCAATATAGGATTAAAAGAGTGTACAACCATAAAATCCCCCATTTAAATTGACCCAGTTGCGCTCACCTCTCTGCATTTTGGGGTAGAATATCTTG
>DUCD01000131.1:0-1359 GCA_012959985.1 Verrucomicrobiales bacterium | reverse complement strand
AATAGTGTCCCGGTAAGCTGACAAAGGCCCGGTAGGGTTGATCACCGTTTTTCCAAGTCTGTTCCAGGGTCCAGAGTTGGGGCGCCACCACGAATACGCTGTGAAAGGAAGCGGCCAGTACATTGACGTTATCCGCCATGTCCAAATCGTAATAGATCTCATCCTTCCAGTCGAAATTCGATAGATCGCGAGTTATGGGATGTTGATCGTTGAGAAAATAAATACCCACGTCGCCGTGCCACCATTTCGTGCGTTGATCCTTCCATATCCAGGCTCCGCCGATGACCTGTTTACACCACACGTTTTCCGAACCGCTCACCACCCCGTCGTGAATGACCGCGACTCCGCCGCCTCGGCGCAGGAAGTTCTCGAAAACATCTCGTTTTTCACCCGTGATGTTCATTCCATCGGCGGCATAAATAACCATCACATCGGTGGTGGCAAGTTGAGTGTCCGAAGGGAATTCCAAGCTGCCTTCGACCTCCATCCCGCGGTCTGCAAGTAATTCTCTCCATTCCTTCAGAAATCTTGGATGATCGTGCTCGTTGGGTCCATGTGTTTTGACACCTCCCCGAATAAACACGCGCAGTGGCTCCGCATTTTGGATCGCTGTTGTGGCGAGGAAGAGATGGAATAGGAGAATCAGAAAGGGTTTTGGTTTCATAGGCAGGTTCTGGAATCCATGATCAGGTTATGTTGAAGGGGGCCTCAACGAGACCCATGGCTCTTCGTGGCTGACATCCACCAGGAACGGGCCCTCGGTTGCCGCTGGAGAGAGTATCGCCAGGATCACCGCATCGGATAAACCCGAGTTAAACGTGGCGTGCACGATGCCTTTTGGAATGTGCGCCAACTCTCCCGTTTTGAGAACCCGGCGCTCCTTTTCAATCCATTGTTCAATGACACCTTCCAGGACGTAGATTGCTTCCTCCAGTTCCGGATGTAGGTGGAAGTGATGGCCTTCACCGACTGGCAGGGAGGCGCGGCAGATTTGAAGATGGTCTGCTTCCGCGATTTCAGGGCGGCACAACCAGTCATTGGTCCTGCCTTGGAACTCCTCTGTCTGCGCCTCCGACTGCGTGACGAATGATCCTTTTTTCATTTCATCGAATTTCTAAGCCATGATCCCGGACACAGGATTCGCTTTTGTGGCGCCGGTCAGCCTGGCATCGAGCCCCTTGACCTTTTTACTGAACCTCCAGGCGTCGATGCCCATCAGGCGCAGTATGGTCGCGTTAATCTGATGAATGTGGACTGGATCCTTGATCACATTGTAGCTGAATTCATCCGTTTCTCCATAAACGATTCCGGGTTTGATACCGCCGCCCGCCATCCACATGGTAAAGCACTTTGGATGAT
>DUCD01000130.1:26915-31666 GCA_012959985.1 Verrucomicrobiales bacterium | reverse complement strand
CATTGGAAAGTACCCGGGATTACACTTTTGATTGTCCACAATCCCGAAACAATCCTCATAGCATCCATAAAGCATTTAATTGCATTGATCAACTATAAATGCTCTGGAAAAGGACAATTTGCTGGGAAATTGGTCTATCTTCGACTGGAAAAACTGGCCGGTCGCCGCATGTCCAGCGAGGGTGATATCGTCATCACCGGGAACATCATACATTACTTCGAGGAGTAGTTTTTCAAAGATCCCTTTCAGGGCTCGTGCTCCCGTTCCTTTCTGGAGAGCCACGGTGGCAAGCTCTCTTAAGGCATTGATTGAAAACTCCAATTGAACTCCTTCCATCTCCAGAAGCTTCATATACTGTTTGATCAAAGCATTTCTTGGTTCAGTCATGACGGCCACCAATTGGTCCTCTGTCAGCTGCTCCAGGAAAGAGATCACCGGTAAGCGGCCGATGAATTCAGGGATGAATCCGAACCGCAGCATGTCTTCCGGTTCGACATACTTCATGATTTCCTCGTTCTCGTGTTCGGGCTGATTGTTCTGATCGTATTCGGTGCCGAATCCCAGGACGCGGTGTCCCAGACGTGCCTGAATGGTTTTTTCCAGACCGACAAAAGCTCCTCCGCAAATGAACAGAATTCCACTGGTATCCACCCGGATGTATTCCTGGTGGGGGTGTTTCCTTCCCCCTTGAGGTGGGACATTGCAGATGGTCCCTTCGAGGATCTTCAACAAAGCCTGTTGCACACCCTCACCGGAAACATCTCTCGTAATCGATACATTTTCAGTCTTTCTGGCAATTTTATCGATTTCATCTATGTAGACAATTCCCATTTGGGCGCGATTCACATCGTAATCGGCATTCTGGAGAAGTCTCAATATGATGTTTTCCACGTCTTCCCCAACATATCCCGCCTCGGTCAACGTGGTTGCATCCGCGATGGCAAAGGGAACATCCAGAGCTTTGGCAAGTGTTCTGGCGAGCAAGGTTTTCCCTGATCCGGTAGGGCCAATAACAAGTATATTGCTTTTCTCTATCTCCACCTCGTCACTGGCATCGCCTGTGGAGTTTCGAGAGGATTTAGAATTCTTTTTTCCGGCAGGCCGGTTTTGAAGCAGGTGAATGCGTTTGTAGTGATTATGGACGGCGACGGCCAGAGTCTTCTTAGCCTGATCTTGACCGATGCAGTATTTATCCAATTCTGCTTTGATGGTTGCCGGTTTAGGAATCCGAAATTTGGGAGCGGTTCGCTTTGCGTCTGTCTTCAGTTCCTTATCGAGAACGTTTTTGCATACCTCAATACAAACATCACAGATATAGACTCCCGGCCCCGCTATCAGCTTTCGTACTTCGGAATGAGATTTTCCGCAGAAGCTGCAAAGGGAAAGATTGGTAGGGCGAGCCATCGTAAGTGGGGAGTTGTTAACTTGAGGTTTTTCCGGAGGTCTTGGAGTCATCGGAAATCTCTTTGCGTGAAGAGATCACTTCGTCGACAAGACCGTATTTTTTGGCTTCTTCAGCACTCATGAAATTATCCCGATCACAGTCTTTTTCCACCTGTGCGGTTTTTTTTCCGGTATGATTGGCGAGGATCAGATTCAATCGTTTTTTCAGCTGGAGCATATAATTGACACGAATCTGAACATCGGTTGCCTGTCCCTCAGCTCCCCCCAGGACTTGGTGAATCATAATGTTGGAATTCGGAAGTGCAAATCTTTTCCCTTTAGTGCCTCCGCACAAGAGGATTGCCCCCATGCTGGCTGCCTGCCCGATGCAATACGTGTTCACATCGCAGGTCAGAAACTGCATGGTGTCATAAACAGCCAAGCCTGCGGTGACGCTTCCTCCGGGGGAATTAATATACAAATGGACGTCTTTTTTAGGATCGCTCATTTGAAGAAACAACAATTGGGCGATCACTAGATTCGCCACATTATCATCAACCGGCGTACCCAGGAAAATGATTCGGTCAACTAGAAGTCGCGAATAAATATCGTAGCCGCGTTCTCCGCGACTGGTCTGTTCCACGACCATTGGTACAAGCATATTTTGCATAAGGATCAGTCAATTTACAAATCAAGCGGAACGTAACCAAGGCAGGGCAGATCGTCAAGAGCGTGGATTTACCGGGTGGATGGGTTCATTGCTTTGAAAAGAGCTTGGCTGCCATCTTTCATGTCGAAATATCTCCGGAGTTCTTCAGTTGTTTCAGGGCGGTTAAGGCCGCTTGGATTTCGGCAGTTTTCTTGCTTTTCCCCGTTCCTTTGCCAATCTTTTTCCCAAATGCGTGCACGGAACAGATGAAGGAGCGGTCATGGTCCGGGCCGGAAATGGAGGCGAGATGATAAGTAGGTGTTTCCTGTGATTCTGCCTGAAGAAATTCCTGCAATTCGCCTTTTGGATTATTCAAATCGGGCAGGTTTGTCATTCCGGCAATGATTTTCTCAAAATGATGCAGGACGAATTCGCGAGAAGCCGCCAATCCGCCATCCAGGTAGACCGCTCCGAGCAATGCTTCAAAAGCATCGGCCAGAGCCGAAGTCCTGTCTCGACCTCCGCTGGTTTCTTCTCCCTGACTGAGAATTAAATGGCTTCCGATTTCCAGGTATCGGCTAACCTCGGCCAAAGTTTGTTTATTGACCAGTTGAGCTCTTGCTTTAGTAAGAGGGCCCTCGCTTAAGTCCGGATTCCTTTCAAACAGTTCTTGAGTGAGTACCAGCTGCAGAACCGCATCTCCCAGAAACTCCAGACGTTGGTTGTGTTGAAAGCCGGGTGCCTTCATTTCATGGGCTACCGACGGGTGAGTCAATGCGAGTTTCAGGAGAGAAGCATCCTTGAAGTGGTATGCCAGTTTTTTTTCGACTATCTCGAATTCCTTCAATTGTTACCTTAACTAAAATGATATAAACGCCGATCAATCGGAGGATACCGTCGAAGTGGGATCTTCAACCATCGTGGTTGACCTGTTTGTTTCGTTCAGGGTCTCTGGTATCCCCTTTTCAAAAAGATCGCTTACATCCTGCTGAACACGATCCAATTGAGCCAAACGCAAATTTGGGTCGACGATTGGAAAGATATCACCGGAAGCTGGATGTTCATAGATGAAAATCCGGGTCTCCCCACTGGTTTTCACCGATTTTATTTTTAATTCCTTTTTTCGTTCCAACATGGCTGCGAGGACAAAAGCTGACGGGGCAAAGCTTGGAAGGTTTCTTTTCAGAAGCTCCCGCAGGAGTTCTTCAGCACGGTTTTGTTCCAGGATTTCCGGAGGGGGGGGAGGGGGGGATTGAAAGATGCCCTGCCAATGGGAAATGAATTCACCTTTTTCCTTCAGAAAACTTTCCTTTTTGGTCTTCCAACAAGTCTCGCAGATGTCATACCGGGTCCAAGTGTGGTCCACATCGAATAGAAGAGTATGGTAGGGGGCCTTGTCTTGGTAGAGTCCGGAACAAAGTCCGCATTCCTTGGATCTAGTCTGAATTTTCCAATCCATTTCTATAATTTTTGAAAAAAGGTGATTCTGAAATCCTTCTCTGAATCGTTTTTATGCAGGACCCGAAACACTTTCAGGGTTTTCCTATAGTCTTTATGCATAAAACGCCAAGGACCAAAAAGTTGACTACCAAGGCGGCCAGAAAGTCATCCACTGTAATTCCCCATCCCGCTCGTAGTTTCTGGCTCTGTCCGATCAGCCATGGTTTCCACACATCAAACAGACGAAAAGCAAAAAAAATTCCGATTGTGCCCATAAAGTTGTCCGGTTGGAAAAAAAACAAGGGAGACGGGAAGGCTTGATTGTGCGCGATCAACCAGATGATCCAACTCAGATAACAAACGGGAATGGCAGCGATTTCGTCTATGACAACCGAACCCGGATCCGATTGGCTCAAGAGTTTTTCGGCTTCTCCACTTGTCCAGACTGAGATTCCGCCAAGAGCAAGGCAACCGACCGTAAAAAACACAAAATTTCCCGGTAACAGCAGCAACGCCAGCAGGGGGAACCCACCCAGAGTGCCGATCGTTCCTGGGGCGACTGGAAATCGGCCGAGTCCAAAACCTTGAGAAGTCCAAAGTGTCAGGCGCTGAATCCCGTTCAAATCACAAGTCTTTCATGAAGAGGTTCCGATTTTTCCACAGGTAGGAAACCCCGGATCCTAATGTCAGGAGCACGGCGATCCAGAGGGTGATCCTTACAAAGGGTTGAAGCCACAAACCGAACAGGATCTCTGCCCAGGTTCCCCATTCCGGATAACTGATCATCACCAAAGTGGAAATCAGTGCGGTCAACTGAAATGTGGTTTTGATTTTTCCCGATTTCTCGGCTGGAAGAATGATCTGACTCGAAGCGGCAAGGAGTCTCAGCCCGGTGATGGCGAGTTCACGAACGACGATGATGATGGCCATCCATGAGGCGACCAGACCTATCCCGACCAAGGCTATGAATGCCGAACAGATCAGGATTTTGTCCGCCAATGGATCCATGAGGACTCCGAAGTTAGTGACAATTTTCTCTTGCCTCGCGATTTTCCCATCCCAGTAATCCGTTATGGCTGCGAGGACGAACAGGAAAAGAGCGGCAGTATTGCTCAAGGGAAACTCGGCGAAAAAACAAATGAGAAAAGCCACCGTCAGGAACAGCCTCGAAACCGTTAATTTGTTCGGAACATTCATTGGTTTTCTCAGTGGAGCTACCTTAAACGCAAAAAAGAATCAACACGAAGATGTTTTTTAAATCGTTTCGGGAGAAGGACCG
>DUCD01000130.1:9900-26868 GCA_012959985.1 Verrucomicrobiales bacterium | reverse complement strand
TGTGACCCGTTATGCGGACTTCTGCAAATTGCCCCGGTGGGCAATTTCCGGCAAAATAAACCCTTCCGTCGATGTCCGGGGCATCCGCTTCGCTCCTCGCCTGCATCATGGATTGAACCTGTTCCGCGTGGATGCGATCCGGAAGCCGCACCGAGCCATGTTCGGGATTCAGGATTCCCGATTTTTCGAGAGTTGAAGCCGATACGGACTGTTCAACGAGGACTTTCATTTGCTTGCCAATGGTCGCCCCAGCGATTTCGCTGGAAATCTCTCTTTGGAGGGACATGGCCGCCTCTTTTCTTTCCTGTTTCACTGTGTCGGGAACTTGATCTGTCATACCATAAGCACGGGTACCTTCCTCATGTGAATAAGTGAAGATGCCCAGCCGCTCAAAACGTGTTTCTCTGATAAAATTCAGCAGCGTCTCGAAACAGGATTCCGTCTCTCCCGGAAACCCCACAATGAAAGTCGTCCGGATGGCGATACCAGGTATGCGGGCTCGGATTTTTCCGATCAGGTCGACGATATACTCGCTGCTTGTCTCCCGACGCATCCTTTCCAGCATGTTTGAATGAATATGCTGCAAAGGCATGTCGATGTATTTTGCGACGACACGTGAAGAGGCGATCTTGTCGATCAGCTTGTCTGTCCAGTGTGCTGGGTGGGTATAGAGGAGTCGGACCCAGAAGTCGCCTTCGATCCGGTCTAACTTGCCGATCAATCCCGAGAGCGTCGGTGAATCCGCCGGTAATTGATTCACCGTGTCTGTAAATTTTTCCGGAGAGGCAATGGATCGATCTCGTTTCGGGCGGAGATCCAGTCCATAGTAAGTTGTATCCTGAGAGATCAGATTCAGTTCCCTTACGCCCGCCTGAACCAACTGTTGGGCTTCACTTATGATATCATCGGGACGACGGCTGCGGTGGGTTCCACGCATCCGTGGGATGATGCAGAAAGAGCAGGGATGGTTACATCCTTCTGCAATTTTGAGGTAGGTGAAATGGTCTGGAGTTAATCTGATGCGGGGTGTTGAATAGTCGGGAATGTATTGAGGGCGTTTCTCCACATCGAAGACCGCCTCGATTTCGCATGGCTCATCATTACCTGCAACGGAGCTGTCGGAATCCTTTCCTTCTCCGGTTGTGCCTGGAGAATTCTCATCCGTTGAAACCAACAGTCTTTTCGATCTCCGTATAAGTGCTTCGGTAACAATTTTGTCGATGGATTCGACCTGATCAATTCCCATGAAGGCATCCACTTCAGGCATCAGCACTGGCAATTTTTCCCGAAAGCGTTGAGGGAGGCACCCAGAGACGATCAGCCCCTGGTTTCGTTTTCGAACATTTCTGATTTCGGCCGTTTCGAGGATGGTATCCACACTTTCCTCCTGGGCGGCATCGATAAACGAGCACGTGTTCACAATCACAGCATCGGCTTCCTCGAGTTCATTAGTGATCACCATGCCTTTTTTGGTCAGGGTGCCCAACATAATCTCAGCATCCACCAGGTTCTTGGCGCAACCGAGGGATATCATGCCAACCGTCACAGTGTCTTTTGGGGGAATTGTTGTTTTGGGGGAGGTCATGCTATGAAAATGTCTTGATTGAAATAATGAATACGAAAGCTTCCGCCTCTTTTATCTGGTGGGAATGGGTAGATATTCACCGATGGTTTTCTTCGCCGGTTGGTATTGTCCGGCACCGAGATTCTTCAATGGGTCATTCGGTTCTGCATTTGAGATTAGGATCGCGACCCAGACCATTACCACGATTAGGAGAAAGATTCCAGCCTGAGGCAGAGGGATCCGAGTTAATTGCAGGGTAATGATATCCAGTAAGCCTTTTTTTCTCGGCAATGAGCTGTCTTCGTTTCCGTCCCTTGCGGATTGACCGAGCTCGCGATTGAGTTTCTCGACAATTTCATCGGTGTTCAACTTGAGAATCCGGGCATAGGTTCGAATGAAGCCCCGAATGTAGACTGGGGCCAGCAATACATCGTAATTTCCGGTTTCCAGAGCTTCGAGATAATCCTTTCGAATCTTGCTTATTTCTGCAATTTCAGAAAAAGAAAGGTTCTGTTGCTCTCTTGCTTGTCGTAATTGTTCGCCGACGGTTGACATGGTTCAACACTTTTAGCTGACGTCTACATCAATCAGGATATCGCGAGGTTCCGCCCCCTTGCTGGGACCGACAACTCCCCGGTTTTCCAACTCATCCATGATTCGTGCCGCGCGGGTATACCCGAGACGAAGCCTTCTCTGCATCAGAGAAACACTGGCTTTCCCTTCGGTTTGAATCACATTGATGCACCGTTCTATCAATTCTTCGTCTTCATTGCTTCCATTTCCCTTGGTTTCAAGGGAAACGGGCTTGGATAATTGCTGAAGAATATCGGATTCATAGCAGGGTTTCCCCTGTTTCGCGATATAATCCACAATTGCCTGAATTTCATCATCGGTGATGAACGCTCCTTGTGATCGGATGAGTTTACCCGAACCGGGAGGTAAGTAGAACATGTCTCCTTTGCCGAGAAGTTTGTCGGCACCCATGGCATCCAGAATGGTTCTGGAATCCACTTTAGAGGCAACCTGAAATGCGATTCGTGTGGGAATATTGGCTTTGATGATGCCGGTGATGACATCCACACTGGGTCTTTGAGTTGCTACAATGCAATGGATTCCGGCTGCTCTGGCCATTTGAGTGATACGGGCAATGGCCATTTCCACATCCGCTGGAGCCACCAGCATCAAGTCAGCCAGCTCATCGATGATCACGACAACATAACTCAGTTTTTCCGGAATCTCAATTTGGTCCTCACGGGGAACGGTGATTTTTTCGTCCAATTCTACGGCGAATCCCTCTTCTTCCCCTGATGGGTTATTCTCAGTCGTTTCGTCCGGGGATTCAGATTCTACTGGTTTGGGTTTCCGTGCATTGAATGATGCGATGTTCCTCACTCCCTCCTGAGCAAAAATCTGGTATCGTTTTTCCATCTCATTGACGACCCACCGCAAGGCCAGTACCACTTTTTTGGGATTGGTGACCACCGGGACAACCAGATGGGGCAGGGCGTTGTACTGCTGTAATTCGACCACCTTGGGGTCGATCATGACAAAGCGTAATTCATCCGGAGAGAAACGGGTCAGCAGTGAGGCGATGATGACGTTGATGCATACCGATTTTCCCGAACCGGTGGCGCCGGCAATCAGCAGATGAGGCATTTCCGCCAAGTCTCCAATCAAGGGACTGCCGTAGACATCCTTTCCCAGAACGACAGGAATCCTTGCTTTCGTATTGACCCATTCTTCCGTATCGAAAACGTCCCGCATGGTCACCATAGTCTTGACCTTGTTGGGAACTTCTATACCAACCGCGTTGCTCCCCGGAATCGGCACCAGAATGTTGATTCTTTCCGCTTTCAAGGCGGCGGTGATGTTGTTTCCCAAATTTGCGATTTTCTCCAGACGGACACCCGGCGCAGGGTGGAGTTCATAACGAGTGATTGTCGGCCCCTTTGTGATATTTCCCAAAGCGACCTCAATACCAAACTGGGCAAGTGTCTCCTTCATCAGATGGGCATTTGCCATCAGGGTTTCCTTGGTTTCGGTAGGTCGAAGTTTTTGATCCGGCAATGCCAACAAGTTGGTGCTGGGCAAATGGTAATCGCCGATCAACGGTGTGGAGGCCACCCTGATTGGTTCATCTGTCCGGGGAGTCATCTTGCCTTTCGGGCTCTGGGTAGTATTGGGGGGCGGCTTTATGTCTCCTGATAGCCTGTTTCCCGGCTTTACCGAATCGTTTATTGGGTCCCCCAGAACATCGGCTGTGGATGCCGGAGGCAGGGAAGGGTCACGATAAGCCTGGTTGTCATCGGCAATGTAAACTTTTGGCTCGGGGTGTTCCCGTTGAGTGAGATCTTCTGGTTCCGATTCTTCAGGATTTTCTTCCTTAGATTTGGCGAAGGGGTTCCCTTTGATTCGCTTGGACTGGCTTCGATCTCGGATGACAGGCTCCGCTGTTTCGGGAGGAGGGGCTGTGCTTTCCATCTGCTTTTGGACCTTTTTCGCTTTATTTCTGAGAGTTCTGACCTTTGACTCCAGTTTTTCCTGCTCTACTTTTTCAACCGGAGCTCGATGTGCCATGGAGGCAATGGTTCCGCGGATTGTTTCCAGCAACCCGAGAGGAATACGTTGTAATACGGACAGAAACCCGAATTGGGTAAGATTTGCGATGCTCAGGACAACGATCAATAAGAGAATGGTTGGAGCCCCGATAGAGCCGAAATATGAGAATACCCATTCGTTCAAGGATTTCCCGAAGAATCCACCGGCACTGGGAAGATTGAGATTCCGAGACCAGTTTTCAAGGCTCGGTCCGGCTCGGTCCGCCAAACAGATTGTCGATATCATTATCAACCCAATCCAGATCAATTTCTTTTTCACAAGATTCAGCCACTGGAAAACCAGGCAGGTGCCGGTGCCTAGAATCAAAAGGGGGAAAACATAGGAGACTATTCCAAAAAGGAAGAAACAGGCGTTTGCCGCCCAAGCCCCGACCGGGCCGATTCGGTTATGAATAGTTTCATTGGCAGGATACTTGTTGAAGTCAACATCTCCGGGATCAAAAGACAGCATTGCCGTTCCTAACAAAAACGAAACAACAACGAGGACCAGTCCGATCGTATCGTTCAATCCGTTATGTCGACTTTCGGCTTCGTGCTGAATCTTTTTTCCCTTGGGCCTCGCCATCAACGCAATCTAATCAAAGGCGATCAATTAACAAATATAAAAAAGGTGGAATTCGATGGCGGTACAGAATTCAGGATTCTGTTCTTTAATTAGGGGGTTGACATTCTCCAAATCAAACTCAGACTGACGGTTACATTCCATTCAAAAACGCATATTGCGCGCACAAAGGGAACTTTGTTATGATTTCTAATGAACGTCCATCTCCATACGGACAGAAGTCCTATTCTTCATCAGCGCCCAAACCTCATGTTCAGGAGGACACGCTTAAAATGGAGAAAATTCAAATTGAGCGCAAAACCTTTGTTTTTGCTCTCAAGGAGAATCCCCGAGGTCGTTTTTTAAGGATCACAGAAGATGTCAATGGCCGTAGGGATACGATCATCATTCCAGCAACGGGCTTGGATGAGTTTTTGAAACTTGTTGGAGAAATGACAAAAACCTCCGAATCCATCCCCGCTGCCAAGCCGGAATCCTGATATACCCATTTGATCCCTTATAAAAAAACAGCTTAGGGACCCTTCAAAAACAACTTCGGCCCAACCCGACGGGGAGGGGGGCATGCCGCCTGCGGCGTTTTACACGTCGGTTGAATCCCCCTCTTGAGGGGAACTGTAATCCTCGTGCCTTGAACCGACAAGACGGCGCTCCCGTCCAATGGTGGATTTATTCTTGAGCGGTCCCTTACGAGGTCTCCAGGCTCAAGTGATCCCTTGTTTCTTTTACTTCCGGTGCATCGCCCCACAATCCTTCCAGATTGTATTTTTTCCGAGTGTCTTCACTCATAACGTGCACGATCACGTCGACCAGATCCAGCACGGTCCATGAACCTCCTGTGGAACCGTCTACTGCCATCGGCTTAATTAGGTGGTCGTCAATGAGTTTGTCCCTTATTTCATTGATGATGGCCCTCACGTGGGGGTCACTGCTACCAGATGCGATCACAAAATAGTCCGCAATGGACGAAATGCCCCGCAAATCCAGAATGACGATGTTCTCTGCTTTTTTATTATCTGCAAGGTCTCTGCAGACCAATGCCAATTCCCTTGAATCCATATTCAATCTACTTTCCATATACTATGTGGAATAAAGCCTATATCGATCAATCAATTCCGCAATGTTTGATCCTACCAGATGGTTGATCGGTCGATTCCGACGTATTCTATCCCGAATTACCGAAGAAGAGATATCAGAAAGAGTTCCCTTCAACCGGTGTCCCCGAAACGAATGAGGTAGTTCCTGAACCTCAGATCCAGGTCTTGGAATCACCAGCATGTAAACCAGTTCCGCCAATTCTTCCACATTCCGCCATTTTAGCAGGGTCGCTATCTGGTCGGATCCGATCAGATAGTTCAGAGCTGCATCCGGATACCGGTCTCGGTAATATTTTACCGTATCAATGCTATAGGAAACTCCTCCGCGCTTGATTTCTCTTTCATCCAGCCCAAAATCCGGACGACCTGCTAGAGCCGTGCGCAGCATTCGGATTCTGTCCGAATCTTCAGCCATTTTCCCCCGGGATTTGAACGGAGATTGGGCCGCCGGTACAAAGATAAGCCTGTCCAGGCCTTGCTCTTCCACAGCTGTCTGAGCCGCCTGTAGGTGAGCGAGGTGGACTGGATTGAATGAACCGCCGTAAAGGCCAATTTGCCGCTTGGCTGTTTCCACAAATAAAACTTGGAACAAGGCATATTGAAGAAAAGCATGAAATTGCAACAAAAATACCATTGCAAATCGTGCATGCTGTGTTAAAAGCTTCCTCCCTTTGACCAGAATAGGTCTGAATGAGTCACAGAAAGATCGAGTTATGTCCTTACATCCGAGTTTGAAGTCCGGGAGCAGAATGGGTTCTAAGCGAAACGTGTTGAAACGTTTCGAACGTGTTGAGTTGCTGAAAAAGCGAGGTCAATGGAAAGACGGCGACCGTGTAATCGGTTTGCGGAAAACCAAATCTGAAGAGTAAGGGTTTTTTCCGGGGCGGAAGATTTTCGTCTCCGAAGCAGAGTTTTCACCTTCGACCCGGGATTGTCCGGACTCTTGGGAAGTAGGCTCATGGTTTGGAAAGGGTGCCTCAGAGGCATCCTTTCTTTTTTTTATCCGGGGCGTTTCTTTATTTTTCTATATAATTACTCCGGAATGGAAAATTCGATTCGTCTCCAGAAATATCTTGCAGGGTCCGGTGTTGCCTCCCGGCGAAGCTGCGAAGAAATTATCCTGAAGGGACGGGTCAGTATTAATGGAACACCTGTTTCCAAGTTAGGGACGAAAGTAGATCCGGAAAATGATTTGGTAGAGCTGGACGGCAGGGAAATCGAGACCGTATCCCCGGTGCATTTGGTTCTGAATAAGCCGCCGGGTTTTCTATGTACCTGCTCAGACCCTCAGGGACGACCCAAAGCCGGTGATCTTTTACCCTATCGTGATTCCCGTTTGTTCCCGGTGGGGCGCCTGGATCTTCAAAGTGAAGGGATAATTTTTTTTACTAATGATGGGCGATTCTGCTATCATGTCACTCATCCTAAATTCAGGATTGTAAAAGAATACAGGGTTTGGCTGGATGGGACTCCGGAATCAACGCAATTGCAGAGATTAGTCCAGGGAATAACGCATATGGGTGAACGCCTGAAGGCTGAATCAGTTCGTTTGATTAAGAACCGTTGTGTTGCGATTTCGCTCTGTGAAGGTAAAAACCGCGAAGTCCGCAGAATGATTGAATTTCTGGATTTTAAAGTGCAGCGATTGAAGCGGATCCAGATCGGGTCCGTCAAACTTGGTAGTTTGCCGAGTGGTAAATGGAGAAAACTAACAGATAGCGAGATCAAATCATTAATTTCTAGAAAGATATGAAGAAAATACGATTTTGGCTGGGAGTCGGAATTCTGGGAGGATTGTTTCCAAGTGTCTGTAGCATGATGGGCGCGCAAGTTGGAACGTCTCTGGTTGACCGATTAAGTGTACGCGGGCAGGCAACGACTCAAAGTGAAGTTCTGACTAAATTGCGCAAATCAGAGAGTGTCCGGATTGTTGAAATTATTGCATTGAAACCCAAGACAAAAGGGGAACCTATCCGGTGGGCAAAGATCCTGTTACCTGAAAATACTCCCGTTTGGGTTTATGCTGATTTTATTGATCCGGCTGGAAAAACAGTCACCGTTCCAAAATTGAATGTTCGCGGTGGTCCGGGAGAACAATACTCCATCGTCGGTCGATTAAAAGAAAAGGATTCTGTGATCGAAATTCGTCGTGCTGACAAGTGGATTGAAATCGAACCTCCAGAGGACGCCTATGCATACGTAGCTGCAGACTTTCTCGAAATCAGGGACCTTCCCGAGGGGGTCACGCCGCCTGTCCAGGCAGGATTGGATACGCCGACAGATCCGCTCGAACAGACAGATCCGCTCGAACAGGCAGGCTCAAAAACAAATGAGCCGGTTCTCCCTACTGAACCTGCGACTGAAGCATCTTCCGGTTCCGGTTATATTGGGGATGGGGATCGGCCGGATCCGGTGGGAAACTCTGCTGATCTGCCTGAGCCTGAATCAGGAAACCCTGAAGGCGAGACTACGCAAACCGTTGAAAACAAGAATAGTGAAACAAAAACTGCTAAAGATTCCGTCAACGTCAAGAGAGACCCCAGGAGGCGGATTGTTTCCAGGGAAGGGGTGATCAAGCGAACCATCAGCATTCAGGCACCGACCAAATATAGGTTGCAAAGTTCCCGGAGCAATTTTTCAATAAATTATCTGCAGCCTGATATTCCCAAGCTTCAACTCCGGGATTTTCGAGGCAAGAAAGTTTTGGTGACAGGCGAAGAACTGCTGGATCAACGGTGGAGAAAGACGCCTATTTTGAAAGTTGAGGAAATACAAGTGCTTGAAGACAAGTAGAAATGGGCGAATTCAAGTTGATTGATGGGCGTGCTATCTCCGAATCGGTTCATTTGGAAACACGGCAAAGGGTGGCGGTCCTAAAGCAAAAGAATATTACCCCCGGTTTGGCGTTCATACGTGTTGGTGAAGATCCGGCTTCCCGTGTTTATGTCGGGATGAAAGAAAAGAAATGCCGCGAGATCGGTATCACCTCTCAAACCCATATCCTGGAAAAAGAAACGTCCGGAGGAAGCCTGCTGGATCTTATTGCTCGTTTGAATAAGGATCCCAAAATACATGGGATTCTTGTTCAGGCACCCCTTCCCAGGCAACTGAACGAAGCCGAAGTCTTCGCCTCGGTTTTACCGGGTAAAGACGTTGACGGGTTTCATCCGGTCAATGTTGGAAAACTGATGCTCGGTGACCCATCAGGTTTCGCGCCCTGTACTCCTGCCGGAGTTCAACAACTACTTATTCGATCCGGGTGCCCCATCAAGGGGAGCGATGTTGTTATACTAGGTCGCGGAAATATTGTAGGTAAACCATTGGCTTCCATTTTGATGCAGAAATCGGAGTTCGCTGATGCGACCGTGACGGTCTGTCATTCGGGAACGACTGATCTGGCGGGGCATTGTCGTCGCGCTGATATTCTGATCGCCGCGATCGGGGTTCCTCTTTTTGTGAAACCGGATATGGTGAAACCGGGTGCCGTGGTGATTGATGTGGGAGTGAATCGAATTCCGGATACGGCAGCCCGCAATGGCTCCCGGTTGGTGGGGGATGTCGATTTTGAAGCAGTGAAAGCTGTTTCATCCATGATGACCCCAAATCCAGGTGGCGTTGGGCCTATGACCATAGCAATGCTCATGCAGAATACCGTTCGTGCAGCCGAAGAGACCCTTCTGAATTAAACAGCAAAAACATGGAAGCAAATCGAATTCTTCCCGATCTCCAGTCGGCACTGATATGTGAGGATGTCCGTCAAGAGAGGGGAGGCAATTTCATACTCATTGGGATTCTGAGCAGTCTCAGGGTTCCTAAAGTTCCCATCTCCGCTTTGAAGCTCTTCTTTTTCAGTCGCTGGACGGCGGGCTTCGGTGTTTTCAAAGAGTCCATTCATCTGGTTGCTCCCGATCAGACGACGGTAGTTCGCAAAAGCCAGATTAAGTTTACCCTTCGAGATCCTTCTCAGAACTGGACCAATGTAACGATGTTCACTCAGGTCACCTTCAAATTGGAGGGAGTCTACTACGTAGAAATTATGGTGGACGATGTGATGAAATTGAGATTTCCATTACCTGTAACTATATCTAAACCAAAGGATTCTGATCCTGCGGAACCACCTGATGGGCCTGAATCGGAAAATGAGCAACCCGGTTCCAAGGAATAAAGAATCTTCAGGCAGTTCGGTGTGGCTCCCTTTGATCCCCTCAGGAATTGCCCTGTTTTCCCAGACCAGCTTCCGGAGGTTGGTTTTGATTCAAATACTTGGTGCGGGGCTGTGTGTCAACGTTCTGACCCTTGTGCTCATCACGACATGGGGTCCCGTTTTTTCGGCTGCAGTCATTGAACTCCCTGAAGAAGGATTGTTGAGGAAAGGAATTCTCTATTGGGGAGGGGAGGATCAGTTTGACTTGGCCGGAGAAGGCAGCCTGCTGTTGGCTGTGGATTTATATGACAGTGCTCCTACTTTTTACACCGAGGATGTTAAAATTGAATTCAATCTATCCGGTTTCAAAATCTGTTCTTTGCCAGGCTGTTTTTCTTTGCCGTATCCGACGTTTTTTGAAATCGATTTCAATAGGGCCGGGATAAAGGCGTGGTGGGGAGCTTGGAAACCTGCCTTTTTGTTGTTTTTCGTTGTCGGTGGAATGGTCGGCTTAGTTTTGAGCTGGATGATTCTCGCCGTTGTTTATGCTGTTGCCGGGGCAATAGTCGCACGTATCTTCAAAAGGAAGACCGGGGTCAGAGGGGTTTGGCAGGTTTGCTGTGTGGCTCAATTGCCCATCGCTTTTATACTGGTATGCTGTATTTATTCCTATGGGGCCAGTTGGATCAGCATTCGGGAAACGACCATGGTATTCTTAGCACACATGCCATTGGGATTTGCCTATTCTGTGATTTCAATTTTTTGGATTCCCCGTTTGGAACCCAATATGAAATCTCCCCAAAAACATGCGAACTCCCGATCTTCTTCGAACCCGTTCTCATCTGAAACTGGACCGAAATAAGATCGGTTGATTTCAATTGACGTTCATGTTAAATCATCAGCCATGAAGATTCGGGTGGTTTCAGTCATTTACTGTCTTCCAATCGGGATGCTGGCCTTAATCCTCTCGGGATGTTCCTACATCACAGAGAATGAGAACGCCACCACCTTAGCTTATTTCGAGAAGGGAGAAAGGCATCAGCGGATGGCGGAGTATACAAAAGCGATTGAAGCCTTTGAGCGCGCCTTACGATCCAATCCGGAGTTTTCCCGTGCGCATCTGCAATTGGGAACCATTTATCACGAAAAGATGCGTGAATATGGTTCCGCTATTCATCATTACAAGAAGTATATAAAATACAAGGCCGATGACCGATTTGTACCCTATGTGAATTCGAGCATCGATTACTGCAAAGAGGAGATTGCCCGTCAGGTTTCCTTCGATGGGACGTATTCCCTTTCGGCATTGGATCAGCTGGCCAAATTAACCGAGAATAATGATGAGTTAAGGCACAGTAACGATATGCTTCAGGCAAAACTCTCAGACTTGGACAAACAATTATCCTCTTACCGCCGTGAGCTTCAGGTGAGAAATTCTTCTCCCGGAAAAACACCTCTGGCGAATGCTTCTTCGGATCCGAAAAATAAAACGCGCGGATTTTCTCCATCGCCTGATTCACGAAGTTTCAGTCCAGAAAAACGAACGGGACCCACTATCAAGAGGGCTATTATTCCTTCTGTGAAACCAAAGCTCCCCCGAAAATCTCCCAGTAGCTACCAGATACGTCCAGGGGATAATTTTTTCAGATTAGAACAACGCTACGGCTGGTCTACCGGTACGCTCCAAAGATTGAATCCAGGGTTGAAAGCCAAGAACCTTAAAGTCGGGCGAGCCATAAAAATCCCTGCGAATTAAGCGCTGTTCGCCTCATTCGCCTGGTTTCATGTTCTCACGACTCCTTTTCATCGCCACCTTTATTTTCTGGATTGTGATGAATGTCCTCCTGTGGAGGTTTGAATTTTATGACACCACTGAAATCGGCGCTCCTGTTTCAGCTTCCCTGGTTTGGGACCGAATTCTCACCGCTCCCGATGATTCCATGTTGGAATTGCAGTTCGGAGGTAGGAAAATCGGGTATTTCCGATGGTTTCCAAACGTCGGCGAAGGAATGAAGCCAACCGGAGAAATGCCGGAAGGAATGGTCAGGAATCCTTCTCAGTATAAGATCAGGATGGAAGGGAGTCTTCGATTCGGTGACGAAGGAAAATATGTCCGATTCGGTCTGAATCTGGCTCTGGGTGTTCTGAAAAAATGGACTGAGTTTGATTTCAGCCTCATGTCCAAACCCCATCTGTGGCGCATCTCTTCCAAGGTCGAAGAAAAATTTCTCAGACTGGAGATTGATCAGGATGAAAGTAGTTTTCAGGAAAAAATTACGTTTGAGGATCTGGGTAATCCTTTTGAATGGATACGACGCAGAGGCGATCCTCTAACCGCCACCATCCTGCAAAACCTTTTTCCCAAGGATCTGGTGATGAAGTGGCAGGCTGAGATGGGGGAATCCGACTGGAAAGCCAATCATGCCTGGATTTCACTGGGACGATCCCGTATTAAAGTCTACCGCCTTTCGATGGGGGGAATCAACCGTGAATCCGTTATTCTCTGGGTCAGTCGAGTCGGGGAAATATTCAAAGTGGAGCTTCCGAATCAAGTTAGCCTGATCAATGAAGTGTTAGTTCAGAATTAATTGTGAGTCACTTCAAGTCTAGTCCAACACAATCTGGTCATACGAATCCAGTGAGAATACAACTCCGAAAAAGGGATGATAGAAATTAAAAACCTGGTGAAATCATTTGCTGATCTGACTGCGGTCAACGACCTGAGCCTGACAGTGCCACAGGGAGAATTCTTCTGCATTCTGGGACCGAATGCTGCTGGAAAAACAACGACCATCAAAATTATTACCGGACTGATGAAACCCACCCGCGGTTCCGTAATCGTCGGCGGGTTTAATATTGTAGAGGAACCGATTCGGGCAAGGGAATTGATGGCCTATGTTCCTGACTTTCCGTTTCTTTACGACAAGCTGACCCCTTTGGAATTTTTTGAGTTCATTGGGAGAATGTTTCACATGGAGGAGGAGCGGATTGAAACTCAGGGACGCGAATTGATCGATCGCTTTGGATTGGTTCCTTATCTGAAAAAGCCCATTGAGAGTCTTTCGCACGGAACTCGGCAACGCGTTGCCATCGTTTCGGGATTGCTTCACGACCCCAAGGTTTTTGTCATCGATGAACCCATGGTAGGATTGGACCCTCACCATGCCCGAATTGTGAAAGATGTTTTTCGTGAGCGCTGCAGGGATGGTATGACCGTTTTTTTATCCACGCATCAACTCGGCGTAGCCGAGGAAATGGCTGACCGGGTTGGCATTATTAATCATGGACGTCTGGTTGCTGTCGGAACGATTGATGAACTCAGCAAAAAGAGTGGAGTGGGTGGAGCCCTTGAATCCTCCTTTCTGGAGTTGACTTCCCAGCTTCACGAAAACAGGGAGCCGTGCAGTTGAATGGATAGCGATCAACCAAGATCACAATGGAGACCTTCCCGTAGCAATGGCGAGAAAGTTGTGGCTGACTCTGCTGATTCAGATTCACCTTCTTCAAGCTTGGCGGCGATTGAAATCCATACGCCAACAGTCGTCACTTCTGACTGCCTTGATCGTTTTTTTTCTTTCAAGCTATTTGGTTGTTTTTATTTACTTATTTCAAAAAGGACTGCGGTTTATAGCGAGTTTTCCCGGATTGGGTCCGTTGTTGATTGAACGTCTGATTTTTCTCCTGTTTGCCTTTTTGTTTATTCTGCTTCTTTTCAGCAATATCGTCATTGGATACACCAATCTATTCAAGAATCGGGAAACCTTGTTCCTGGTCACTTTGCCGATGGACCCACTGATTGTATTTCGGTGGAAGTTTCTGGAATCGACTCTTCTCGCTTCCTGGGGGTTTATTTTTCTTTGTGCGCCATTGTTGGCGGCTTACGGAATGCACCAGAATGTTCCCTGGCATTTTTATCCGATGACCGTTGTTTTGATTTTACTGTTCATTGTATTGCCGGCAGTTCTCGGCGCTTGGGTGGCCATCCTGTTGGCAAGGCACATGGATCGACGGTATTTCCAGATCGCCACCCTATTTGCTGCGATCCTGGCATTGTTCGCTATTGGTTTTTATCTGAAACCCGAAGCTATTTCGGATGAGTCTCTCGAAAAGCGAGTTATGGAAGTGCTGGATCGACTTCTTTACAAAACGCGTTTTGCGCAATTTCCTTTTCTGCCGAGTTACTGGTTGTCTTCCGGGGTTCAGAACTGGACTGAAGGATCTTTGATTTCAGCGGGATTCTTCATGCTTGTAATGTTGAGCTACGTTCTGTTTTTGGGTATGTTGTCGCTGACCAAATCGGGGAAAATCTTCTTTAATGCTTTTTCTGCCGTTCAGAGTCGGGGCAGCCTTTTTGCCGATTGGAGATGGGTCGCAAAGTGGATGCCTGAAAGAGACCCTGACAACAATGCCCGTGGTTTTTTGGATAAAATGATCGGTTCCATACCTTGGCTTGCCTCGGATTTGAAGGCGATGCTGGTCAAAGATACCCGACTATTCTGGCGCGATACCACTCAATGGGGACAAACTCTGGTTCTTTTCGGCCTTTTGGGTGCGTATATTTTAAATCTGCGCCATTTTTCACGCCAACTGACCAATCCATTCTGGATCCATTTGGTATCCTACCTGAACCTGGGTGCCTGCTCCCTGAATCTCGCCACCTTGACCACTCGTTTTGTCTATCCTCAGTTTTCCCTTGAAGGAAAACGAATCTGGATTGTAGGGATGGCTCCTCTTGGTATTAACAGGGTCGTCAAAGCCAAATACTGGCTCGCTACATCCGCCTCACTTGTTCTGACCCTGGGCCTGACCTGGCTGTCCTGTCACATGTTGAAAATGTCTTTTGAACGCACCGTGTATTTTACCGGAGCTATCACCATCATGACTTTCTGCCTGAATGGGTTGGCCACTGGTTTGGGCGTGCTTTATCCAAATTTCAAGGAAGATAACCCTGGGAAAATTGTGAATGGATTCGGGGGAACCTTTTGTCTGATTCTCAGTTTTCTTTATATTGTCCTCTCCGTCGTTTTTCTTGCTGTCGGATCTCCCTGGGGAATATGGAATAGCCAATCCTTTGGACTGCTCACTGTTTTTCTGGGAGGGTTCCTGGTTTTATCCATATTAGTAGGGAAACTTCCTATGGTTTTTGCCCTGCGCAGGATCAAGGACTATGAGTTCTGAGTTGAAAGATGACTCGCATGGGAACCATGCTTTACACATAATCCGGAGCGGTTTAAGCTCCTCTCATGCCTTCTGATATTCAGGAATCGGAACAGGCTGAAGAATCGGATTACTCCGAATCTCCAGCCAATCCGTTTGCCCTACCGGGACCTCCGAATGAAACGCGTCTCTCTTCGCGCGAGAAATTGGACGTCCAGGTTCAGGATGCGCATCGTCGACTCGCTGTCCTGCGCAAGACGCAGGATCAACTTGAGAAACAACGGACCCGCTTGGAGGATGTAAGGCGCCGCCATTCCGAGTTCTTAACGGGACGGGATGAAATGATTGATAATCTCTCTCGTGGTTTGGTGCTTCTGAACCGGTCCGAGACCGAGATTCGAAGAGATCTGGAGCAGCGGGAAAGGACCAAGGAGGAATTTCAGAAAGCGTTGACACGGCTTCGGTCCATTGATGAAGAGAAATGGAAAGAGGACGATTCCAAGGCTCAACTATCTGAGGCCATGATGATCATTGATCATGGTCGCATGGAATGGAATGGAGCCCTGATCCGCTGGCCCGCGATATTTGATTCCGAGGCAAGGGAGCTCACCGATTCCGGGAAATCCGATGCCCGAAATGAAGTGACCCCTCGATATCCGGATCCCGACCTTTCCTTTCGAACCTTGCTCAAAGTCGGGTTCGCTTTAACTTTACCACTGAGCCTGATCGGTCTGATCGGATTGATTTCTCTGGCATTGCTCCTCAACCGCCTTTAACATCTCGGCTTGTCCATGTTCCTTTTCAAGAAAAAGTTGGATCCATCCCGGGCGCGACGGAATGAAATCAATCGAGAGATTGAGGAATTGGAAGAACAGATCAAGCGGATGGAGCAAAAAACAGCTTCTTTTGCCGCATCTCATCCGCCACTGCCTACCGAACCGGAAGATTTTCAGGAAATCGCTGACATCCAGGAGTCTGAATCCAGAATTGAGGATAATCCACCGATCGTGGAAGAAACCGATCAGGAGTTTCTCAATGAGCAGCCAGAGCGATCGGATTCAGATGAGTCGCCCGATTCGAGAAGCTATTCCAGACGCAGGTCTTCAGGATTACGCAAGACGTTAAGCGAGTTGTTTCGAGGAAATCAGACCGGTAATTCCAAGCTGGTCAGTTACCTTGCCTCCGGCAGTATTCAGGGATTGCCACAGCTCCGCTACGAAAAAAGGGTAGCCCGAAACCGGTTTCTGGGCATGGTTTTTCTGTTTCTCGTCGCCCTCTGGTTCATCTACCATCTTATTTCCGTAAACTTCTGAGTTTCATCCTCCGCCAGTAAGTTTTTTATCCTTCAAAAAGCCTGCCACCAACTTTTGAAAGGTTTCAGAATAGCTTGTTCCCTCATGAGTCCGAATCAAAGTTGGTAGCACAGCAATCCGACTGGATTCGAGGTTTGCTATAAACGTTGTCTGCCAATTTGCTCTCGGGACGGAAGCCCGGAACATCCGGTTTATGGTGCGAGCTCTCTCGCGCCGGGAGGAGGAGCTTGGAGAAAAGGAGGGGGGGCATCAAGAGGGAATAGAAATAGTTTGATTTCATACTTACTACTTTACCGATGAAATCGGGGCTTTTCAATATAGGTGGTGTAAGTGACTTGAAACCGCTTCATTGACACTTAAAGAGTCTATTGATAGCGTGCGCGATTCTTTAGCGTATTGAAATGGACTATAAAAAAACATTAAATCTTCCACAGACCGACTTTCCCATGAGAGCGGGATTGGTGACGAGGGAACCTGAGCGTCTACAGGCCTGGGATTCGGGAAAGTTGTACCAGA
>DUCD01000130.1:8414-9849 GCA_012959985.1 Verrucomicrobiales bacterium | reverse complement strand
CGTCGCAGTGACGCCAAGGAATTCATTCTGCATGATGGGCCGCCATTCGCCAATGGTGATGTGCATATCGGCACCGCTCTGAATAAAATTCTGAAGGATCTGATCATCAAGTATCAGACCATTGCCGGTAAAAAAGCGGTCTATGTACCGGGTTGGGATTGTCATGGACTGCCCATCGAATTCAAAGTGGTTGTCGATCTGCGCAAGAAATCTTCAGCAGATAAAGATCTGCTGAATCCGGCAGCCATTCGCACTGCCTGTGCGGACTATGCCCGGAAATACATCGATCTTCAGCGGACTCAGTTTCGACGGTTAGGGGTGCTGGGGGATTGGGACAACCCTTACCTGACACTGAACAAAGCTTATGAGGCAGACGAACTTCGATTGTTTGCCGACATCGTGGAGAAAGGATTCGTTTACCGGGGAAAGAAGCCTGTTTACTGGAGTATTCCAGCGCGTACCGCATTGGCCGAGGCGGAGGTGGAGTATAAAGATCACGTCAGTCAGAGTGTCTACGTCAAATTTCCGGTGGTTGGGGAACCCAACACATTCGTTCTCATCTGGACAACTACACCTTGGACTCTGCCCGCCAATCTGGCGGTTGCCTACAATTCGTCCTTCGACTACACCATGGTTCAGGTCGGGGATGAACGCTATATTCTCTCAACCGGGTTGCTGGAGTCGGTGCGGTCACGCTGCGAGTGGAATGACTATACGGAGGTCCAGACGTTGCGGGCAGATCAACTCAGCCAACTGAGCTACCAGCATCCCTTCGCCGATCGAACCGGACGACTTTTTGAAGGCGATTCGTTTGTGGAAAACACAACAGGAACCGGGTTTGTCCATATTGCCCCGGGGCATGGGATGGAGGATTATCATTTAGGGCTTAAGAACGGCCTGCCGGTCTACTCGCCCGTGGATGATGACGGTCGATTCTGTCATACCTCCGATTTTCCGAAGGAACAGCAGATGCCGGAATCCCTGTTGGGCAAATCCATTCTGGAGAAGAAAGGCACCAGTGAGGCGAATGCTGCGGTTCTGGAACTGCTTCAGACGGGGGGGCAGTTGTTGTTCCGTGAAGATTATCCTCATAGTTATCCCCACTGCTGGCGCAGTAAGACTCCGGTTGTTTATCGGGCGATGGACCAGTGGTTTCTGAAAATTGATCACGAGGGTTTCCGGTCAGATGCTCTCGAAACCATTCAAGAAATCAGCTGGATTCCCGATTGGGGAAAAAACCGGATTGAGGCGGCGGTTTCCGGGCGGCCTGATTGGTGTATTTCCCGCCAAAGAACCTGGGGCGTGCCGATCCCCGCTTTTTTTGATGAAAATGGGGAACCCATTCTCGACGCCGACATCGTTCGTGCATTCGGTGATCTGGTGGAAACCCATGGAACCAATATCTGGTTCGAACAGACTACCGAAGAGCTTTGGA
>DUCD01000130.1:2049-8404 GCA_012959985.1 Verrucomicrobiales bacterium | reverse complement strand
CAGATTCGACCCGATTCATGGATCGGACCCACTCCTGTAAGAAAGTCCGGTGATACGCTGGATGTCTGGATCGATTCCGGTTCATCTTCCCGGGCCGTGTTGATGCGCCGCAAAGAGCTTCAGCATGAAAATGAAAAGGGGATCGATCAATGGCAGGCAGACCTATACCTGGAAGGAAGCGATCAGCATCGAGGATGGTTTCAGTCTTCATTACTGCTGTCTCTGGCGGGCAATGGCGCGGCTCCCTATAAAGCCGTTCTAACTCATGGATTTCTTGTCGATGCCGACAAGGAAAAAATTTCCAAGAGTAAACAAAACCAGGGAGGGTATGAAAAACCTCAAACTGCGGATGCGTATGTGAAAAAGTACGGTGCCGACATCATCCGTTTATGGGTCGCCTCTCAGGATTTTAGAAATGATATCGTTGTCAGCGACGAACGGATTAAGAAAGTCAGTGAGTCCTATCGTGGAATTCGCAATACCATCCGTTTTCAAATATCCAATCTCTTTGATTTTAATCCCGATGTGGATTCGGTATCGCCTGAACAATGGACCGGTCTGGACCGGTGGGCGATGGAAGCTTTCAGTCGAATGGAGAACGAAGTTCAGGAGGCTTATGTTCGGTATGAGTTTCATATCGTCTACCAGAAGATCACTCAATTCGTCGCGGTGGAGCTTTCCTCAATCTATCATGATTTGATTAAAGATCGGCTGTACTCCGATGCTCCGAACAGTTCCCGACGTCGAGCTACTCAGACGGTCCTTCACCTGTTTGTTTCGCGGCTTTGCCGTATGCTGTCACCGATATTGGTGTTCACTGCTGACGAGGCCTGGGAGTTTGTTCCCGGTTCTTCAGAATCGGTTCATCTTCAGAATTGGAAACCGGAGTCCTTCGAGAGATCCGAAGAAGAGCGCAAAATTTGGAGCGACTATTTTCGAATTCGAGAACTTGCATTGACCGAACTGGAAAAGGCCAGAGTCGAAAAAATCATCGGGCGTTCCGGGGATGCCAGAGTGGAAATGTCTGGGAATTTACCTGCCACCTTGTCTGAACCGGCTGGACTTGAAGATCTACGCGAACTGATGAATGTATCGCAATTAGCGATTCAATCCAGCGGCGAATCGGCAAAAACATCGACGGATGAACCTGCAGATCTGACGATTCGAGTGACCCATGGTGAAGGAACGAAATGCGTGCGTTGCTGGCAGTGGCGTTCAGATATAGGCGATTCAACGGAGCATCCGGAATTATGTTCCCGATGCGTATCGTCGATCTCGTAGACGGACGCCAGTGAAGGGGAGGAATACTATCCACCATTAAGGTAGGGATTGCTGTCCCCAGCGAGCCGTTGGCTGATGATATCTCAAGCTGATTCTGCGGCGCGCTGAAGACAGCATGCCCTGCCTTTTATCAGTTGGAGCCGCTAGGGGCCTTCATTTTCAAGGCCGCTTTCACCAGTAATCCGGGACCGTCGCTGATGACATCGCAGACCGGTAGTCCGAAGGTATCGGACAGTTCTCCTTTTTGTTTCTGAGCTTCCTCTTGTGAAACATTTCGGCAGTTCAGTGAAATACCTATGACACCCTGAAACGAATCCCAATCTGCGAGCGATTCATAGAGTTTTTTCAGTTTTCCCAAAGAAGGCAGGGAGATATGATCCATGCCCGAAACCGTTTTTCTACCCGCTTCCGCACAAAGAACCAGACCCTGTGGCATACATCCGTGCAGCAGCCCCAGAGTGACGGCTGAATAGCGTGGGTGCAGAACACTGCCCTGTCCTTCAATACTCAGGAACTCATGATCCTGATTTATCATTACCAAGTTTTCCGCTGCTCCATTGATGAAATCTGAAACTACGGCATCGATCGGACATCCATCGCCTTCAATCAGAATCCCGGTTTGACCGGTGGCGACGAATTTTGCGTCCGATCCAACCTGTTTCAGTCCGCGGCAAATTTCAATGGATGTGACCATTTTTCCGACTCCGCAATCCTGTCCGACCGTCAATATCCTCAGGCATTCTTCACGAAATCCTTTGCGCTGTGAAACGGTCGAGTGGTCGCTGCGTCTCAGATCCACGATGCGGGAACCTGAATGCGCAGCGGCTTTGGAGATTTCCAGATCATCGGACAGGAATTCATGCAGACCTGCGATAATCGTCATTTTTCTGGAAATGGCTTCCAGGACGATTTTACGCATTGGGGAGGGAAGTTTCCCTCCGGAAGGCGCAATCCCGATCAGAAGCGTATCAGCGTGCCCGGCTTCATCCAGAGAGCCGATGACCGGAATATCTTTGCCGACTCCGAGTAACTTCATGCAGTCGGCCCCTTGGTTGGGCGCGTCCAGCACTGCGGCGGTATCCCGGCTTCGGTAGCGGATGTAGGAGCATGCTGTTTTTGCCGAGTGCGGATTGCTGAATCCCTGAGTCAGAATAATAGTATTCCCCCTTGCCTTCATGAGTTTTCCCCTAACTAATTCCGCACTTCTTCGAACAAGTCCGCCACGGTCTTCATGATCGAATCCTGGATTCGTCCGGCGAAAGGTCCGTAAATCCCATAATAGACCAGGGAGGATTCAGCTTCGTATCCGCCCTCTTTAAGCAGACGGTTCGAAGGGATATAACAGGGAATTTCGTAGGCATAGCCAACAGTCCAGGGGGTCTGTCCTTTGAACATGCGTTTAATCTGAAGGCTGTAGTCCACCACGACCTCGCCTGCCATCAGAACAATGGAAAGGTCTTCGCCGAATCCCAGAATGGATATCGGCAAAGGAACCTCGGTCTGAATCCGATGGGTTTGTTTCAACTGATCCAGGTATTTCCTGGCGCGGTTTCTAATATGCGGGTTTTCATTCTGCGCATCTTCTGCCAATTCCGTTTTCGAAGGAGGGGATTCCAAGTCCAGAGGCACTTCGCGGAAGGCAAAACTCATTGGGCCAGTAATTTTTTTCATCGGGCGGTTGAGGACCCCTACGACAGCTCCGGCAAGTTGAAGCCCATGACGCTTCGAATGTTTCAAACTACCTCTGGGGGACGGGTTCGAATCGGCACCCATTCCGGTAAGAAACAAGGCTTCCGTCTGCATTGTTTCTTCAATAAAGGATCGGGCATAAGCCATATACCCCCCGGATAACTTATAGAAATCCGCGTTTCCTGAGCTCATGGACGTTGCATGGCAAGCGTATCCGAATAGAACGGCCCGGATATCACCTGTTGTTGAAGTGATTTTCAATACCGGAACATCCCAGTCTACCGGTCCGTCCGGGTTTTCCCCGAATGCCATGCCGGATTCTTTGTAAACCCTGCGATTCATGGCAAAAAATGCGCGTCCCTTTCCGTAATAGAGTTTGGCAGGTCTCAAATCCGTCAAGGCTGCTCCGACCGTTTCCACGATGCGTTCCTGAAGGAATTGAGTATATTGATGAATTCCTTCCCTTTTGTCTTCAGATATCTGGTACATTCCCAGCAGGGCGCTTTTCAGAACCGGACCACCGTGAGTATGGCTGGAGACAACGATCAACCGTCCCATTCTCAGATTCCATCTAGCTTCGACCGCCTTATTGACAGGTATCATGAACTGTCGATCCACCTCACAATTGTCAAGGGAAGCCAGCACCACCGGGTTTTCGTTGCCGCCATCTCTGAAGGCAACCGCCTGGATTTTCAGGGGAGTATCAATTCCCGTTGATGGTTGGTCGCGTGCTGCATACCCCGCCAGCCATACCGGCTCTTTGGGGGTGATGTCGGTGACCGCGATGCCGACTTCCAGGATCCGGTTGCGTTCCTCCGCTTGACAGATGCATGAAATCATCAATAGTGCGCCTATTCCCATGCCGGAAAGCCTATGGATGGCGGATCGCCCCTTTCCGTAAGCTAAACCGGGAAAAAGTCGTTCTGTTGTTATTCGGTTTCGGGTAATCACTCTTTGAATTTTATTTTTGACAGGAAAAGATTGCGACTAAAATCTTTACAGTAAGCACGGATCATGCGGGAATCCGCGAATTCTGTATGGTGACAACGGATTGGGAAGAGCATTATCAAAAAGGGGATACACCCTGGGACAAAGGGGAGCCCTCTCCGGGACTGATTGATTTCCTGGATCTCCATCCGGAATTGAATGCCGGAGACGTTCTGGTGCCCGGGTGCGGTTTGGCACATGATGTGCGGGCCTGGATTCCTCATGCCCGTCGAGTTACTGGAATGGACCTTTCTCCTACGGCTGTAAAAGCAGCCGGAGAATTGACTCGTGATCAAGGCTTATCCGCGGAGATCAAAGTAGGGAATTTCCTGAATTCAGATTCAGAAGATCGATTCGATTGGATTTTTGAACACACTTTATTCTGTGCAATAACTCGGGATTTAAGGCCGAATTATGTGAAAGGAGTCTTGAATCGACTGAAACCGGGGGGGGATTACCTTGCCGTCTATTACCTTCTGGTTGAGGGGGAGGATGAACATCCGCCCTATAGTTCCACTCGAGAAGAGATTCAGGCGCTGTTTTCTCCCCATTTCGAAATGCAGTCAGAATGGGTCCCGCGTTCTTATCCTAAGCGTCAAGGACGTGAATGGATGGTGTGGTGGAAAAAATTGGGCTGATTCCTCATGCTCTCCTCCCGATCCGCAACTTTTATTGATAATCCTTCTGAAGCGATTATGCTTTGACCGATGGATGTCAATCCTCTAGATGAAATTCTGGCCTGCCGACTCGATGAGAGTCGTAGAAAAGTAGAGCCTTGTACAATCGTGATTTTCGGGGCGAGCGGTGATTTAACACTGCGCAAGCTGATTCCCGCCCTCTATCATTTGTTTCTTGAAAAGCAGTTGCCGCCGGCATTCCGAATCATAGGATTTGCACGTCGGGAAAAAACCCATGAATCCTGGAGGAATGAACTCCGGGAAGGATTGACCCGATTTGCGAGGAGCGGTCAGTTAGACGAGGAAGTCTGGGAGAAATTTGCGGCACAGGTGTTTTATTGCCGGGGAGACCTGACACAACCGGAAGCCTACCAATCCCTGGCCTCTATGATTGACGAAACCGCTCACGAGCCTCTGAAGAAGAACCTTCTTTACTATCTTGCCGTTTCTCCAAGTCAGTTTGGTCAGGTCGTCGAACAATTAAACAAAGTCGGACTGCTGAAGCGGGAGGAATTCACAGACCGGTTTCAACGGGTAGTGGTAGAAAAGCCTTTTGGGCATGATTTAGAATCCGCCAAATTGCTCAATGGGCAGTTGAGCCGCTATCTGTTTGAAAAACAGATCTATCGAATTGACCATTACCTGGGCAAGGAAACGGTCCAGAACATCCTGATATTCCGGTTTGCCAATACGTTGTTTGAGCGGATTTGGAATCGGCAGACAGTCGATCATGTTCAGATCACAGTCAGTGAAAAGCTGGGTGTCGGTTCACGTGGAGGATACTATGAGGAGGCGGGAGCCATTCGGGATATGGTGCAGAATCATCTCCTTCAGGTGCTTTCCCTAGTAGCCATGGAACCCCCGGTTTCCCTCGAAGCCGAGTCCATTCGCGATGAGAAAGTCAAACTGCTTCGATCCATTCGTCCGATTGCTCCTGATCAGGTTCGGGAAAACGTGGTGCGAGGACAATATCTGGCTGGAGAGATCGATGGCAAAGCGCTTCCCGGGTATTGTCAGGAAGCGAAAGTCCACCAGAATTCCAATGTGGAGACCTTCGTGGCATTAAAGTTATATATCGACAATTGGCGCTGGTCCGATGTGCCATTTTATCTGCGAACTGGAAAATCACTTCCTGTCAGTGCCAGTGAAGTGAGAATTCGTTTCAAGTCCACACCCCGTGTCCTTTTTGCCGCTGAATGCGGACAAAATCTCGATACCGACGAAATCACGATTCGGTTGCAGCCGGAGGAGGGGATACAATTTCAATTCAATGGAAAAGTTCCGGGGACCAGTATGGAGATCCGGCCGGTTCGAATGGATTTCAGTTATCACAGCGAATTCGGCGCCTATACTCCGGAAGCCTATGAAAGACTTTTAATTGATGCCATTGCGGGAGATGCCACTTTGTTTATACGAAGTGATGAAGTCCAGGCTGCCTGGCAATTGATTGATCCTATACGCCAAGGTTGGAAAGATACGCCGATAGACAGCGGAGAATTCTACAAGGCAGGCACCTGGGGGCCTCGCAGTGCGGCGGAACTTCTTCAGAAGAACGGACATTCCTGGAGAAACCCTAAGAGTTGAGTTAAATGATGAATGAAATACTTGGTCAATGGATAAATTGGCTTGGAACAATTTTGTGGAGGACCCACTAGAATGAAAAACCAGTTGGACTTTGAAAAACCCATTGCGACTATCCCCAGCCTGGCGATACATCTTAA
>DUCD01000130.1:0-2039 GCA_012959985.1 Verrucomicrobiales bacterium | reverse complement strand
CGGAAACCCACTCAATGGGTATTAGTTTTGAAGCGGAAATCCAGCAGATAGAGGAGAAAATCGAACAGACCCGTCGGGATATTTATTCCAATCTGACGCCATGGCAGCGGATTCAGTTGGCTCGACATCGGGATCGACCCTTCTTTCTCAATTACTGTGGAACGACCTTCGACAATTTTCACGAACTTCATGGTGATCGCCACTTTTCCGACGACCATGCTATTGTGGGTGGTTTTGCTGAATTGGAGGGGCGCAAAATCATGCTTCTTGGAACCCAGAAGGGGAGAGACACCAAGGAAAATATTCGGAGAAATTTCGGATCTCCGCATCCGGAAGGATATCGCAAGGCATTGAGACTGATGAAATTGGCTGATCGGTTTGGGCTTCCCATCATTTGTCTGATTGATACCGCCGGAGCGTATCCGGGAATCGGAGCTGAAGAGCGGCATATCGCAGAAGCCATTGCTGTGAATTTGCGAGAGATGATGGTGATGGAAGTGCCGATCATTGCGGCGGTCATCGGGGAAGGAGGATCTGGGGGTGCATTGGGAATTGGGGTCGCGGATCGTATCCTCATTCTTGAAAACGCCTATTACTCGGTCATCAGTCCCGAAGGTTGCGCTGCGATTCTCTGGAAGGACCGTGCCGCCGCTCCCGAAGCCGCTGCCGCTCTCAAGATTACGGCAACAGAATTGCTCGAATTCGGACTGGTTGATGAAATTATTCCGGAACCCCTGGGAGGGGCCCATCAGGAGACAAAAGAGGGTTTCCCGACTATCTGTAACAGCCTTAAGGTATGCTTGTCTCGGCACCTTGCCGAATTGCAGACGTTGAATGGTCCGGAAAGGATGAAATCCCGTTATGCCAAATATCGTGCACTGGGTCGATTCCATGAGCCTGAAAGTCCGGCTCAGGATAGTTTGAGTGAATCCTGATCTCATCTTTGTTCATCACCATGCTCTACCCCATCCGTTTTTTTCCTATCTTCAAGAAACGGGTCTGGGGAGGACGGAAAATAGAGGATGAATATCAGAAGGCTTTGCCTGAGAATTGTCCGATCGGTGAATCCTGGGAAATCAGTGATCGAGAAGAGGATGTCAGCATCATTTCCAACGGAGATTTTTCAGGCAGGAGTCTTCACTGGCTTGTCAGAAATCATGCCGCAGATTTATTTGGACGGTCCAACAATCTTCCCACCCGTTTTCCACTCTTAATTAAAATCCTGGATGCCGCCACAGATTTGTCTGTTCAGGTGCACCCACCTGAAGAGAGAGCTGCCGCAATGAACGGTGAGCCGAAAACGGAGATGTGGTATCTGGTTCAGGCTGATCCCGATGCCTGTATCTACGTTGGGCTCAATAAAGAGTATTCCCGCGAAGAATTTGAAAAACACCTTCATGAAGGCACGGTCTCCGGTTGCATCCAAAGGATCTCGATTGCCCGGGGCGATGCCATGTTTCTTCCCAGTGGTAGAATTCACGCTATTGGAAAAGGGTGCCTCATTTTTGAAATCCAACAGAATTCGGATACTACCTATCGGGTTTTTGACTGGAACCGGGTTGGATTGGATGGCAAACCTCGGCAACTTCACATCGAAGAATCGCTTCGCTGCATCGATTTTACGGATGTTGAACCGGAATTGATTTCAGTCGAAGAGAAAAAGGCGGATTCGCTGATTTGGGTTCTACTGGCTGAAGATCGTTGTTTCAATGTTCGAAAAGCTCGTTCTACCATGCAGGGCAATTCGAAACTTGGGCTCAACCGATTCCTTATATTAGCGGTGATATCCGGGAAATTGACTGTAATTTCGGAATCTGCTGATGCGATCGAGCTGATTCCCGGTGAGTTTCTGCTGCTACCTGCTTCACTGAATCAAGTTTCTTTGTCTTTTGACAAGAATACCGAATTTCTGGAAATTACCGAAGGAAATCAAAGTGAATCCTGAAATGCGCTGACAGATCAGAATGGCACTAAGCTAAGGCATTTTGTTCCGTCCTGATTGGGTTTCCATTGTCCGGGGTCGACGCCCCCGCCTCCAG
>DUCD01000129.1 GCA_012959985.1 Verrucomicrobiales bacterium | reverse complement strand
CTATATTGTAGGTTCGTCCACTGGAAAAAATGAGTTGCTGAAGATGCTTCCCATACCTCTAAAGTAGCAGAAACAAAAATAAAAAGCTATCAGAATGGGAAAAAATGACAAGAAGGTTAAGGAGAAGGAAGAGATCAAACAGGTCGCTACGGTTTCCGCTAACTGGGACGAAACGATCGGCGACATCATCGCTGATGCCATGGACAAGGTTGGAAAAGACGGCACCATCACCGTTGAAGAAGCCAAATCCATTGAAACCAGCCTTGATGTGGTTGAAGGAATGCAGTTCGATAAAGGTTATCTGTCACCCTATTTCGTGACCGATTCCGAGACCATGGAGTGCAAACTGGATGATGCTTATATTCTGATCTACGAGAAGAAGATCTCCAGCCTGAAGGACTTGGTTCCCATTCTGGAAAAGACGGCAAAGACCAACAAACCATTGTTGGTGATCGCTGAAGACGTGGAAGGTGAATCCCTGGCAACTCTGGTAGTAAACAAACTGCGAGGTACGCTGAACGTGTCGGCTGTTAAAGCTCCGGGATTCGGGGATCGACGTAAATCCATGCTCGAAGATATCGCCATTCTCACCGGTGGTAAATGCATTACCGAAGATCTCGGAATCAAATTGGAGAACCTTGAGATTTCAGACCTCGGCCAAGCCAAGACCATCGTCATCGATAAAGAGAACACCACAATCATTGAAGGTGGTGGAAAGGCCTCCGACATCCAGGGACGTGTCGGTCAGATTCGTCGACAGATTGAAGAAACCACCTCGGATTATGATCGTGAAAAACTGCAGGAGCGACTGGCCAAACTGGCTGGTGGTGTAGCGGTGATCAATGTCGGTGCGGCAACTGAGACAGAGATGAAAGAAAAGAAAGCCCGCGTTGAAGATGCTTTGCATGCCACACGCGCTGCAGTTGAAGAGGGCATCGTTCCCGGTGGTGGAGTCGCTCTGCTTCGCTGTATCAAGGCTATTAATGCTCTGAGCCTGGAAGGGGACGAGCAAATTGGTGTCAATATTGTCCGTAAGGCTTTGGAAGCACCTCTTCGTTCTCTGGTCGCGAATGCCGGTGAAGAAGGTTCCATCATCGTTCAGAATGTCCTGAAGAGGAAGGTGGCGGAAGGATACAACGTCGCCACTGGCGAATACGTTGATCTGGTGAAAGCCGGCGTTGTCGATCCTAAGAAAGTTACCCGGACGGCTCTTCAAAACGCAGCTTCCATTGCCGGATTGCTGTTGACCACTGAGTGTCTGATCACCGAAATCCCGGAAGAAGAAAAAGCAGCCCCTGCGCATGATCACCATGGCGGCGGTGGCGGCATGGGCGGCATGGGCGGCATGGGTGGTATGGGCGGCATGGGGGGATTCTAATCCACCTCTACTGCATCAACTTAAATTGATTTATACAAACGGCCGGGATTTTTCCGGCCGTTTTTTTTATCGGCCTGGAAGCGAATGGGTGGCATTGTCGAAGCAGACTTCCGAGTTTGCGATCAGTTGTCATCCGTTTTTTTGAATTTGAAGTCATTGTTGATTCGTCCAATTTGCAAAACCATGAAAACATCCAGTCTCATTTTTTTTCGGATTCCCACTCGTTGGATTACTGTATTTGTCCTGGTTATGGGCTTGTTCAATAGCCTTCAAGCTCAGGATTCTGATGACAGTTCAGAAAAAACATCCCCATCGGATACCCTATCGAGTCGAGAAGACCTTGAGAAAAAGTTTCAGGTTACAATGAGCCATGTCGAGTTCATTGGACGCTGGTGTTCAGTTAAGGATGGTCTGCTCGGTGAAGAAAAACAGGAGAAGTATTCTATTGTTGGTGCGACCAAAATGGCTGGCGATTTGTGGATTATCAACGCGAGAATCCAGTTCGGAAATAAGGATGTAACGATTCCTGTGCCGGTTAGGCTGAAATGGGCAGGAGATACGCCTGTGATTTCCATCACTGAACTGGGCCTGCCCGGACTCGGTAGCTATACCGCAAGGGTTGTGGTTTACGATGGAATGTACGCCGGAACATGGTCAGCTCCGGATCATGGCGGATTACTTAACGGCGTGATCCGTAAGATCAAGGAAAAGAAGGCCAAATAAGGAATTCGACGGATGGTTTGTTCTCTCTGCCCACTCTGATTAATAAGGACGAATCACTTGCCTAATGAGTAATAAGAAATCACTCACCTGACTCCGTGACCTCAGTTCACAACCGAAGTTCTCCTAGCGGGGGACGTCTTTCTTCATGGTAAAATCAAAATCTAAAAAAACCGATTACTCCTCGGATGGATCCGGTATGTTGAATGCTTTTGAGGGACTTTCCCTTGAAGGATTGCCTGAGGGACCTAAGGATGCGCCTCACTCTCCTATTTCAGAGAAACCCGTCCCCATAAAAAAACGGAAAAAAGGGAACATCCACCTCAGAAAGGAAAAGGCTCATCGTGGTGGGAAAACCGTCATTGTCGTTGATGGATTCAGTACGCACATTTCGGTGTCCGAAATTGAAGATCTCGGCCAACGTCTGAAGAAAGTATGTGGTTGCGGGGGCACTCGACGTAACCGGACATTCGAAATTCAAGGTGATCAGCCTGCCAGAATAAGGGAACTTCTTCAGGTTGAAGGTTTTAAGGTGGGTGGAGTAACCTGATTCATAGGTTCGGTAACTTCAATGAAACTGCAAGATAAACAAATCAGGATGATTGTCACCGCGGTAGCCATCATTGTGATTTTTATCGTGTTGCAGCTGGAGGTGCGATCCGAGCGGGAATGGATGTGTGCGGAATGCGGGGCTTCGCGTCTTCAATCCCGCTGGTTCAATCTTCTGGACAAGGATTTTCGCTACAGGAATTCACCTTTGGAACGCTGGCTGTTGGACCATCGGCTCAAGCATGACCATGACTGGAAATTGATCATTCAAAGTCGAAAGAATATCCTCAGCAAGACCCTCAGTTCAGGCTATGGGGATCCTCCCTCCATTTACCTACTGCGAACCGATCTGATGGAGGATTATCTGAAGACTCTCACAACCGGTCAGATTATGGATTTCTACCAGAGGATCCGCAATTCCAGTCCGCAGGAAAGGTTCGATTTGTTCGAAAATGCCCTGCACTCGGTTCTAACCGAGCAGTGATATATGCCGGATAAACTCATTTCCGACCCTATCTTCACAACTTTTCTCAATACTGCTCGATCTTCAATTAATTCTTAAATACTCAATTTATCCTTGTTGCAATAGGGAGAGCGTTTCTCCGGCTTTTCAATTATGTGAAAGAAAGCATGGTGAAAATTGTTTGCTTTTTGTCAAAATTAGAGTTTGATGTAGTTAATCCAGAAGAAGAGAAACCTGAAATCCATTTTTTGGGGCACCTATCAGTAGTGTTGCTAATTCAGGTGATTAATTGTGAGGCTTACACCAGTGAAATTGCACAATACCAACGACACAAAAACCAAACTGCAACAGCCCAGAGAAAGACCTATGTATATGAAATGCTATAGAATAAGTTCAGGGATATGCCTTCTTGTCGTCATGTTAATCGGCCTTGGACCTGTAAATCTGCAGGCCCAGTTGATTTATCAGGAAAACTTCGAGACGGATGGGGATGGCACACGATACACGGTGGATGATGGAGATGTTTATGAAATCCCACGTATTCGGGAGGAACTCCAGAATTTTGATATGCATGCGCCTTTGTACTGGGCTCACAGTTCCAAGATTTCCAAAGTCGCGGTTGCCATTGATGCTCCTGCCAGACGTGCGATTCTGACCTGGCACGCAAGCATCAATTCTGCTGACGTCACAGAGGATGCTAAAAAACTGCTCGGGAACACGCTGGATTGGTTGACCGAAGGACAGACTTCTAAAATCGCGCACTTTGCAACCGGAGGATCGGGAGACGGCGATAATGTGATCGCGGAACTTTTGATCGCAAAAGGATTTGAGGTGATTGAAGGCCCTACCGGAGCTGCTAATCTGCCCCCGGCCGATACCATTGCCCTGGTCATCGTATCCAGTGCCGGAGCGGATAATACCCTGACGAGTTATGCGGCACCTCTTCTCACCTACAATGCCAGTGGCCATGACGATTTACTGGTTTCCTCTATCGGAGAAAGCAACCAACAATTAACGATCGACAATGTATCGATAACGACTCCGGGAGGAGCCGCCGGCGATTTGACCGGAAGTTTTGAATTTGTCAACGGAGAGCAAACTTATGACTTGATTGGTGTTCGCGTTCCCGCGGGGGCCGTGGTGGTTGCTTCTGCACTTTTTGCGGGATCTGAGCCAGTCGAAAACTTGGCAACGGTCGATGATATGGTTTCCGGTGCCAAGGCCAGCATCAAGACCAATGGAGAGATTTTCGAAGCGGATTTGTTTGTCGGAGCATCGGGCCTGTCCGATATAGACCTTTCGGTTCCGGGTGATCCGATCGGTGGATTTGCAACCGTCGGAACCGGGGTGCTTGATGTTATACCTGGTACTTATTCCTTTGCTTTAGGTGCGGATGACGGAGCCAGATTGCGAATAGATTTGGATAATAATGGCTTTGATGACGGGGATAACGTCATTGTGTTTGATCGCAATGGCGGCTTTTCCTTTGAATATGGAGATGTCACTTTTCCCAATGCCGGTTCCTATAATTTTGAATGGACCACCTTCAACTCAGTTGGAGATTACGGTGCTGAAATCTGGTACAATTATTCTATCGAAGGCGGCGGATCTACCGGTCCTGTGGATTTTGTTGATTGGACTTATATTACCGATTGGCGATTATTCGGCTTTGCCGACCCCATCAATCTGAGTGGACCGATTGCTGTGACGACCTACGTTCTGGATACGCCACCGGTGCTGGTGGAAGCTCCGTTGTTGGTCACGATTGATGAAGGCGTTCCTCTTTTGGGGGGATTAATCAGTGGGCAAAATGGGGAAGGTTTTTTTGCGGGGGGCGGGGTGAACAAATTTGGAAATGGGGGCACCAAAACCTTGACGCTCAATCCAGTCGATGTCTCAGGGCAGCCTGACTTGAAATTGAGTATCATGGTCGCGGCCACGGACTTGGATTTTGAGACCGGTGATTTCTTGACGGTTTCAGTCGATCCCAATCTCGGTGGGTTTTTCGAAGAAATCGTTGATTTCAGGTCGCCGAGTGGATCGGATAAGTTCATTCAGGGAAGTGTCCATGGTATCCGAATTGGAAATCGGTTTAAAACTTTTGTCTACGACCTTCCTTCCGGGACCGATATGACCATACAAATTCAGGTGCTGAATACCTGGTTCAATGAAATTATGGCCTTTGACAATATCAGCATTTATTCCGGTGATCCCCCGCCTCCTCCCAAAGAAGACCCGGTGGGTGGCGGCGACATCTATACGGTCGGAGCCGGACCTGGAGTTCTGAATCTCGACGGTGCC
>DUCD01000128.1:3044-5416 GCA_012959985.1 Verrucomicrobiales bacterium | reverse complement strand
GTGCGAATACCGAATCGTTGTAGCCGTGAGTGTAAGCAGCAGACTCGCGGGAATTCTCGACGGTATCTGTTTCGGTGAGAATTGCCCCGGCTTTCAAAAACTCCCCTTGTTGAAACAGATCGGCAGTGAGCACTCGACAACCTCGCTCGGCAAGAAATCCTACTTCATCACTGGGGAGCCCATCGGTGTTGAACAATCCGTTTTTCCCCCTGCCATCCAGCCAGATTACGATGGCACCCCTTCCCCCCTTAGCAGCTATGCTCGCCAGAGGCAGCTCGCTTCCCGTTGTTTTCACCTTCAGTTTACTATCACTTACGCTGACTTCTCCGGCAGCAGGCAGCCCTCGTCCGATCATTGTCAGCCATGCTTTTTTGACAATCATCTGCCGCTTGTCTGGAGAAAAATCTCTCAGCTGTTTGTCGGATTCATCCGCAAGATGGCGAGTGAGTTTAATTTCAAAATCATCGCCCCCCACCGGTTCGGGGTGCGCTGTATTCCAGACGGCATGGTCCTCTAATGTGAGGCGCTTGAAATCCTGCTCAACAATCGGATCTTTATGTCCTAAACCTAAATGAATATTGAACAGAGAGTACATTAAACCACGGGTGACATAATTATAGTTATGAGGAAAATGCCTCAGATCCGAACAGGTCACTTCACTCCTTTTTCCGTAGAGACCGTATAGCTTCTGAAGTTCAGGAAAACCTTTTCCGGGAACCAGCATGTCTTTCGTCCAATCATTGGCAGAACTCATGCCCTGCGGTTTCGGAGCAAAGAGCCCGGCGAGTTCTACGTTACCGGTTCCAATACGCAGCAAACATGCATTTTCACAAGTGCAGCCTCCCTGCATAGAACTGGAAACCATCCCGTTCGGAAAGGCAACCACCGGACGTGGATCAATCGCACAAAGCATGATTGTCTGTGTGCCGCCACCGCTGCCACCGGTAACCCCGATGCGGGCCGGATCGGTATCGGGCAGGCTTTCAAGAAAATCCAAAGCCCGGATGGAGTTCCAAGTCTGAATTCCGAAGACCGACTGAAGACGCATTTCGGCCTGAGCACTGAACAGTCCCCAGCTCTCTTTGCCTTCAAAATCCGGACGTTGTTTGGAAAACCCATGGACCAGTTCCCGCGACAATTGACGGTTGTCCGCATAACCCATCATATCGTATAAAAACGTCACACACCCCAGTCTCGCCAGAGTGGCGCAGCGCGCGACTTTCGGATATCGCCCTGAGTCTTCAAACTGCTCACCGCCTGCTTCGATTTGCTTACGCACCCCCTCCTCGCCGAGATCCTGTAGCCGTCCGCCGTGGCCGTGCGGCGAAAGAACAGCAGGGAGTTTGGCATGGGAGGGAGAATCGGTTGGACGAAAGAGTAGACCCGTGACGTAAAGTCCGGGCACGCTTTCAAAATAAACTTTCTCGACGGTGAATCCTGGACGCGTCGTTATACCGTGGATCACAGCATTGAGAGGTGTCTTTTCCGGCATCGGCCAAAGTCCATTAGAAACGAGAATGCGCCGCCGTAATTCCACCGCTCGCTTTTCCCAATCCTCAAATGATTCAGGAACCGCGAATGGAAAGAAACCATTCAGGTTTTTCAGGCCGTGTAGACGAGCGTCATTCGGTTGTGCTCCATCAGGATAAACTCGAGGTCCATCGGCACAGAGGTGAAAGGTCAAGCCAACGAGAACCGCCATTAAAATTAAACGTTTCATAATTATAGACTGGGTTTTGAGTCGAGTTGTTTAACCTGCCAGGGCAGGCCCTGAGTATTCATCTGTTCCATAAACGGATCGGGATCGAGCTGCTCCACATTATAGACACCCGATTCTTTCCATATTCCTTCCAACATAAGCCTTGCGCCGATCATGGCCGGGACCCCGGTCGTGTAGGAAACTGCTTGAGAGCCTACTTCGGCATAGGCCTTTTCATGACTGCATACATTATAAATGTAGAGTGTCTTATCCTGGCCGTCCTTTGATCCACTGATCAGACAACCGATACAGGTATTTCCGCGAGTCTTAGGTCCTAGAGATGCCGGATCAGGCAAGACGGCTTTCAGAAACTTCAATGGCACAATCTCCTGCCCTTCATACCGAATCGGTTCGATAGAGGTCATACCTACCGCCTCCAGCACTCGCAGATGATTCAGGTATTCAGGTGAGAAAGTCATCCAGAAACGAATACGCTCCAATCCGGGTATATTCAGCACCAAAGATTCCATTTCTTCGTGATACATCAGGTACATTTCCCGGGGACCGATTTCCGGAAAATCAAAGGGCCGGTGAATTTCCATGGGAGCGGTTGATTTCCCTTCCTGTTTCTCCCAAAAGCGGCCTTCCTGAGCAATTTCACGAATGTTGATTT
>DUCD01000128.1:0-3034 GCA_012959985.1 Verrucomicrobiales bacterium | reverse complement strand
ACCTTCCCTTTTGGGTGATTTCGCGGATGTTGATTTCGGGATTGAAATTGGTGGCAAACGGGTGACCGTGATCCCCGCCGTTAGCATCCAGGATATCAATTTCCTGGATGACGTCGAATTCGTGCTTCTGTGCATAGGCACAGAAAAGATTGGTTGCTCCGGGATCGAAGCCGCAGCCAAGGACCGCCATCAGGCCCTTTTCCCTGAATCGATCCTGGAAATCCCACTGCCATTTGTATTCGAACTTGGCAACATCCGGTGGTTCATAATTTGCCGTGTCGAGGTAGGAAACTCCGGCCGCAAGGCAGGCTTCCATGATCGTCAAGTCCTGGTAGGGCAAGGCGACATGAACAACCAATTGCGGGGCGTGACGTCGGATAAGATCCGCAAGTAATTCAACTTTATCTGCATCGATCTGTTCGACCTGGATTTCGTAGCCATAACGCTTTCGCACCGCTTTCTGAATCGACAGACACTTTGACAAGGTTCGACTGGCCAGAATTACTTCAGAAAAGACCTGTTTGTTTTGACAGCATTTGTGGACGACGACACTGCCGACCCCTCCTGCTCCGATGATCATTACCTTACTCACTTTTTTGGATATTTGATATGGGGTGTCGAACGCAATTTGTTAATGGAAATTCATCCGGAATGATTTCGAATCACTTTTAAAAATTCCGGTAGAAACGTTTCGGCTTTAATGGGGCCAACTCCGGGAATTGCCATGCCTTCATCAACTGTGGTGGGATGAAGCCTAACCATCATTTCCAGAGTCGCATTACTGAACACACGAAAGACCGGTAAGTTCCCCTTCTTCGAGGCTATATCCAACCGCACAAGCTTCAATTTCTTGAACAACTCCTGATCGAATCCGATTTCTTCGAAATCCGATTCGGAATCAGAATGACTCACTTTAGGCTTCGATTTTCCCGAAGCACTCTTCTTGTGCTTGGGGCAGAGTTCAGGCCAGAAAAGACGAAAACTCGTTTGAGATTTCATTACCTCGACGCCATAATCTGTCAACCGGACCACGGGGTATTCTCCCTTGGAACTTTCCACCAGCCCCACCTTCTCCATCTCCTTATAGAGGGCTTGAAGGTAGGAGGGGCTTAATTCCGCCAGGATTCCGTAGGTGGATAAGGAATCCAAACGCGCATTGAGAATCTCCTTGGATCGGCTCCCTGTCAGCATCTGTATGACTCGTCCACGACCGAATCGTCCCTGCCATTGATCCCCCTGTCGGATCGACATTCTAGCCACTCCACTCAGCACCTTACGAACAATTGTTTCTTCCTCGGAATTCGGACTTCTGATTTCTCCGCTGGCCTCTTTGTCACAGACATCGCAATTACGGCATCCTTCAGCATTCTTCTCTCCGAAATAATCAAGAATCCACTGGGGGCGACACCGGGTGGAATAACAGAATTCAATGATGGATCTGAGTTTTTCCCGATCCCTTTTGTCTTTCTCGGCCAGCCCCTTCTCATCAATGTCCAGATGCAAGGCCGACAAGGTTGGCTGAAGCAACCGGCTTCCTCTGATCCTTTTCCCCTCGATATCGAACCGTTCGACATAACCATGCCTGGAAAGAACACCCAGCGAAGTCCCTACCGCCATGGTGTTCCTGATTCCCGCTTTTTCCGCAATGTCATTGATCGACAATTCAACCTGAAACTCTGAATTTGCTTCAGAACGCAGGGCCTCATAAACATCCCGAATCTTGTCGATTCCCGGATTATTCCCATCGATGAAAAACTCCTGAGTACGGGTATCCGCATAATTAAACAGCAATTCGCATACAGACGGGTTTCCATCGCGCCCCGCTCTTCCCACCTCCTGATAGTAAGCTTCCACACTTCCGGGCACATCGAAATGAATGACAAAACGAACATCTGAGCGATCGATTCCCATACCGAATGCGTTGGTTGCCACCGCAACATCCGCTTCCCGCTGAAGATATTGGTTTTGGGCCCGCACCCGTTCCTCATCACTCATTCCTCCATGATAGCCGATACTCCGAATGTTTGAATCAGCTAGAAAACAGGCTACTTCTTCGACATTTTTCCGTGTGGCGCAATATATAATCCCTGTTTTCTGTTCACTGACCACTTTAGTCAGCCATTGGAATTTTTCACTTTTAGTGTCCACATTGCGAATATTGAGTTGTAGATTCGGGCGGCTGAATCCGCTCACAAAAACAGCAGGATCACGTAATTGGAGGTGTTTGAGGATATCATCCCGGACGATTTCAGTGGCCGTTGCAGTAAACGCAGCCTTCTGTGGATTTCCCAGGGCATCGATTGCGGCACTGAGCCGAAGGTAATCCGGTCTGAAATCATGCCCCCACTGAGACAGACAATGCGCTTCATCCACAGCAAACAGCCCGATCTTCACTTGTTTCAAAGCACTGACAAAAGCACGACTGCGAAACCGTTCCGGAGCAACATATACGAGGTCGTATTCGCCTCTTACCAAACGATCAATCCTTTCGGATTGTTCTAAGGTGGAAATCGCACTGTTGATCAAAGTTGCTCTAATATTCCGAGCCAACAGAGAATCGACCTGATCCTTCATTAAGGCGATCAAGGGGCTCACTACGACCGTGACGCCGGGGAGGATGATACCGGGCAACTGGAAACAGAGGGATTTCCCTCCGCCGGTGGGCATAACGACCAGAACATCCTTTTGATCGAGAATTGCCTGAATGACTGATTCCTGCCCATCCAGGAAATCTCTGAAACCAAAATAATGATCCAGCGCTGATTTGGCAGATTCAATCAGAGAATCAGGATCTGTGCGGTTCGGATGTTCTGGATTCATTCGCAATGTTTCATTGCCTCCTCTTAACTCATTGCTGATGATCACTAAGAGATCAGCTGAACAATAGAGTTTGATCCAAGTTAAATCAAGAGGTCCTTAGATCTCTGAGGGCCTGCCTACTGTTATACTGATCGGCAGCAAGTTTTCGGAAAATCCCAGGGGCTGAAATTGTCGGACTTGATGGGCTGGAATATAAGTCCCGGCGATTTCCTGA
>DUCD01000127.1:737-5420 GCA_012959985.1 Verrucomicrobiales bacterium | reverse complement strand
CGCGAAGCTATGGTTCGGACGTATACCGTGGGTTAAAACCCACGGCTATTCGTGGGGCGTCGCTACGCGACTGAAATGTGTCTCACATTCGAGCCTCTGGATTCTCTGTGTATTTGGGTGTTTGGGTGTTTCGTCATTCAACATCGCCGCGGCTTCACCGCGAGAGTTCCTGCAATCCTACTGCACCGACTGTCACGGCGCCAAAAAGCAGAAGTCCGACCGCCGTTTCGATACTTTACCTGCAAAGATTTATAGCCTCGATGATCTGGAGCGTTACCAGGAGATCGTTGATCAACTCAATCTGTTTGAGATGCCGCCTGAAGACGAAGATCAGCCAAGTGACAGCGAACGCGCGGCAATGATCACGCACCTAACCAAGAAGATATCCACAGCGCAGGCTCAGTTCAGTGATTCAGGCGGACATAGTGTTCTGCGGCGACTCAATAGCTGGGAGTATAGACAGACGATTGGTGATCTGTTGGGTTTGAATGTCGATGTCTGGAATCCTGCAGAGGATTTTCCAGCCGAGGTGACGGTGGATGGTTTCGATAACAATGGTGCCGGCCTCGTGACATCCGGAATGTTGATGAGCCACTATTTTGTTGCAGCAGAGGAGGCAATTCGCCGGGCTACACAGTTTGGTGAACGTCCTGAAACAAGGAAGTATACACAGCAATCACCGTTCTACTTCGGAGGGAAGGAATCAAACGACCTTCCAAAGCTGTTTCAGGTGGACCGGTTTCGGTTTGTTCCGGAGACGCCCTATACAGATATGTATGGTCGCCACTATCGGGGAGGTCATATAGGATTTCTACCTTTGGTGCGGCAGGGCGGCTTGAAACAGGGTGGTAACTATACGATTCGAGTGCGGGCTGCTGCTGTTGGCCGGGTTCATGACTATGGTAGAGCCCTTGGTGACTTTCGAAACGGGGATCCTTTGGTGATGGAGATTGCTTCTGTTGATCGGAAGGGCAGCGTTCAAAGCACAGGAAATGTTTCGAAGATGACTTCACTCGCACGTGTCGAGTTGACCAATGAGGACCCCCGATGGTTTGAATGGGGGGTTTACATGGACGCTGGTTATGAGCCGGAGGTTCGTTTCCGCAACGGGCCTATCGCGGCAAAGCGGATGATCCGCCTGCTGACCAATCTGCCTGATCGGGAGGAGTTTACGAAATTTGGAACCATGCCCGGGTTGGAAAGATTCCACGGTGTCCTCAAGGCCTATCAGGGGCCACGACTGCGGGTCTGGGAAATCCAGCTCGAAGGGCCGCACATCGAAAGCTGGCCCACGGCTGGTCATCGCGCGCTCTACGGGGATTTGAAGCTGGAGGATCTGAATCCAAAGACCATTGCCGGGCGGATTGCCGCATTTGCAGAGGCTGCATTCAGGAGAACGCCAGTTGAAGGGGAATTGGAACCGGTCCAGTCTCTTGTGACTGCGAAATTGAAAGCGGATGTCGAACCGTTGAAGGCATTACAGTTAGGGTTTCAGGCTGTTCTTTGTTCGCCTGGTTTTATCTATTTGAATCAGGGGGAGAGGGAATTGGAAGATCACGCCTTGGCGTCACGTTTGTCTTATTTCCTTTGGTCGTCCCGGCCTGATGATACTCTGTTGGATCTGGCTTCCAAAGGGGAGCTGAAACGCCAATTGGATTTGCAGGTTGAACGGCTTCTTTCGGATTCCAGGTCACGTCGGTTTGTGAGTCACTTTGTCAGGCGCTGGCTAGATCTGGATAATATTGGGACCATGCCGCCTTCTGAGGACTTTCTAGTCTATTATCGGGATAATCTTGAAAGTGCGATGCGTGCTGAAACCGAAACCTTCTTCCGGCATGTGCTTGATAAGAATCTCCCACTTGGTGAGTTTTTATCAGCGGACTACTCGTTCCTGAATCGCGAATTGGCGTTGCACTATGGCATTGATGGTGTGGACGGCAATGAACTGCAGCGTATTTCCCTAAAAGGTGGCAGGCGTGGTGGCCTTTTGGGGCAGGGTGCATTCCTGACAGCCTCGGCCAATGGAGTGGATACCTCGCCTGTAGTTCGTGGGATCTATGTCTTGGAGAAGTTGCTTGGATATACCCCTCCTCCCCCCCCGGATGATGTTCCTGATATCGAGCCGGATATTCGCGGCGCCAAGACCGTTCGTGAGCAATTGGAGAAACATCGTTCGATTGCAACCTGTGCTGCGTGCCATCGTAAGATTGACCCCTTGGGCTTTGCCTTGGAAAACTTTGATCCTGTTGGCGGATGGCGGGATGAATATGAGACGAAGAAAGACATCGATGCCACAGGGAAGTTGCCCAATGGTGATACATTCTCAACGTTTCCGGAATTTCGGAAACTCATGGTGGATCGTACAGAACAGTTCAATCGCTGTCTGACTGAGAAACTGATGACCTACGCGCTTGGCAGGGAATTGGAAATAGGTGATCGCCCAGCAACTGATAAAATACTGGACGAGCTTGAGTCGAATAAGGGAGGCTTACGTGATCTCATTCGATTGGTGGTAACGAGTGAACCGTTTGCGAGAAACTGAACGATGCCAAGCAATACAATGCGTAACCTGATTCCTATCTTGCTCGTTACCCTGTCGTTCTGCCGACTCGCCCATTCCGCAGAACGTCCCAACATCCTTCTGGTATTGTCCGATGACCACAGCGTTCCCCATCTCGGGGCCTATGGTGATTCCAATTGCCTGAAATATGGACTGACTCCCAATCTCGATGCCTTCGCCCGGGAGGGAATGCGCTTTCAACGCGCCTACACCGCAGCCCCACAGTGTGCGCCATCGCGCAGCTCAATTTTCGCCGGACGTTCTCCGGTTGGTCTGTCGACGACGCGCTTTGCACAACCCGCGAGAGCAGGCACTCCCTTCGTTACCGATTTGCTGCGCGACCATGGCTATTGGGTCGGGCTGGATGGCAGGCATCAGCATCTGGACGGAAGGAACAAGGATGCACCGCATGTCACGGAAACGCTCGTCGAACTAGGCGTGCGGGGCGAGGTGTTCGAATCCCGCTTCGATCATTTTGTGCGCGGCGCCAAGACCAAGGGGGCAGCGTTGGCCATGGTTCCCGAAATGTTTACCGCAGCCCTCGACGGGGTTTCCGGGGGGAAGCCGTTTTTCCTTTACTTCGGCTTCAACCAGCCCCACCGCAAATGGGGCGTGGACCACCAGGGCATCGATCCCGCCGCCCTCATGCTGCCCGGCGATTGGCCGGATCTCCCGGAGGTGCGGCTCGACTATGCCCGCTATCTCGCCGAAGTCCGCGATCTCGACACCGGATTCGGCATGATCATGAAGGTGCTCTCCGAGCGCGGCTTGGCCGAAAACACGCTGGTAATATTCATGGGCGACAATGGCGAGGCGCTTCTGCGCGGTAAGGGCACGCTCTACAACCGCGGGCTGCACGTGCCGCTGATGGTTCGATGGCCGGGCAAGGTTGCGCCGGGATCGCTGAGCGATTCGCTGATCAGCGGTGTGGACCTCGCTCCAACCCTGCTCAGCGCGGCGGGTATCAAGCCGGCCAGGGGCATGACGGGTCTCGATTTCATGCCGGAGCTTTTGGGGCGACCCTTCGATGGCCGGGAGCAGGTCTTCGCGGAGCGAGGTTGGCACTTCGGCCCGATCACACGCTCGGACGGCTTCGACCTCTCGCGTTCCGTCACGACGAAACGCCACAACTTTATTTACAACGCCATTCCTGAACGCAGTTACGCGCCCGTGGACATGGCGTCGAAGAACATTGCCTGGGACGCCATCAAATTGGCACGCGAAAACGGAAGGCTCTCGGCGATTCATGAGCGAATCTATTTCCAAAGTCCACGCCCAATCTTCGAACTCTACGATCTTGAAAAAGATCCGTTTGAAATGAACAACCTCGCGGGCCAGACATCCGTCCGCATGGTTGAAGCCGGACTACGTCAAAAGCTGGATCGTTGGATGCTGCGCGAAAGCGACTTTCTCCCGCTCTCGACGCATGCCCACCAGTATCACGAACCGCAAGCCAACGCAAAGAAGTAGAAAGATCCAATTTGGAACTAATAGGAATTCAAAAATGCATCTGATCAACCGGAAAACATTTTTATCCACAGTCGCCATGGCAGGTATGAGCCTGCCCTGGATGGAGGCCATGGGGGTTGCCCGTAAAGCAACCAACGGACGTATCAAGCGAATGTTGTGTGTGGTGAGTCCATTTGGAGTCTCTCCCACCTTCTGGCACCCCAAGGGTGAAGGGGTAAATTATCAACCTAGTAAAGAATTGAAGATCCTGGATCAGTTTCGTTCAGAATACACGGTTTTTTCCAACCTCGACCACGGTGAATATGGACGCGGAGGTCATAGTGGAGTCCATACCTTTTTAAGCGGCGTAAATAAAGAGGACGCCACATCGCTCCCGGAAGCCAATATCACCCTGGATCAAAAGGCTGTCATGCATCTGGGTTCCTATACCCGTTTTCCCAGTCTGAATCTCGGTGGTGGACAGGGTAGTGTTATGAACACTTGGACCAAGAACGGGATCTGGGTCCGGCCCGAAACCAATATCGCAAAGGCTTACAGGAATCTCTTTCATAATGATTCCGCCAAGGATCTGTTCAAGCAGTCGAAGGAGATGGATTTGGACCTGAAGATCCTATCCATCAACTATCAACAGGCCAAGAGTTTTAAATCCAAAC
>DUCD01000127.1:0-689 GCA_012959985.1 Verrucomicrobiales bacterium | reverse complement strand
GGCTCGAAAGATTGAGAATAACAAAAAGTGGGTGAACAAGGATAAGCCTGGGACTGAAATGAAAAGTCCTATGGAAAGTGATTTTGTGAAGGATCTTCCTTTGTTCTACGATCTCATCCTGGAAGCCTTCAAATCAGATTCCTCCCGCTTCATCACATTGGAAAAACCGAAGAGCCTGAATCTTGACGCGATAGGGGTCGATGCAGGCAGTTATCACGGTGTCTCCCACCACGGTCAAAAACCCGGTGGAATTGAGAAAATGGCTAAGGTTGACTCTTTCTTTTTAAAGGAGATGACCCGATTTCTGGATAAAATGAAATCCACCAAAGATCCTCTTCAGGATGGGTCTCTCCTGGATAACACGGTTGCCCTGTTTGGCAGCGGGATGGGGAATTCCAGTTCCCATAGTAATAAGGACTGTCCAGTGCTTTTGCTGGGTGGTGGATTAAAGCACCAGACTCATTTTGTCGGTCCGGTAGAGAATCGTGAGCGATTGCCTCTTCATGACTTGTGGCTCACAGTCCTGCAACACATCGGTTGCCCCATCGACAGGTACAATCGGTCGACTTCTTCATTAACAGGTTTTGGAGCAGCATGATGAAAATTCTTTATTCAGTTCTATTTCTGATTATTTTGACCGGCAGTCCGTTGGAGGCGAAAGGCCCCCTGCCGGAGTTCGAAAAAGATTA
>DUCD01000126.1:15560-31850 GCA_012959985.1 Verrucomicrobiales bacterium | reverse complement strand
TAAATGGTTAGTTCTTCTGATTAGTGCCTGTTCGATATCGGAGCTTAATGGAGTTCAAACTTACAAATCTATGGAAACGCGGGTGCTTGTTGGCAAGGATGCTGATCGCTCTCTGGGTTTTCAGTGTTGTGTCCGGGTGTCGGACTGCTGAGTTTTACCGTCAGGCTGCTGTAGGGCAGTGGCAGATCATTACAAAACGTCAATCCATTGCTAAACTGCTTGAGAATCCGGATACGAACGCGCGGTTGAAACAGCAACTCAGGAAAGTCAAATTGATCCGTGAGTTTGCCGAAAAGGAATTGGGGTTGGCCGGCAATGGTAGCTATTCTCATTATCTCGATCTGGAGAGGCCTTATGTGGTTTGGAATGTTCACGCAGCACCTGAGTATTCGCTTGAAGAAAAAACTTGGTGGTACCCGTTGATTGGCAGGCAAAGCTATCGAGGATATTTTTCAGAGAAAGGGGCGAGACAATTGGCTGACAGCTTGATTTCTGATGGGTACGAAGTGCATATTGGCGGTGTTGATGCTTTTTCGACGTTGGGGTGGTTCCGGGATCCTGTTTTAAATACATTCATCGAATATCCTCCTGCTTCACTCGCTGCAATTCTCTTCCATGAATTGGCGCATCAGCGGCTCTATGTGAAAGATAAAACCGATTTCAATGAGGCTTTTGCCACCACTGTGGAACAGGAAGGAGTTCGACGGTTTCTGCAAGTTCATGGCACAGCTGAACAACTCGTTTCCTATGAGAGGGAGTTGGAAAGAGAGGGAAGGTTTTTTGATTTAGTCACCGGGATACGGAAGGAACTGGAGGATCTTTACCAATCGGTTGACGATTGTGATGTCCTTCAGCGGCCTCGACGCGGCCACCTTCAGGGGCTCCCTGATGGAGGGAACGTTGAAGGGAAATTGCCTGAACGTGGGGGCGTTGACACCGCATCTTGTTTCTGTTGCGCGCATACAATGTCGTCGGAGGAAATCCTGGTCGTGAGTGGAGAGAAGCAACAGATTCTGGAATCCGGTCGACGCCGTTATCGTCGGCTTAAGGAACAGGGGCACCTGCTGGATGAATACGATCGCTGGTTTGGCGATGGATTGAATAATGCCCGTCTCAACATGATCGACACCTACCATGACCTTGTTCCCTGGTTTCGGGAGCTTCTCAATCAGCAATCCGGAAACCTGGAATTGTTTTATGAGGAAGTGGAGCGACTTTCAAAACTTCCTGAAACTGAATGGCGGTAGGAAAGGGGTCAATCTGAACCACAGAGGACACAGAGAGCCTCACTGCTATTAGGTTAAGGAATTTCCCTCACGGATTTAGGGTCATCGAACCTGAAGCTGGGGGCGCTGACCCCGGATCATGGTAAGAATGAATGCAATTTTCAACGATCCGGCCTCAGCGCGGCGAGCTTCAGGGGGTGCTGAGTTTCTTAACCCAATGGCAGTAGGGCGAGCTGTCCCAGCGCACCCGAGCATCAGTAGATGATGTCCTTCCAAGAGGGGTGGCGCGCTGAGGACAGCGAGCCCTACCAATCAATTCGCTGCCTTTTCATCATCATTCTGGAGATGTTCATGATTTTATTGGTATATCTGAAGGTGTTGAGGCATACTTAAATCTTAATTCATACGACTTTATAGCATCAGCATGAAAAACCTACTTTCTTATCGTTCATCACTTTCATTTTCGATTTTCACTCTGATTGTCGCCTCAACAATTGGAATTCAGGCGGCGGATTGGGTGGTTTATCCCGGGGGGGACGGTGCCGGAAAAGGCAAACATATTGTCTTTGTTACCGGGGATGAGGAATACCGATCCGAAGAAGGAATGCCCATGCTGGCGAAAATCCTTTCGGTCCGACATGGTTTCAAGTGCACGGTTCTGTTTTCAATCAATCCCGAAACCGGTGAAATTGATCCGAATAATCAGGTTAATATTCCCGGGATTGAAAACCTCGATTCGGCCGACATGATGGTCATTTTTACCCGCTTCCGTGAATTGCCGGATGATAAAATGAAACATGTTGTCGATTTTGTGAACTCTGGCAAACCCATTATGGGACTCCGTACAGCCACCCATGCTTTTAATTATCGACGTAACCCAGAGAGCCCCTATGCCCATTATCACCATAACAGCCGCGAGTGGCCCGGTGGTTTCGGCCAACAGGTTCTGGGTGATACCTGGATCAGTCATCATGGGCACCACAAGAAAGAAGCCACGCGCGGTTTGATAAATTTTGAACACCGGAATCACCCGATCCTCAGGGGAGTGAGCGATATCTTTGCTCCCACAGATGTTTACGGAATTCGGAACCTTGGCCCGGATGCAGACATTCTGGTGCTCGGTCAGGTCCTTGAAGGAATGAAGCCCGAAGACAAAGGGGTCAATGGAAAGAAGAACAATCCAATGATGCCGGTGGTTTGGACTCGATCCTTTATCGGTGAATCCGGGAAAGCATCCTCAGTGATCGGTACTACTTTAGGAGCCTCGGTCGATCTGGAAAGTCGTGATTTGAGACGGCTCCTGGTCAATGCCTGTTATTGGGCCCTTGGATTGGAGAATCGGATCGAGGCCGATTCGAATGTCGATTACGTCGGAGAATTCCATCCGGTCTTTTACGGATTCAATGGATTCGTAAAAGGCGTGAAACCCTCGGATCACGAATTGAAATAAAGAAGCAGGACCGGGTCCTGCACTGAAACCGGTTACGCCGATGCCGTGGTTCCTGAAGGTGGCCGTGTTGAGGCCGTTGTATGGAAGAGGTGAATACAATCTCACATGATCCGGGGTCGGCGCCCCCAGCTTCAGAGATGATCCGGGGTCGGCGCCCGCAGCTTCAGGGATGTTTTGATTCCAAAGATTTGGTTGATCAGAAACGCACAAACCCTATAATCCGACTATGAAACCCGCTCAGTTCAGTTTAACGGCTGCATTTTCCCTATTGGCTTCTGTCATCAATGCGGCCGAACTGCCTATGGTTACCGATGTTGAAAGCCAACCTCTGATTGCCGCGACAGAACGGCTTCTTGAAGCGCTGGAATACGTGGGGGTGCCGATACTGCCGAAAGATGTGGAAGCGGTTCAGGTAGCCATGAAGGATGGGGATGCCGCTGCCTCGATTCGGGCGATTCAGGAAGTGTTGGATCAATATGTCGTCGCCGGTGTGTACATCAGCGCGGAGAGTCGGGTAAAGGTCAGAGAAGGCGCTGCCGTCAAGGAATTAGTGCAACAGGGGTGGCGGTCCTTTTTAGTGAAAGTCCACAATGAAGCGGGCATCACACCGGTTCTGCATGGAGACAGTCCCAATGCCGGACCTCAGTATAAGCGAAGTCGCGGATCAGCTGAACCGGAGATTGAAATTACGGATGCCGATGTTGCCCAACGCTGGCTTGATCTGGCGATGTTCAATAAACCTCCCCTGAAGCCGAATCTATCCGGCCTTGAACTGGAATACCGGATTATCCAACTTTACAGCCGGGACGTCGGTAAACGGGAGGCACGGTTGGCATTCAATGTGGGGCAGGGAACTCAGGACATCGGTTTCCGCAATCATGTCCCCCTTCTCTTTCAATGTGTGCCGGCGGTCGAGATTGCTTTATCTGTTCTGGATTTCGACGGAAAACCGACCTCTGCTTCGTTCGTGATCCGGGATCGGTTCGGTCGGGTTTACCCGAATCCGGCCCGTCGATTGGCTCCCGATTTTTTCTTTCACAATCAGATTTACCGGGCCGATGGTGAATCCTTTCACCTTCCTCCCGGAGACTATGATATCACTGTTTCCAGGGGGCCGGAATACCTGGTTGAAAACCATAAGCTCACGGTTCAGTCCGGAGTGGTCAGCCAGCCGGCGGTGTTTCATTTGAACCGCTGGATTCATGCGGCGACACGCCGATGGTTTTCCGGTGACCACCATGTCCATGCGGCCGGATGTGCCCACTATGAAAATCCGACGGAGGGAGTGACGCCTGCCGACATGATGCGCCATATTCTCGGCGAAGATCTGAACGTGGGGTGCGTCTTGAGTTGGGGCCCCTGCTGGTATGCTCAGAAGCAGTTTTTTGAAGGGAAAACATCCGCGCTATCAAAACCCGGTTACCTTATGCGGTATGATGTGGAAGTCAGTGGGTTTCCTTCATCGCATGCCGGGCATTTGTGTCTGCTTCGCTTAACGGAGGATGATTATACGGGTACGACCCGTATTGAACAGTGGCCGAGCTGGACTCTGCCGGTTCTGGCCTGGGGAAAAGAGCAGGGAGGAGTAGTCGGTTACAGTCACAGCGGCTGGGGGTTGGCATTGCCGGACTACGCTCCGAACGGAAAACGGGTGTTCAAGGCCAATACCTGGGGTGGGGCTCCTAAGGAATGGAACGGTAAAGCGGCCTATCAGTTGCCGGATTATGAAATGCCTCCTTTTGATGGCATCGGCGCCAATGAGTATATTGTCACGGTTGCCCATGATGTCTGTGATTTTATTTCTGCAGTAGATACCCCGAGCATCTGGGAATTGAATATCTGGTATCATACCCTGAATTGTGGCTTCCGAGCGCGTATCAGCGGAGAAACTGACTTTCCCTGTATTTACGGTGATAAAGTTGGCCTGGGTCGGGTGTATGTGAAACTGGACCCGGATGAAGATCTGAATTTCGACAACTGGATCCTGGGAGTCAAGAATGGTCGAAGTTACTGCGGTGACGGCCTGAGTCACATTATGGATTTCAAGGTGAACGACGTTGGGGTCGGCGAGCCGGGGTCCGATCGGAAAATCAGCCAGTTGAATCTGGCCAAACCCGGTAAGGTGAATGTTTCCTTTGATGTCAGTGCGCTTTTGGCGGAACAGCCCAATGCGGAAACCGAGAGAATCCGGAATCGCAGACTCGATGAAAAACCCTATTGGCACATTGAGCGTTCCCGAATCAACGATTCTAGAAAAGTGCCTATCGAAATTATCGTCAATGGCTATCCGGTGCAAACGGTAGAATTCCAAGCCGATGGTTCCACCGAATCCATGAGCTTTGATATCGAGATCCCCCATTCCAGTTGGGTGGCTGTTCGCATCCTTCCCTCAGTTCACACCAACCCCGTTTTTATCAATGTCGGCGGCAAACCGATCCGTGCCAGTCGCCGCAGTGCCGAGTGGTGCCGAAAAGCAGTGGATGTCTGCTGGAAGTCCAAAGTTGGGCGAATCCGTGAATCAGATCGGAGCGATGCCGAAACTGCTTATGAAGAAGCCCGACAAATCTACGATCGCATTATTTCAGAATCCCATGTCGATTGATGAACTCATTGGTTACTCATACGGTTTTTAATAGTAATGAAAAATATTTTTGCGCACATTGATCACACTATTATCATCATGAAGAAAAAACTACTCGGAGCGGCATTGATTGTCGCCTTTTCCACGACATCCTTCCTGCAGGCTCAGACAATAATTCCCGTTTGGGAGAACCTGATTACAAAAACGGATCCCAGTATCCCGATACTGAAGGCAAACCCACTTGGCAGTTTCAAGGACGATGCTGCTGATGGAAGTTCGACATCGGATTCGTATGGCGGGTTCAAACGGTATGATGCCGATCGGCTTCTGCTGGGGGTGCGTGATAATGGTATCAATGAAACGGAGGAAGGACATGACGCTGAGTTGGCTGCCCTGTACCCGGATCGTTCCCTTATCTGGATCAATCCGGATGATGGATCCTACCTTGGGATTGCTCTTGAAGTTGGACATGCCCCGGTTGCACTTGATCAGGATTTTCTGGATGCCGGAGGATCGGACTCTGATTATTATTTTAACTTCGGAGTGTCTGAAGATGGCGTGATCTATGTGGGCTATAAGAATAAGGTCCTGCGGTATGCGCCCGATGGTATTGGCGGATTTGATTCGGCGACAATCGCCTATACTCACCTGAATGACAGCTCCGATCGTTGGCACCAATGGAGATGGGAAAACTTTCGCATCAGCGGAACGGGTTCGGACACCGTCATTCTTGCAGGTCCGAAGACCTGGCGGCCTGCCCAAGGCTATTATCGATTAATCACTGACAATGGAACCGATTTCGTATCCTCAATCTTCGGGGTGATGATTCCGAACGGATACGGAAACGCAGCCGGTGGTGGCAGCACTATTATTCAGAGCAGGGATCCTGAATTTCCGGATGACCAATGGGTCTACGTTTCCACCTATCCCGGCAGTGACCGAGGCGACGGGACTACATTCTATAGGTTCATCGGTTTTCCACCTTTCAGCGATACCTACTTCAAGGACGGAGATTTCACCGCACACAAGAGTGCAGATGCTCCGCAAACAGCCTATCGTACCGAGTTTATTTCAGATGTGGACGCCCATCCGGATCTGGACTATGTGGTAACTTATTCCACTCCCAGCTGGAACAGTCGAACGATAGGGCGGGACGTCAGAAGCCCCGGGTTTCTTGCCGTTCATGACATGGATGGAGAAGTGGTGTCCGTTTACCAGTTGAACGTCACCGAGGATGATGAGGTGATCAATGATGATGAAGGAAATCCTGATGCGGCATTATTCCATGCCTTCATGGGCAGTGTCAGTCTCAACCTACTTCCTGCTGGTGGTGGTGGGGAGCCTACAGTTGAACTGCTATGGTACAGTGGTATATACGGCTTCGGTCGCTACACCATCGAGAACACTCTTTTCGATGAATTTGGACGTGGGTATTTTCATTTTGACAATGGGTTTACCAGCGCGACCGGGACGATGACGCCTGCCACAGGTCTAGTAGATAATGAAGCCGCCGGACCTTTACCGGAGATCACCACAGAAGGATCCAGTGGAGCAGAAGGTGATTGGGCCATCATCACCAATGAAACCACCCGAAATAACTATTTTGATGAAAACGGAAGTCTTCAGTTGGAGAATACGGATTTCACTTTGGAATCATGGGTGAAGTTTGACGCTTTTGACTCAGGTAGACGAATCATTTTCGGTTATGGAATTCCCGGCGGGTATTCAATGTCTGTCAGCTCCGGAGGCGGTCAGAACACTCTGTTCACGACGACCTACGGGATTGCTGATCTGCCATCTACTGCGGTGGTTCCCTCCGACAACGCCTGGCATCACGTCGCGGTAGTTCATGTTAACGGTCAGGAGATGCAGTATTATATCGATGGGCAGCTTTCCGATACCGTTTCCTATTCCGGAGGCGTGAGTGCAGCCGGAGATCCGACCCTCTATATTGGACATGAAATTAATGGACTGAATGGTTGGGTTGGAGGCATTGACCGTATCCGCATCACCGGTGCAGCTCTTTCACCGGATCAATTTGACTTAGGAACAGGTGGAGACGAGCCCGGCGACCCAGCTCAAATTACATTTGCCGTAAATGACCAGGGACAGTTTGTGGTATCCTGGGAGGGTAATGGACATCTTCAGAACGCCGCCGAGGTGACGGGCCCATGGGGGGACTTAGCTGGTTCGGCAAGCCCCCATACCTTACCGGTGGAAGGGTTGGGACAGTTCTTCCGGGTTGCTGAATAATCCCATTTTATAGGGTAGGAATGAGAGCCTCTGAAGTGAACCGAACCTGAAATCAATTGAAATGAAACATTCATCAGATACCACGGAAACACAAACTAAGGTTGCCCCATCTTCTTCCATGAATCGGCGAGGCTTTCTTTCCTCTCTGGGTTTGACCTCTGCTGCGGTCATGATGTCTCCCGATTTACAAGGAGCCGAGAGAGATTGGACCGGAAAAGTCCCGGTCCGTTATCCGGACCCTGATATTATTGCCCTGGACCCGAGGTTCGATCAGTACAAACTTGGGAACACAGCGATCCAGCGATTGCATACCGGTATGTTGTGGTCGGAAGGCCCAGCCTGGAATGGAGTCGGAAAGTATCTTCTCTGGAGTGACATACCCAACAATGTTCAATATCGCTACCTGGAAGAAGATGGGCACGTGAGCATTTTCCGGAACCCTTCCGGGAACAGCAATGGAAATACCTTTGATTGGGAAGGGAGACAGATTGCCTGCGAGCATGGAAACCGACGTGTGGTTCGTTACGAATACGATGGATCCGTTACCGTGTTGGCCGATCATTACAAGGGCAAGGTGTTCAATGCTCCCAATGATGCGATTGTTCATCCTGACGGAGGAATCTGGTTCACCGATCCGGGATATGGTTCGATGATGAATTATGAGGGAAAAAAAGGGCCATTGCATTTGAAGGAGGCGGTATATCACATTGATCCCTCCACGAGTAAGATCACCCTGTTGACAGACGAAATCGTCAAACCGAACGGTCTTTGTTTTTCACCGGATTACAAGAAGCTGTATGTCTCTGACACCGGAAGTGATCCCCGTGGCATCTTTCAGTGGAATATCGTTTCTTCATCCAGAATTAACCGGAGAAAAGAATTCTCTTCAATGGTTTATGAAGGACGGAGCGGGGGAGCTGATGGAATCCGTGCAGATAAGGATGGAAACATCTGGGCCAGCGCTGGATGGATTGGAGACGGGTATGATGGTGTTCACATTTTCGCACCGAATGGGGATCGGATCGGTTTGATCCGTTTGCCGGAAATCTGTTCCAATGTATGTTTCGGCGGAACCAAGCGGAACCGTTTGTTCATGACCGGCAGCCAATCACTCTACGCAGTGTACGTTGAAACCCAGGGAGCCCATATCACTTAAATTCAAATACACTTGCTCCTTACAATGATATGGTTATAGTATTCTCCCAGATATGAAGATTACTATCGAATACTGCGTGGTTTGAAACTATGAGCCGAAAGCATCCGGTCTGGGTGCCGCTATTCATTCTGAGTTTCCGCATGCTGAGGTTGACCTGTTTCCAGGTGGTAAAGGTGATTTCATTGTCAAAGCTGACGGGAATTCAATTTGGGATAAACGGAATATCGATAATGAGTTTCCGGAGCACGGAGTGATTCTTGATAAATTGAGAATCCTTTAAGATCCCCTTTTTTTTAACCTGCCGGAAAGTCTGAGCCCTTTGAGCGTACCCTGAAGCGTGAACTCCAACGGACGGGTGCGACTAAAAGTGCGGGGATAGGGCGAATTTGTAATTTGTGCTGTAGCGTGCGCTGTCCCCAGCGCATTTCCAGTATAATCAACGACCCTCTCGGCTGAGGACAACCGACGCTACAGCAAATTTTTCCCCGCACTCTTAATCGCACCCCCAACCGATCTAACTCCAATTGAAGTGTAACCAAGTCTCATCCTGACCCGTCCTGTTAGTAAAGCCAATCATGATGAACTTTTCAGAATCTCCAGTCCGTCTACTCTGTAAAACTGTAAGCTTCTGGGTTGTTCTGGCCGGGTTGACAAGTTGCCTGGCACAGGATGCCAATGAAGCGCGTAAACGTGTGAATTCTAATTTTGAAAGAAATTCACCCGCTGTTGGGGAGCGCATACCGGATATTAAAGTTTACGGATCGAGAGGGGAACCGTTCGCTATCGACCAAATGAAAGGCCCGTATACCGTTCTTATTTTCGGATGCCTCACTTGACCGCCTTTTCTTAGAAACGTCTCTCGTGTAGAGACGGTATTTCGTGATTTTTCTCCAAAAGGCGTTCAATTTTATTATGTCTACAAAGCTTTGGCTCATCCGGAAATGAATGGGTATATCCGTCCGGTAAGCATTGAAGAACGTCTGATGCATGTGAAGGAGGCGGAGCGGACTCTGGGTTCTGAAATCCCCTGGATCTGTGACCTGATGTCGAATGACATGAAGCATGCTTTCGGCGGTGCTCCCAATTCCGAATTCATCATAGATCCTGAAGGGAAGGTTGCCGTCCGCCGTTCGTGGAGTCGTCCGGATGAATTAAGAGAGGATCTGGAAAGACTGGTCGGAGCAGTTGCGAATCCAACCCAAGTCGAAGACCTTGAACCCGTGCTGCGTGAGGACTCTTCTAATGATGAGATTGCCGTGGGAGTTTTGCCGAGATTGGAACTACCCGGAGGGATGACCCCGTTGAAGGTTCGTCCGAACCGGAAAGAAGGAGATCCTCCGTATTATGCCAAATTGAGAGTGGAAGCAGATCAAGCTTTCATGGATGGCGGAGAGGGTCAGCTTTATCTGGGGTTCAGGTTGGACCCTCTTTATAAGGTTCATTGGAATAATCTAACCGAACCTCTGGAGTTTGGACTGACCAATCCGGAGTGGGTCATCACCTCCGTAAAGAAGGGGCGAGCTCCGAAACTGGAAGAGACGGCTGACAAGGATCCTCGGGAATTCCTGATGAACATTGTTGCCGCCGATCGATCGGAACCCTTGGAACTTACCGTCCGATATTTTGCCTGTGATGATGCCAATACGTTCTGCGTTCCGGTGACGCAGAAATATGAAATCCTTCTGACTAGAGATCCTGATGGGGGGCGAAGGACACAACGCGGGGGGAGAGGTGGACGCAGGGGGAATGGGGGACCTCCGGCTCGAGGTGGAGGCAACTTCGGTTCTCCCCGCGGGCCAGGTGGCGGTGGGGTTCCGTTTCTCGCCCGCTTAATGGAGAATGATCAGAATCAAGATGGTCGTATCAGTCAGGACGAAGCTCCGGAAAGGATGAGTGACCGTTTCGACTTCATGGATGCTGACGGGGATGGATTCGTTGACCGAGAGGAAATCCAGGGGATGAGGGATCGATTTCGCCAAAGAGGCGGGCTTGGAGGAAATCGCGGAAGTCGCAACAGGCAATTGAGGTGAACAACAACTTAATGCTTGTCTTTTCGATACCAGCGGCCGGTATTTCCGCTGGTTTCTATATCGATTTTTGATATCAGGTCCCCCTCCTGGCCATGGAGGATCAGCATCAGTTGCTGTCGGGCCTGCTCTTTCTCCACTCCGGCCTTTTCCAACCGATTCAGAACTTTTCCGAATTGTTCCCGGAACTGGTGACCCTTTTCCGTGTTATCCCGGCGATCTTCGAAAAAGATTTTCAAGGGATGACCACATTCGCAAAGAGCGATCTTTTCTTTGGTTTCATCATCCGCGGTGGAGGGGGCTGGCATGCCGAAATCTGCCGCGGTTTCATCACGGGCTCGAATCAGATCCATGAAAGCATCAAGGTTTTTCACTTGGTATCCGCAATTTTCACAATGAATAGGAAACAGATTCGAAACTAAATGTTTTGAATTCGCTGACTATTTCTTGAATAGAGGGATTCTCTTCCGGCATCTTTCAAAATTCCAACAGGAACAGAATTCATTGTAAGAAGAAAATTAAAGCAATTCGATTTAAAATCATTTGTTTGACCCCGCATTGAGCCAAAATAGATGACACCGGGGCGGAAAGTTGAAATGAAGCTGGAAAAGGTGGTTGAGTCAAAATAAAGGACACCGGATGGGGAGCGATTCCGCTGTATTTCTGAATCTGAGGGGCATCCTTGTAACGACTGCGATCCGAACCGAAGGCCGCCAGAAGCCGAGGTGCCAACGCAGCACCGGCACCAGGAAAGCTGGAGAAAATTTTTGCCTCGGGCAGAGCCTGGAAGGTTTGGGCGATTAACTGATCGTGCTTCAAAATGTTCTTCTGTAGAACTTTCAACTGACCTACTAATGTCCGGGTCATCATTGAGCCGACCTGCAGGACAGGCTGATCATGAGTTAAGGCTGTCGAGGCGTGGATTATTTCAAGACGTCGCTTGATCACCGACTCCCCCCGGCTGTTGTGGGCATAATAGAAGGATCGCACTGATTGCGGTCGTGCCTTGATCAAATCCTGGAATGTCGGCCACTTTGCGAGAAAAGCCGTGCTCAGAGGCTCATGCAGATTCGCCCCGGTCAACTCCAGAGCCTGGGGGTAGCAGCCCTTGAGATTGCTCTTGAGTCGATTGGTCAGATCAGTGGGCAGATTGACCAGTTTACGGCGACCCTCGAGGGCCAAAGCCAATGTGCGAACCGATTCCACGTCGGGATTGAACCGGTTGAGCTTGTCACGATGCAAACGCAGCAGAAGCTGCAGCAGATGTGCATCGGTAGGATCGTCCTTGGCTCCACTGGGATAGAGGGCCTCACGGAAACGGGCTAAACTTTATGGATTGATAGGGAAGAGCACCCGGTTGTCATGCTCCATCAGCGAATGGATCAGTGCCCCCCGGCTCTGTTCCAGGCAAACAGCGATCTTCGTCTCCGGAAAAGGTGCACTGAGTTGACGAATCCATTCATTGATTTTCTCGGGACGATGTTTGAAAGTCTCAAACTCCACATCGTCGTTCCCGCAAACCTGCAGGCATATATCATGACTTTGGTCGGCCCAGTCCAGCCCGATCAAGGCGGCGAATTCATTATCGTTCTGTTCATTCATCATTGCCTTGTCCTTTTCCATGGGGCACGCAGGCTTTGATTCAGCGAAATCCTTATAGCGGAGACTTCTAGAGTCCTCATCCTGAGTATTCGTTTTGAATCAAAGCGCTGCACCGGGAGCGGAAGGTCTACCGTTAAACATCCTATGTTAGGGCGTGCAATTCGTCTTCCCGGTGCAGCGTGCCTTGCGGCCAGAATCCCAATAAACCGAGTTATTCACAACAACCGGTATTGCCGGCTCAAAGTTATTCACAATGGCTGCGGGGAGCAAACCCTTCGGGCTCTCCTCGTCATCATGAATAACTTTGGAACAACTATAAGGGCGTGCTGCACTGCCATTAGGTTAAGGATTCAGGTGCCCCTGAAGCTGGGGGCGTCGACCCCGGATCATTGAATTCGGCAGACATTTCTTCCATATTCCGGCCTCGGCGCGGCCAGCTTCAGGGATGACGGTGTTAAAACACCTGTGGAAAATCCTTAACCGAATGGCAGTGGAGTGAGCCAATGGATACCGGATCAACTGATGGGAGGGAGAGCGTCCCCGCGAGCCGAAATATGCGTAGACAGAAAATCATCCCACTCCTGCTTGTTTTCCTGTCCAAGTATGAAGAAATCCATGAATGGCTCGCGAGGACGCTCTCCCTCCCATTGACTGTCTGGTTTTCAGGGAGACTGACCATGAATGGCACAATTTGACGATGTCGTCCTTTGCCCCGGAAAACGATTCGTTGCGCGAACCGTTCCACGACCTGCCATGAATGGCGCCAGTCCCCTTAGAGGCCGGAGCCACAAACAAAACAGGGTTGCTAACTTGTTTTTAGCCCCACTTGAATGAAGTCTTCACTGCCAAGGACTGTTTCAGAATTTTTCACTTCGATTGGAAACTCCAATACTTTGGGTTTGCCTTTAGGTTTCTATCGAGCACTTCCAAAGCCACCTCACCAAGACTCGGCTGTGACAAGTCGCAAAGCATTCTCAGCAAGGTGCTCTTTCCCGCTCCATTCGGTCCGATGACAGCAAGGATTCGTCCCCGTTTAACAGACATGGACAGTCGTCCCAAGGCCGTGAACCCAACGAAATTCTTGACCAAATTTTTCGTTTAAATGACTGGAATTTCAGTTTCTTCCATCTCGCATCTCCCTTATCTGCTGCTTGATAATCTCGATCATTTCTTCAGGTTGCGCCCCCAATCGTGTGCCTTCCGCCAACAGTCTCCGACTCATCTCGTTCAATATCTTCTTTCGAGCCGCACTGCGCACTTCCGTTTTGTAATCGCCTCTCGAAACGAACACCCCCTGCCCTTGCCTCATCACCACCAATCCCAAGTGCTCCAACGATTCATACGCCTTCACAACCGTCCGTGGATTGATCGCCAATTCACCCGCAAGTCCGCGAATACTGGGAAGCTTTTCATCGTGCTTCAGCTCACCTGAAGCTATCTGATACTTGATCTGCTCCACAACCTGCCGCCAAATCGGTTCGCCACTGTGATGATCCAATCGAATCGCCATAGCCTATTTAGGTTCGCCGTTCACTGTATTAACTGTATTATATATAATACAACAGTGTCTATGGGATTTTTTTGGATCACATCGTTCAGAACTCGCTAAAGGGGTAAAACTCCTTTTCCGGACGCCCAGCGGAAACTCCAGAATTATTATTGAATGGGAGGGGAAAGTGAACGGCCGTTCAGCTAAGGATTTTCCGCAGGTTTTTTGCCACCGTCATCCCTGATGCTGACCGCGCCGAGGCCGGAATATGGAAGAAATGAATGCCGATTTCTATGATCCGGGGTCGACGCCCCCAGCTTCAGGGGTGCCTGATTCCTTAACAAAATGATAGTGAGGCGAGCATCCACGCGAGCGGACTTCAGAAATGTAATTATTCCTTTGTCACGACCTCAATGAATACAGTGACCTTCGCTTCAACATTCAAACCCGAAAGCCCTGATCCAACATCGATTCCAATTCTTTCGAAGCTGTCTCCAGTTTACTGCGAAGAGCGGCTGTTTTAGGATCAGCCGAACGATCGACCGGTTTGGCCTGAACTTTTTCCAATCGTTTGAGATACGGTCGCTTTTTATTTGTATCGCCTAATTCCGAGAACAATTGCTCGATGGTTTCGACCTGTTTCACAGCTTTCTGGATCGCTGTCACTGCGTCTGATTCTGGAATGGACCCGGAAATGACACCTCGTAGTTGACGGCATTCAAACAACCGACAGCGTTCCGGTCGCTGGCTGTAGATGGAGCACCCGGAATCACCGTAAGCCGGACAGGGTTGCTGAATGTAACGCTTCCCATTCTTCCGCTTTAATTTGACTCCCAGACTTGCCAGTTCCACCGGCAAGTCTTGGGGTTGAAGCTGAACCAAAAGGAATAATACGCCATTACAGCACATCCCACACTGTTCACAAAGACGAGAGGCAGGCGAAGAAATCATAGGATCAATACGGCCTGGTGTCATTGATCAGGTAGGGCGCGCTGCGCTGCCATTCGGTTAAGGGTTTTGCTCAACAATTCAGGGCCTTCGTACCTTGAAGCTGGGGGCGCTGACCCCGGATCATGGTAAGAATGAATGCAATTTTCAACGATCCGGCCTCAGCGCGGCCAGCTTCAAGGGGCACTGAGTTTCTTAACCGAATGGCAGTGGGACGCGCTCGAGACAGCACGCCCTACCAAAACTGAAACACTGTCTCCAAGATCAACGGTAGCGTAAGCTACCGTTGTATTCTTATGCTCCAGTTACTTTGCCGCTGAGATGGATCGTATTTTTATATTGCGGAAGGAGACCTGTCCGTGATCGCCCTGTAGGGAGATGGAACCACTTCCCGCCTTGGCGAACAGAGGCATTTTGCTGAACTTGCTTTTTGCTACACGCTCATTGAAGTCTTCACTGCCAAGGACATATTCAAAATATTTCACACCATTGATTTCATGCACGCATTTTTCGGGTGTGATAAGTAGACGGACTTGATTCCATTCGCCAACGGGTTTGGTGGCGTCGAGTGTCTTGCCTGTCTTAGGATCGATGGGCGGTTGGTAAAGGGCATACAGCCACCCGCATCGAATACGGTCGGCGGCCTTCTCGTTATCCTCGAGTTGAAATTCCGGGCCACTCGCCCAGACTGCCCTTCCTTCTTTGCTGACGTGGTACATAATGCCACTGTTGCCACCTTCAGAAATATTGTATTCGATCAGGAGCTCGAATGCCCCATATTCGCCACCGGTAACCAGATCCCCCGCATCATGGGGATCTACACAAACCAAGGCTCCGTCTTTGACTTGCCAACCGGGACGGATACTATCGCTCTTAAAATTACTCCACCCATCGAGGTTTGTGCCGTTGAACAACAACTCCCAACCGGCTGCTTCTTCTTCGCTGGTCAACGCGTTCAATTTTTCTTCTGACGCCCCACCAACGGGGCATTGGCACCCTGCGGCGGCTAGCAGTAGTGTAAGGGCAGCAACCGTAAATCCATAAATGGGTTTCATTGACATTTTCATTCTCTTGTTATTTTGCAATTCGTGTAAATTTGAGACGATCCGGGAGGGAATAAATTCCCCTGTTCGATTTCGACCCTAGCGATGCGGGGGCACGGAGACAAGGACAAAGGCTTAAAACACCCTTCATGCGGGTGCGATTAATAGACCTGGGAGGGAGAGCGTCCTCGCGAGCCATTCATGGATTCCTTCCTACATGGAAAGGATGACAAACACGAGTGGGCTACTTTTCTGCCTACCTATTTTTCGGCTCGCGGGGACGCTCTCCCTCCCTTCAGTTTTATTCGGTATCTGTAGGCTCGCACGGGTGCTGAAGCCACAGTAGAACGGAATTTAAAGTTGGCATTAGGTTAAGGATTCAGGTGCCCCTGAAGCTGGGGGCGTCGACCCCGGATCATTGAAATCAGCATACATTTCTTCCCTATTCCGGCCTCGGCGCGGCCAGCTTCAGGGATGACGGTGTTAATAAACCTTCGGAAAATCCTTAACCTAAT